>PACM01000038.1 GCA_002700125.1 Dehalococcoidia bacterium
AGAAGTAGTACAAGAAGATGCTAAGACTGAAGAAGAGGCCGTGGACCAACCGGATGCAGAAGTAGTACAAGAAGATGCTAAGAAATCTCTAGCATTTGATGAATTTAGACCAGGAGACAATATAACTGTCAACTTACGAATTGTTGAAGGTGATCGTCAAAGAACTCAAGCATTTCAAGGTGACGTAATAAAAGGTAGATTTATTAAAACTAGGCTTCCTCAACTAACTGCTACGTTCGTAGTGAGGAGAATCGCTAGCGGAGTAGGTGTAGAAAGAATTTTTCCTTATTTTTCTCCTACCATTGAATCAGTAAAATTAAATCGAAGCGGGAAAGTCAGACAAGCTAGGATATATTATATGAGGGATAGATCCGGAAAGAGTGCGAGAATCAAAGAAAGAAGAAGCTAAGGTATGACCGTGCGCCCAATTCTTACTTTTCCAAATAATTTACTGAGGAAGCGAGCAATTCCAGTGAAAAATATTGATGATGAAGTAAAGGGCTTAATTAAAGATATGCGTGACACTTTATTGGAAGCTTCAGGTATAGGATTGGCAGCAAATCAAATAGGAGTCTTAAAAAGGATCGTAGTTTTAAATATCCCAGACCAAGTAGAAATGTCTGTTTTCATAAATCCAGAGATTTTACACAAATCAGGACGAAGAGAGGTTAGCGAGGGATGTCTTAGCTTTCCTGGGTATTCGGGAATAGTTAATAGATCAGTGTCAGTTACAGTGCGACATATCGATGAAGCGGGTGGTAAAATAAAAATTACAGCAGAACAATTGTTGTCACAGGCTTTAGAGCATGAAATTGATCACCTTAATGGGATTCTATTTATAGACCATTTAAAAGAACACGAGATGTTGAGTTTATCTGTTCCAGATTATAGGCCTCATAGCCATGACTTGAATGTCTCAGTAGATGTGACAGAAGAAGGAAAGGGTTCAGAATTTAACGAGAAGCTGTATACCAAAATAAAAGTTGAAGATTTAAAAGAAGCTTTAAGTAGGGCGCATATCTTGAAGGAAGCTGAATAGATATTTAGATGATAAAGATCAGGACAGTCATAATCGCCTCTGCTATATTGTTAATATCAATTCTCTCGATATCGTTTCAAGTAATCAATGTTGACTTTCTAGGATTTAAATTTAATCGAGGTGATCCTAGCACTTTTTTAGGTTTGTCTTTGGGGCTTGATTTGAAAGGTGGTACACACCTTGTTTATGAAGCCGAGCCCAATGAAGGATCGTCATTAAGTGCTGACGACATGGAAGGTGCCCGCCGAATTTTAGAAAAGCGTGTTAATGCCTTTGGAATTGCAGAACCTTCAGTTCAGTTAGTGGGTTCTGGAGCAGATGTACCAGAAAAAATTTTGGTGCAATTGCCAGGATTACAGAAGATTAATATTAATTTGACTATAGCAGGGCAGGTTGCACTAGAAGACTTAAATAGATTTATAGTTGACGAATTAGGCTATCAAGATCTTTCTATTAGAGAACTTGAAGATTTTAAAGGTAGTTATGTAATTAGTGGACCAAAAATAAAGGGCAATGATGGTAGTAATGACGCTAACATTTTATTGAGTAAATTGGATGCTATATACCCCTTGTCAATTATTTTAGCCTACGTACCTGGCGAATCTGAAGATACAAGTCAAGACATTCCATCCATTGAACAAATAGAGTCTGCTGCAAGCCTNACCGGTGAGTCAAACGTCTCTGTTGAAGATCTGTCACAAGGAGTCTTCAAAGTTACTTTTCATGATTATGTGCCCGATCAAGATGGGGTTGATTTTAGATACCTAGATGAAGCTGATACTGCAGTACTTGGGGCGCCTTTTGAAATTGTTGGTAATTTATTTCAAGCTACTATATCNGGTGGAGTATCATCTTGGAGGGTCTCAGGTGGGGTCGAAGAAGCAAAAAAATTAATTGGAGAGACAGCCCAATTGGTTTTTAAAGAAAGAGACTGCATGCCNGTTGAAAATCAAAATTCAGAGGAATTTTGGCCACCAGATGAATTATCTATGGAGGAATGGATTAATNTTAGATGCTTGGTNCCAGATTATTATCAAGACAAAGCTGTTGCGCTCTCCGGAAAAGATTTAGTTGATGCATTTCCAGACGTTCAGCCCGGTATAGCGCGACCAGTTGTATCAGTTGTTTTTGATGAAGATGGAGCTGATGANTTTTATGATATCACCAGTCGAATTTCTAAAAATCAAGATCTTCTAGCTATATTTTTGGACGGTGAACCCCTTGTAGCTCCAAGCGTTAGTGCTGGTATTTCTGGTGGTAGAGCTTTTATACAAGGTCCTTCATTCGATTCTGAAACTGTGAAAACAATTTCTATTCAACTTAAGTCTGGAGCATTGCCTGTGAATTTAAAATTGGTACAAGAGAGGAATGTTGATGCAACATTAGGATCTGATTCACTTAGAAAAAGTCTTATTGCAGGTGGCATAGGAATGATTTTAGTTCTTTCGTTCATGATTCTCTATTATCGAATTCCTGGAATAGTNGCTTCTNTTTCACTGATTTTTTACTCCATACTTNTATTGGGCGTATTCAAGTTAATTCCTGTTTCNTTAACATTATCTGGTGCAGCNGCAGTAATTTTATCCATTGGTGTTGCCGTGGACGCTAATATATTAATTTCGGAAAGAACTAAAGAAGAGATAAGGNGTGGACGNAATTTGTTCTCAGCTATAAATCAAGGCTTTACTCGAGCTTGGCCTTCTATCAGGGATAGCAATGTTTCTACCGTTATTATATGTTTGGTTCTTTACTGGTTTGGAGACAGATTCACCACGAGTGTAATACAAGGATTTGCGCTAACGTTAGGCATAGGTATTATCGTAAGTATGTTTACCGCTTTTACAGTTAGTCGTTTAATTATGAGAGCAATATCTAGAACTGTATTGGGAAGGTTTTTAAATTTTTATGACCCAGTTGGAAGTATTAATTTTAGAAGAGATGAGGGATCAAATGATTGATGTTGTTGCAAAGAGAATCTGGTTTCTGGGNTTCTCTCTAATTATATTATTGATTGGCATTATATCTTTGATAATTCCTCCTCATCTAAATTTAGGAATAGATTTTCTTTCTGGCACGGGAATAACAGTTAAGTTTGAAAAGTCGTTAAGTTCTTTGGATATTCAAAGCAGATTAGATGATCTAGGACTAAAGAATTCTAGTGTTCAATCGATAGGTGATGACTCTTTTTTTATTAGAACCGAAAAACTATCTGATTTTACCGATTCTGATTCATCGGTAGAAATTTCAAGGAATGACATCGAAAATTCGTTTAAAACCATTGATCCAGATTATCTTATCTTGGAGGTTGAAACTGTAGGTACCAAAGTTGCTGAAGGTACGATTCAAAACTCATTAATAGCTGTTTCTGTTTCTTCATTGTTTGTAATGTTGTATATCCTCTATGCTTTTAGGAGACTTGAGAAATCGTTTCGTTTTGCAGTGGCAGCTGTCTTCACTCTTTTGCATGATGTAATTTTAGTGACTGGACTTTATGCTCTTCTAGGTCATATTTTTGGATTACAGGTTAATTCTGTATTTATAGTTGCGATCCTCACTGTAATCGGNTACAGCGTCAATGACACGATTGTCATTTTTGACAGGATAAGAGAGAACAATATTAAGTATGANAGTGCAAGCCTTTCTAGGACTATCAATAGATCCATAAACGAATCTATAACTAGGTCACTTGGAACAAGTATAACTACTCTACTGGTGTTGCTCTCTATGCTTTTTTTAGGGGGATCTACTTTGAGAGATTTTTTGATTGTATTAACCCTAGGTGTTGTAGTAGGAACTTATAGCTCTATATTTGTTGCTTCTCAATTCTTAGTTTTTTGGGATCAAGGCTTTAGAAATAAACCTGACGATCAAGTATGATTTTTAATTAATTTCTTGTAATAATTTCCTAGATATTTCATCACTGACTAACTTCCCATTGTTAGTTAACTTTGAATACTTATCATTTGTTTCAAATAAGGATGCNTTTTTTAATTCAGATACTATGTTTTCAAATCTTACTTCGAATCTGTATCCAAATCTTTGAAAAAATTTTTGATGAGAAATTCCATCGGAAAGTCGTAAATTCAGCATGATATATTCTGACATTGTATCCTCGAATGTATTCTTATTAGTTTCTTGTATGAAGCTATCTTCAGTGATTTCTTCTTTCATTAAAACTTTAATATAGGATTTGAGCGACCTTATATTTTTTGTTCTAGTCCCTNCAATATATGAAGAGGCTCCAGGTCCAAATCCACGATAATCTTTCATTTGCCAATATCTTAAATTATGTTTAGATTTAAACGATTTTTGAGCCCAGTTAGAAATTTCATATTGCTCATAATTGCTTTTTGGCAACGTTTTTGAGTTGTAATTAAACATTTTTACTAAGAGGTTTTCTGGTGGGCTAGAAATCTTATTTAATTTTAGATCTCTAAAGTACTTTGTTTTTGGTTCAAAAGTTAAACAATAGGCTGATAAATGTGGTAGAGAGTAGGATAAAAATTTATCAAGAGTCTTTTTCCAATGCTCGATAGTTTGGTCAGGAACTCCAAAGATAAGATCCAGGTTTATGTTCTTGATATAGCTATCTTGTAGGATATTTAGGCTTGTTTCTAAATCTTTGGAGTCGTGATTTCTTCCCAACTTAATTAGAATTTCGTCTTCAAAACTTTGTCCACCTAGGCTTATTCTGTTTATGCCTATTGATTCATATAATTTTAGTTTCTTCTCATTTAAATCTGTAGGATTAACTTCTATTGAAAATTCTACGTTTGGGTCAATATCATAGCTTGAATTAATTTGTTCATAAATATTTTTTAAACTATATTCATCTAAATATGAAGGTGTGCCTCCTCCAAAAAATATCGACTTTATACTATAATTCTTAAATTTTTCTGATACAGATTTTATCTCAGCTGATAACGCACACGTAAAATCAACGATCATATGATCTACATTGGCGTATTTATTAAAGTCACAATATGGACAGATCAGGTCACAAAATGGTATGTGCACATATAGTGAAAGATCCTTTTTATGGTGTCCATAATCCAGAGTCTTTATTTTGCCCTTCTTCACTTTCTTCTCGATCTTTTTCTTGTTGAGCGGCAACAGTTTGTTGATTATTTTGTAGCCACCTGTTTATTTTATCTAATGCTGGAGGTATTACGTTGAATATTTCTATGTCGTCGCTAAATTTGTGATTAACTGATGACAACATAAATAAACCTGCTTCTCCTAGTTGTAATTGATCAATTGTAGTTTTGATGTGAATCTGTCTTTCCGAAACTGTTTCAGAATATTGTTCTTCAATTAATGTTTTTATTTTCTCACTGACAAAACCCAGTTGTACAATCCTTGTTAGGTCTATTAGTCTCTTATAAATCGATTCGTCTTCAACAGGGATGTAATTAGACCCAGACCCAATTCTTGTCTTTATCAATTTTAAACTAGCAGGACTACTCTCTTGAATAATTTTTTCTACTTCTTGGAAGCTTTGCCACATTCCTTCAATATAAATATTTGTTATTATTCCCGCTGTACTTTCCATTTTGTCCAACTGATCTGAAATTGAATCCCAATATTCTTCAAGCAATGTTTTAAATTCATTATTTTCAGGAAAATAGTTTTGAATATTCTGAACAAGATATATTTTTCTTTTTAAAATGGTATTTTCTGCAGCAGGTTTATCAATTTTACCTATCTCTTTGCTCATGATTTGTACCTTTCTAATTAGACGGAAAAGAGGAAGTTTACTACATCTCCAGTTTTTATGATGTAATTTTTACCCTCTCTCCTTATCACTCCCTTATCTTTAGCTTCTTTTTCATTTGTATATTTTAACAATTCAGAATGTTGAATAACTTCGGCCCTTATGAAACCTCGCGCAATATCACTATGTATTTTTGAGGCAGCTTCAACTGCTGAAGATCCACTTCTTAATAACCAAGACCTGCACTCCTTCTTTCCTGCAGTCAGAAAGCAAATTGAACCTGTTACTGATAATACCTCAGGAAATATATCTTTAATTTCGTCATTATCCAAATTAAAATCTAATCTAAATTTATGGGCTTCTGCTTGATCCATATTACTTAGTTCTTCTTCAAATTTTAACGGTATAGTTAATAATCTTGTATCTTGATTCAATAATTTTTTTAATTCTCTTGCTTGACTGTTGTCGAGATCATATTCCTCATCAGTGTTTACTATCACTACCAATGGAGCTTTAGCTAGAAGGAAAGTATCCTTTACAATAATTTTATGTTGCTCAGAAAATGATGATGAACTGAATGACTCTCCTTTCTCAATCAAGGAAGTTATTTCAGATAAAGTTTTAATATTTTTTTCATCTTTCTCTCTCTCTTGTTTATTTAGAGATTTAAAATTTTTTTTAATGTTTTCTATACGTCGCTCTATTATCTGAATGTCAATTAATCTCGATTCGATCATAAATTGTTCTAAGTCATTAACATAATTTATATCTCCGTATGGATGGACTACAGAATCGTTTTTGAAAGCCCTTATAATAAGTATTACTCCATCAAATTTTTGTATTTCATCAACATATCTTTTTTCTATAAAATCTTTTGACGAGTCAAAATTTAGATTAGTCTCCGGGTCGTTTATGTTAATTTCGGCATACACCTTCTTTTCTGTTTCATACCACTGAGAAATCTTCTCTAAATTTTGGTCTGGCAATTTCACGGTGCCAAAGCGACTTTCTGTATAAATTTCTTGTTTTTTAGATTTTGTAAGGGAATTAAACAATGTTGATTTGCCACTTTTGGGCAAACCCATCAAAAGGAAGTTCATTTTGTGTAAATTCCTTGCATAATAGTTATTATAAGAATTTAATATAATTGGAATTAAATATCTATGAAATTCAATATTATTTGTGGCACTAATAATTTTTTGATTGAAGAAGAAATTTCTAAAATTGAAAAAGATAGTGAGTTTGAAGTAGCTAAGCTGGATGGATCCAACTTAAACCGTAATGATATTTTGTTGATATCCTCCTCCTCCTCAATGTTTAGTGAGAAGAAAATCGGCATAATACAGGGATTTTTACAAAGGATTATTGNTGAAGAAAAAAGTGGTGATTGGGATAATATCTTGCCAGAACTAGAACAGGTTGATTCTCCAAATGAAATCGTCTTCGTAGAACAATTTGATGAAGAATCAGATCAAAAACGTTTTCAGAAAAATAATCTTATTCGCGATTTGAATTGTACAATCGATGTTTTAAACACTCCAAAAGGAAAAGGCAGTTGGGCAAAAATAAAAGAATGGATTTCTGAAAGAGAGGAATATTTTGGATTAAAACTTTCTGATTCACAAAAAAATTTCTTATTGGATGAATCTAATCGTGATTTTGATTTAATTGATAATGAATTGGAAAAATTGTCACTTTTTTCAGGTGGTGGTCAGTTAAATAATCAAGACTTCAATGAACTTGTTTCTCTTTCGAAGATACACATCAATTTTGACCTTTTGGATAATTTTTTCGGAGGTAACAAAAAGGAAGTTTCCAAGATCCTTGTTGGTCTTTTCAAGGATGGCGTCTCAGTTAACGAACTAATTGGCTTATTAAATTCCGAATTACATAAGATTCTTGAAATACAGTCCCTTTTCAACGAAGGTATAAATTCTCAGAGTCAGATATCAGATAAAACCGGAATAAAAAGCGAGTTCTATATTAATAAGTTAATGAAATCGGCTCGACAAGTTGATCACAAAAGATTACTACGCATACAACACGATCTACTAAACTTTGATATAAAGAGTAAGACAGAAAGTTTTAATCAAATTTTAGAATTTGAGCTCCTACTTTCGTTGACTTGATATCATGAAATATTTCTTTTCTATCATCTTGATTTTTATTCCATTAATTGCATGTTCTAGTAGCACAAATGGGGAGTATTCTGAAGTTGAAACAAATCAAATAAATAATACTGTTGAAGAAAATAACTCTGAAGATAAATTAGATAGCGTTTATCACTATGTTAGAGCTCATCGCTATCTTGATCTTAAGAATTTAAAGTCTGCTGAGACCAGATTTCAGAAAGTACTTGATCTAGAGCCAAATTTTGCTAGAGCTTGGCTTGGAATGGCTAATGTTGCTTTTTTAAAGGGTGATTTAGATGAATCATATGAATTCGCTGAGAAAGCAGTTCAATTGAAGCCAGATTTAATCGAAGGNATTTATATAAAAGCACTTATCTACAAGGAACAGGAAAAATGCTCAAAAGCGTTAAAAATTGTTAAAAAATTAGAGGATTATTCTTTTCCTCCCTTACTTTCTATATCAGCCTTTTGTAATGGGGTTTTAGAAAATTTTAAGCAAGCAAACGAATTGTTCAAAATGGCTTATTCAAGCAATGAAAACATCGATTTAACTTATCTTCTAGAAGCCGAATATCAATTTTATTTTGGAAATTTTGATCAGGCTTCAGATATACTGGATCTATATTTTTCAAACTATGAAGGTCCAGAAGCCTATATTTTAAAAGGTAAGATCCTCATAGAAAAAGGAGACCTAACGGATGCGTTAGGATACTTTAATGAAGCAAAAGAAATGAGTTCAGAGCCTAAGATACCATTATATTATGATAAAGCGCGCTTACTGATTGAAAATTACGAGAATTAATTATTAGATACTAAAAAGATCACTTCATTTAGTAATTGATCTTTTGGGATAAAGCCTTCATATTTGTTCATTAAAAACCCATTTTNGTCGATTAAAAAGATCCAAGGTTCTGTGGGAAGACCCCATGCTTCTACAGGACTGCTTAAAGTCAATGATTCTAGGTCATCTAGATTCTTATTAAAGAAATCCTCAAAAATTTCTACATGAATAAAATCACAATCTTGCTTATANATTTCAGATATTTCTTTCACGTAATCAAGTAGAGGTCCACATGTCCCTGACACACATAATGAAGGGGTAGAAAAAATTACAACAGTAGGGAGTCCATTGTTAATAGATTGTTCGTATGAAATATCGTAAAGGCTAAGGTCAGGATTTGGATCCGATGAGATCTGGGAGACTTCCTCGTTATTAAACGCTGTCTTTGTTTTTATGATCTGAGGTTTGGTGCCGATGTTAGGTGTTGATGAGTTTTCCTTAACTTCAAATAATGCAGTGCCGGTCAAATCAAATTCTGTAGTTATTTTTAATTCATATCCCCCCGGTTCAGATAATTCAATATTTGATCTATATACTCCTCTTCCTGTAAACCATTTTTCATATTTTGTGTTTATCAATTCTTTAGTTTCCGAATTTATGTTCTTTATACTCACTTCTTTTAAATTATTATTTATTGATATTCCGTCGTTATCTATAATTACAAAACCCAGTCTGTTTTGTCCTATTGAATGATCCGATGAGATAATCAATACGGATAAAGAATCTTTGGTTGGAATGGTATTTTGGCTACTATTTGAACAATTGATCAGCAAAGAACTTAATGAAAATAACAANATCAGATAAATTAAATTGCACTTCATTATAATTATTTGAATGTGAGCAGTCTCTTGGGGTTTTCAGTAATCATATCATTGATTTGATTGGGGCTAATGCCAGAGTCAATCATTCTTGGAAGCACTCTTTTTAAAATATGATCCCACCCATGTCCGCCATATTTTTTTAATCTATGCTTTGAGCATATATCATGTCCAAGGAGTACTTTCTCTACATATCCCCAGCCTATCAGGTGGTTAATTATTTCTATTCTTTGATGGTCACTCGGCATAAAGGATTTGGGTGCCAGTGGGTAAAACGATGACTCGTGACCAAACAAATCAAAATTCAAGTACACTTCTTTATTTGCTAATTGTTCTAAGGTATCTAACTGAAAAACAGTTCTCTCAATATGACCCATTACAGTATTACTCAAGTCGGCTCCAACTTTTTCTATAAATTTTATGATTTCTATAGGTGAAGTTTCGTGTCTCCCTGGGTGAATTAACAATGGTGCTCCAGTTGCATTCTGAGCTATTACAGCGGCTTCCAAGCTTTTCCTCTCATTTTTCGTTAACGGATAACTACAACCTATTTCACCAATGATCCCTGAATGAATTTTTGAAGACTCTACCCCGACAAATATATCGTTAATTATTCTTTTGGATATCATATCGGCAGTTTCGGTTTCAAAATAATTTGGTAAGGATGAATCAACGTAATAACCGCTTCCCATAATAATATTGACTTTAGTNTCTTGGCTAAGTAATTTTAATTTTTCTGGCTGCCTGTGAAGACCCGTAGATGTTACATCTACTATTGTACCTCCACCTGAAGTTGAAAAATCCATAATTTCTTTTNGNGAGATATCTATATCGTCTATTAAAAGNTTGTCTTCATTACAATTCCAGAATGTACGAATCCACCCTAAGTTTTCAAGGTTTATTTTTTCGTTTTTTAACGGTAAGTCTTTTTTATCAGGTGGGTCTTGCAAAACGACTCTGAAATCAATTAATAGGTGTTCATGGCAAATCACTTTCCCTAATTGTTCTGGATTTATAGGTCCTTGAACAGTTAAAGCCTTACCGGTCAGGTCTCCTTTTTTATATGATTGGTTCAAGACTTAACGGTCTCAGTTTTTGTCTCTTTGCTCTGAGTGAATTTTTCTGTAAATATTGTCCCAATACCAACTCCTTCAGGTGCATATACAAAACCCGACTCTATTTTTGGCATTGTTTCGATAATATCCAGATACCAAGTATTGTTATAAGCTCTGACAGTTTCTTGAATCATCGCATTTGGTGCGCTTAGGCTCATATGTATTGAGTTCAAGAACGTTATTGGTCCTACGCAGTCATGTGGCGCTATTGGTAAGTTGTAAGCTTCTGCCATGGTAGATATTTTTTTTGCTTCAGATATTCCCCCTACCCAGCTGATATCGAACATGCATATATCTACCGCTCTTTTTTCAAATAGTTCTCTAAAACTCCATCTAAGTGCAAGAGTTTCACTAGCTGTTACAGGTATACGGGTAGACCTTCTATAATCTGCTAATGCATCCAAGTTATCCATTGGTATAGGGTCCTCATACCAGAGAGGCTCTATTGGTTCTAGGGCTTTTGCTATTCTTTTTGCAGAAGGTAGATTCCACATAGAATGTAATTCCACCATAATATCCATTTTTCTGCCGACCTCATCGCGAATTTTATGGAAAGGTTCCAAGCCTTTATCAATATCCTCAGAAGAAATAAATTGACCATTTGTTTTTCCTGCGAATTGGTCAAATGGCCAGATTTTCATAGCACTTACACCTTCTCCTAAAAGGCTCTTTGCTAATTTTCCGGCATCAGTCATAAATGCATGCTGATCTTCATATTGTGATTCTGGCTTGTAATCTATGTCACCTGGAATATTTCTATATGCTTGAGGTCTATTAACGCCATATGAATAACCAGCACAAGTGTTATATATTTTTATTTTATCTCTAAATAATCCCCCCAGCATTTGATATAAAGGCTGATTTGTTAATTTCCCCACTAAGTCCCACAAAGCCATATCAATTGCAGATATAGCTCTGACTTCTGCACCATCTGGTCTCACAGTAATACCAAGCTTGCAAATATCCACCCATAATTTTTCTAAGTTCATTGGATTTTCTCCGATGATTGTAGGTGCGATTTCTTTAAGTATGTGTGTTTGAACTGTTTCTGGCCCCCAAGATGTCTCGCCGATTCCATATTCTCCGGATTCATCATAAATTACAACCCAAATTAATTTTGCATATTCTGGGTTAGTGATTGTCTCTATTTTAGTTATCTTGGGCATCGTTTATCTTCATTTAATGTCAACTTCTAGGAAAAATAATAGAATCAATATTACTAGATAACATATTAAAAAAACAGAAAAATCATTTGGAATTTTTACTCTCAATATTTTATGGCTTTGTTCAAGGAATTACTGAATTCTTACCTATAAGTAGTAGTGGGCATAATATAGTACTTGCTAAGGCATTAAAATATGACCCTCCAACTTTTTCTTTAGATATTATTACTCATTTAGGATCTTTAATTGCTTTAGGTTACTTTTTTTTCAAGAGTTCTAAGGACAAATTTATTGATTTTCCAAATAAGAGTTTGATGATTTTGCTAATCTGTTTTTCTTGGATTCCTATTGGGGTCGTAGGGATATTGTTTAAAGAATTTTTTGAGAATTCTGCACGTCACCTAAACATTATTGGCCCAGCATTTATTTTGTCAGGTGTTTTTATTACTCTACATGGAATTAAAAAATTTCGTATGAACCCTTTCATTATAGTATTGTTAATTTCTTTTGCTCAATCCTTCGCTGCTTTTCCTGGAATTTCAAGATCTGGGGTAACAATTGGATTTGCTTTGTTGTTTGGGTTGGGAGTGCGTAGAGCAATTCTGTGTTCTTTTTTGATGAGCGTACCGCTAATTATCCTTTCTTCAATTTTTGAAGTTGTAAGCTCTATGAGTTCGGGTATTATTATAGAGAATTGGAAAGTATTGTTTGTATCTTTAGTTAGCTCTGTATTTTTTTCATATTTAGGTTTGAAATTTATGTTATCTTTTTCAAGATTTACAAAATTTGCATGGTTTGGAGCATATAACTTATTAATAGGATTAATCATCCTATTAAGTTTGGTACTTTAACTATCTATCTTGTACAGATCCGTCAAAACCTATCGGTGTGTCTAGTATCTTGGGATTCTCAGGTATTTTGAGCGCATCTTCACTTAAAGTTATTCCCAATCCAGATGCTTCAGGAACTATTAAATATCCACTTTCAAGTTTGATAGGCTTCTCTATCAAGTCTTTTTTAGGTGGATCGGATTCTCCGGTATATTCTTGCAAAGCAAAGTTTGGTATAGATGCATCTAGCTGTACGCAAGCTGCAGTTGATATGGGAGAAAGCGGATTATGAGGAATCACTTTTATGTGATGCGCTTCAGCCATAGCTGATATTTTTTTGCACCCAGAAATTCCTGAAGCTAAACATAAATCAGGCCTTATATAACTTGTTGCTTTCGCTTCTAGTAATTGTTGAAATTCATATATTGAAGTAAATCTTTCTCCTGTAGCAATAGGTATGTTGCACTGTGTTTGTATTTCAGACATTATTGCCGGTGAATCAGGTAGCATAGGGTCTTCGTAGAAGAAAGGAAAAAATGGCTCTAGTCGTTTACCTAATGATATGGATTCTGCTGGACTCATTTGGCGATGTATTTCAATACAGATATCAATGTCATTTCCAATAGATTCTCTTACCGCCGCTACTCTATTAACAGATTCCTCAGCCCACCCAGAAAAAGACTTATGCTTATAAAAATCAGATTTATAAGGGGAGAACCTTATTGCAGTAAATCCGTCTGAAACTTTGGCTTTAGCATCTTTGACTAAGTCATCAACAGATTCACCAACGACGTGCATATAACACCTTACTTTGTCTCTTGTTTTTCCTGATAGCAATTCATAAACAGGGACGTTTAATCTTTTTCCTTTTATGTCCCAAAGTGCTATATCTATGGCGGATAAGGCGCCTTGTACTACTGATCCCATAAAGTGACTCGATCTATAAAGCCACTGGAAGTGATGTTCGATCAGAGATGGATCTTTTCCTAATAAATAGGGTTCCATAGTCCTTATCATGGTTTCAGTTGGCCTCTGCCATCCGTGGACGCCACCTTCACCAATTCCTACGGTCCCGTCTTCGCAGTGTATTTTTAAGATAAGCCACTTGTCCCAAAGGATCGTTTCTATCTTTTCTATTTTAGTCTTTTTCATTCTTTAGGCATCTATTAATAGTTGATGTGGATCTTCTAAAAGATTTTTTATTCTCACAAGGAATTGTACTGCCATTGCTCCGTCAATTATCCTGTGGTCATAGGTTACAGCTAACATCATTACAGGCCTAATAACTACTTCTCCGTTGATTGCCAATGGTTTTTCTTGGATTCTATGCATTCCCAGAATGGCGACCTGCGGTGGGTTCAGCAAGGGTGTTGACATTAAAGATCCGAATACCCCACCATTAGTAATGGAGAAAGTTCCCCCTTGCAACTCTTCAAGAGTTATCTTCTTGTTCCTTGATTTAGTAGCGAGTTCTGCTATTTCTTTTTCTATTTCTGCAGTTGTTTTTTTGTTGGCTTGTCTGAGTACTGGGACGACCAATCCTTCTTCAGTTGAAACTGCGATTCCAATGTCGTAGTATTTCTTGACAATTAGTTCATCTTCGAACAACTCTGCATTCATATTTGGAAAGTTCTGTAGCGCGTTTACTGAGGCTTTAACAAAGAAACTCATGAATCCTATTTTTACACCGTGTTTTTCAATAAATTGGTCTTGGTACTTTTTTCTTATATCTATCACAGCAGCCAGATCAACTTCATTAAAAGTTGTTGTCATTACAGTTTCGGATTGAACCTCTTTTAGTCTTTTTGCAATAGTAATTCTCCTTCTTGATAGCCTGATTCTTTCTTCAAGCTTATTACTTGAAGAATCATTAACATTATTATTTCTTAGATCTGAAGATTCTTGCCCACTTGATAAATTGTTTCTGTAGTCTTCTACATCAGTCTTTAATATTTTGCCATCAGGACCAGAACCTTCAATTTTTTTGAGATCGATTTGTTGCTTTTCTGCCATTTTTTTTGCAACAGGTGTTATGGATATTTCTTGAGGGTTCTTTTTTTGCAGTGATTGATCTACTTGTGGAGTCAATTGATCATTAGTAGTAATTTCAGTCTCACTAATTGTNTCATCTGANGAAGAGTCGTCAACGANAACTAGNAATTCTCCAGCTGNTACNATATCTCCTTCAGGCTTATTAATTTNACTGATAAATCCATTGCAAGGNGANGATACTTCTAGGNTNACTTTNTCNGTGTCGAGNTCAAGNAGAACTTCTCCTTGTTGGACTNCNTCACCTTTCTTTTTNAACCAAGTTCCTANTGTAGCTTCNACGGTGGATTCCGCCAGATCAGGAACTTTGATTTCGTATAACATACTCAGTTATTCTATCAACTAATTCAAAATCTGGTCTATTATTTCTTGCTGCCGGATTTTATGCAAAGAAGCAGAACCAGAAGCAGTCGCAGCACTATTCTTTCTTCCTACATATTTTAAATCAATATTTTTATCAATTAAAAGACTTATCCGCTCATTAATAAAGTTCCATGCGCCTCTATTCTTAGGTTCTTCTTGTACCCAAATAATTTCTTTTACTGACGAGTACTTTTCAATAATTTCTTTAACTTTATTTTCAGGAAATGGGTANAGCATTTCTATGCTTACTAATGCGATATCATCGCGACTATTAATTTGTAATTCGCTAAGAATATCTATAATAATCTTGCCAGATCCAAAAACAAGTTTTTTAGGTTTAGATACATTATTTTTTTCTAAAATAGAATTGAAATTTGAATTTGNGATTTCTTGAANAGTACTTGAAGCTAGAGGATGTCTTAGTAAACTTTTCGGAGTGAAAATTATTAGCGGATTAGATTGTTTATTGATCAAGCATTGAGCTCTAATTAGGTGAAAATATTGTCCAGATGTAGAACAGTTTGCAACTGCAATATTATTATTATCAGCAGATTCTAAGAATCTTTCTATCCATCCGCTAGAGTGATTTGGCCCCATGCCTTCGTACCCGTGAGGTAACAAAACGATTAAGTTAGAATCTAACCCCCATTTCGGTTGCGAGCTTATGATAAATTCATCCATAANGGCTTGAGCATTATTGATGAAGTCTCCAAATTGGGCCTCCCAAATCGTCATTGCCNTATTTTCAATTATGCTGAATCCAAATTCAAAAGCGAGGGTTGCCATTTCTGAAAGAGGGGAATTGATGACTTCTACATAATTTTCTTTTTGTACAAATTTGTTTAAAAGGTTCAAGGCTGAACCATTAGAANCATCCCATAATATTGCATTCCTTTGATTGAATGTACCTCTTTGTGAGTCTTGACCACTAAATCTGATAGAAATATTTCTTACAAGCAGTGAAGCCCAAGTAAGCATTTCAGCATGCCCCCATTCTATTGGGGTATCACTATCTATAGATTTCCTTTTTATAATTACTTGATTTATTCGTTTATTAATAGAAAAATCACTCTCTATCTCATAAAGTTTCTTGTTTAAATCTTGTATTTGGTCTTTGGATATTTTTTCTGAAGGAGACTCGTAATCGATCTGTTCGGTTTTAAATTCCCCCGGCCATATTGAGGAATCCATTACAACCTCTTCATTGTAGGCAGAATCTATTTTTATTGAGTGTGATTTTTTTGCTTTTAAGATAGCTTGTTGAGTGATAATTTTATCAGAGACTAACTGCTCACCAAAGATCTTTGTTATTGTAGGGTGATTTTTTATTTTCTTGTACATCAAAGGTTGAGAGATTGATGGATCATCCATCTCTTGATGACCAAATCTTCTGTATGAAACAATATCTAAAACAATATCTTTATTGAACTTATTTTTATATTTGGTTGCTAGGGTGGATGCTATAACGCAACTTTCGATGTCATCGCCGTTAACGTGGATTATAGGAATGTCATAACCTCTGACAAAGTCAGTGGCAAANAATGTTGAAAATGAGTTTTCAGGATTTGTGGTGAATCCTATCTGATTGTTTGTTACGATGTGAATCGCTCCTTTTGAGTCGTAGCCCTCCAACTTACTTAAATTGAACGTCTCAGAATTTATACCTTCTCCTGGAAATGCAGCATCTCCATGTATCAATATTCCAAGACTACTTTTGTTTTTCATTTGTTGTGCTTTTGTAACCCCCAAAATAACCGGATTAATCATTTCCAAGTGACTAGGATTAGGAAAAAGTAAAATTTCTGCGCCTTGATATTTTTTTGCCCCTAGATGATATTTTACGTCTATTAAGTAGTTCTCCATTCTTCCAGATGACATATGATTAATATTTTCTTCTCTAAATTCTGAAAAAATTTCTGAATAAGGTTTGTCAAAAACATGAGCCAGAACATTTAATCGTCCCCTGTGTGGCATGCCCACATTTATATAGTCGTAGTCTGTAGACAAACGGATTATTTCNTCAAGTACAATTATCATAGATTCTGAACCTTCTAAGCTATACCATCGAGCCCCTAAGAATCCTTTATGTAAAAATTTCTCAAAGCCTTCAACCTCTACAAGTCTTTCTACTAGGTTTAATTTTCTTTTTTGAGAAATTTTTATTACAGAATTTTCTATTTCATTGTAAAGCCAATTCTTTTCTTTCGAATTTCTAAGATGTATGAATTCATATCCTATTTTGTCCAAATATAATGATCGGTCTATTTCCGTAGGATTAATATTTGCAGGCAGAACTTTTGTATTAGTTTCCAGAGGATTTATTTCTGCGTGGAGATATCCAAAATTTCGACAATAATTTTTGGTTTCAATTGTTGAATCTAGTCCTAGATCTTTTATATCACTAGTTTTACTAATATCTAATGAGTTTATTAAGAGATCAAATTCTTCCTGATCAACGGCATCTGGGTTGCTAAGATACTGCTCAACGATCTCCGCAACTATACCAGCATTTATAGAAGAGAACTTCTTTCTATGTTTAGGGCCAAGTGTCACTTTAATAATCGTCCATAAATAGTCGTAAAATTAAAATTAAAATTTGAGAGAATTATACAGTGAAAAAGACATTTACATATAAATTATTCTAGAAAAACTAATTATTCTTAGAATTATTTCAATGTCTCCTTGTATATTTCCCACAATTGTGCAGATTTTTTCCCTGTAATTTTTTTCTTAACTTCCGGATTAACCAGAGACATAGGGAAGCTATCCGTTGAGATTCTTACTGCTTCCTCGCCCAATTGAGTTTCTGCTCTTTCCCAAGCAACTTCCGAATAACTTGCATAATGATTTGTTACTGCAACATTATCCATTTTTAATAAAGGATTCTCTGGATTCGTAGGTTCTTGCTCAAATACGTCTAATCCTGCTCCTGCAATTTCATTGTTTTTTAAGGCTGCGATTAATGCTGTTTCATCTACTACTGGACCACGAGAACAGTTTATTAGGTATGCAGTTTCTTTCATTAGCCTGAATTGTTCAGCACTCATTAATTTTTCTGTTGCTGAATTTAAAAAGCAATGAAGGGTTACGTAATCAGATTTTTTACAAAGATCATTAATGCTACTTGCAATTTCAAATCCATATTCTTTAAAATCCCAAGAAGAGACCATAGGGTCAAATGCTATAATTTTCATTCCTAGTGCCTTTGCTTTTCTACCCATAGCTCTTCCAATATTTCCAATTCCAACAATTCCAAGTGTTTGCCCTGATATGTGTCCCATCGGTGAAAGGTATTCTCTGGTCCATACTCCTTGTCTCACAAGCTTGTCATGAAGAACAAACTTTTTTGCACAGACAAGAAGAAGCATTAAAGCATGATTTGATACCTCTTCTGTTCCAAATGAAGCGGCGTTGGAGACTAAAATTCCATTGCTTGAAGCGCTATCAATATCTATTCCGTCAAATCCGTGCCCAAAACACGCTAGTCCTTTGAAGGTTTCTACTTTACTAACAGCTTCAAAGAAATCTTTATTTAATGGAAATCCATGACCTTGTAGCACGAGTGATTGTGCTTTTGTTTCTTCTAACAATGATACTACTTGATCAATTTTACTGTTATCACCATTCTTTGGTGACAGTAAGCTATTGCCAGTACTCGAGCCACCTAAATTACCTTTTATCAACTCTCCTCCAACTTCTTCAAAGGCTCTTGATTGGGGCTCTAAATTTTCTGCGTAGCCAATGTATATTCCTTTAATATTTTTCATTTCCATTTCTCCTATTAATTTTTTTGGTAGCCCCTACGGGATTCGAACCCGTGATCTCCACCTTGAGAGGGTGGCGTCCTAGGCCGCTAGACGAAGGGGCCGGATTACCTGGCTGGCGATCCAGGATTCGAACCTGGGTTACCAGATTCAGAGTCTGGGGTCCTACCGCTAGACGAATCGCCATAAGCGAAACTTAAAAGGAATGTTAGCAGATCAGGTATATTTTTTGAATTACAATCTATATATAAGAGTCTAGATTGATATAAAGCATATTGAGGCAAGAAGAAACAAAGTGTTCGGCATTTGAAATTCTTTTCATAGCTTGTTCTTCATTTTCAGTCGTTAGAATACCATTTATTATAGGTATGTCACTTGATATGCTTAGTCGGGATAAGCTTTCAAAAACACTTTTACACAGTAAATCNTAATGAGAGGTTTCTCCTCTCATTATGGCTCCAAGACAGATTATTGCATCAAACTTTCCTGTTTTTATGAATTTATGTGCTACGAAAGGAATTTCAAATGCTCCAGGAACGGCAACTTTTTCAAAAGAACTTAATCCATACTTTTTCAGTTTGTTTTCTACGTTAGAAAGGAGAAGNTCAACTATTTTATTGTTAAATTTGGAGTGGATGATTAAGACTTTAGATTTCAGCAATTCAATTTTTATATCTTCTGGATAATCCAAAGGATCAGATTTTGTAGGATAATCAGACATTATTTATTTTATGCCCAAGTTTATTTTTCTTTGTTCTCAGGTAAGCTTCATTTATAGGATTTGGTTCAACATTTATTGGAACTGTTTCGACTATCTCTATGCCATAACTACTCAGCCCAACAACTTTTTTGGGATTATTCGTTAATAATCTGATTTTTTTTAGTCCAATATCTGCTAGAATCTGTGC
The DNA here is from genome assembly GCA_002700125.1 of Dehalococcoidia bacterium. Taxonomy (GTDB): domain Bacteria; phylum Chloroflexota; class Dehalococcoidia; order Lucifugimonadales; family Lucifugimonadaceae. Next base: position 19,737 of record PACM01000038.1, read on the forward strand.
TCCAACACCGTAATGTCTTAAGTCGGCGGGAAACCCCAGCATTTCATTGGCTTCTACTGTGTCAGCTCCATTATCTTGTAGTCCGTAGGCCTTCAATTTATTATGCAATCCGATTCCTCGGCCTTCTTGCTTCATATACAGGAAAACTCCAGTATTTTCTTTTCCAATACTTTCTAAAGCGGCGGATGCTTGATCTCCGCAGTCGCATCTAAGACTTCCAAGGAAGTCTCCTGAAAGACACTCGCTGTGAACTCTGACTAAAGTTGGATCACTGTTTATTTTCCCCTTAACCAATGCAACATGTTCATCGTCTTCGTATATTGACTTGTATCCAAGTGCTTTGAATTCACCATATCGCGTAGGTAAGTTTGCACTCGAAGTCTTTGCGATTATATTTTCTGTGCTGTATCTATAAGAAATTAAATCAGCTATTGTAATAATTTTGATATTATTTTTCTCGGCAAATTTTTCAAGATCTGGCCTACGAGACATGCTTCCATCTGCATTAATTATTTCGCACATTACAGCTGCGCCCTTAAGTCCTGCTAGTTTTGACAGATCAACTGAAGCTTCTGTGTGACCAGCTCTGACCAAGACACCGCCATCACGGTATTTAATTGGGAATATGTGACCGGGCTTTTGGAAAGAGGAGCCATTGGATTTGGAGTTTATAAGTCCTAAAACTGTGTTTGCTCGATCTTCTGATGAGATCCCAGTAGTTGTCCCCGGGATGTAGTCAACAGATACCGTAAATGCAGTTTTATTATTATCGTTCGAGTCTGGAACCATTAGAGGTATGTTCAGGTGGTCTAGGAAACTTCCCTCAATTGCTACACAAATAAGACCTCTCGCGTTAACGGCCATGAAATTTATTTTTTCAGGAGTTATAAAGTCGGCACTGATGGTTATATCCCCTTCATTTTCTCTATCCTCATCATCGACTATAACTACGAATTTACCCTCTTTGTAGTCTTGTATTGCCTCTTCTATTGAATTTGTTTTCATTTTTAATTTTATCTGGGTTGATACTTAAGTAAATTTTCTACATATTTTGCTGTCATATCTGCTTCTAAATTTATAATATAACCAACTTTATATCCACTAATAATAGTGTTGTCCCAAGTATAAGGAATCACTGCTATAGAGAAACTACTTTTATCTGTATTTGCAATAGTTAAGCTAACACCATCAATTGTAATAAAGCCTTTCTCAACTAAGTATCGAGAAATTTTCTCAGGCTTCTCAAAAGTTACTATCCAAGAATCATCATTTTGCTCCATAGACAATATTTTTGCAATGCAATCTACGTGACCTTGAACCATGTGACCACCAAATTTACCTCCTACCCTTAACGCGGTCTCTAAGTTTACTTCAGAACCTTTAGAAAGAGACCTAAAGTTAGTCCTTGAATAAGTTTCTGGTATAACGTTAACTGTGAAAAATCCATTCCTTTTTTCTACATCAATAACAGTTAAGCACGCTCCAGAAACTGACACACTTTCTGAGATTTCAACAGATCTGGCTATCTCATCAGATTTTATTCGAAGAATGTTTCCTTCTATACTTTCTACTTTTCCAACTTTTTCTATTATTCCACTGAACATTGCTATATTTTAAATGAATTTGCCTGAAACTATTATATCTTGATCTATTTGAGACACTTTTATATTACTTAATTTTCTTGCTTCACTTATGAGCTTGATTCCAGATCCTCCTACAGAATTTATTGATCTGCCTCCTCCAATGAATATAGGGGCAATAAACATATGAATTTTATTAACTAAATTCTGATCTATCAATGATCCTAGTAGTTCCCCACCTCCTTCTACTAGCAAGTTCATACATTTTCGTTTTCCAAGTTCGGTAAGTACCTTTATAAGATCTAACTTTTGGTTTTTTGTTGAAATTTTTATGAACTCCGTGTTCCTCCATTTTTTTTTGTCAGTAGGTTCTTCATTGCAGAAAACAAGTATTTTACTTCCTTTTGATATCAGAGGTTCGTATGTCTTAGGAATTGACGGACGTGAGCATAAAACAACCTTGAATTTAGGCTGCTGTTCTTTGTTTTTAGCGCTTAGACTGGGCGAATCTGCCTGTAAGGTTTTGGATCCTATCATTACAGCATCTGATAGAGATCTCATTTGTTGAACTAATTCTCTAGATTGTTCAGACGATATCCATTTTGAGTCACCAGTTTTTGTAGCAATTTTACCATCAAGACTTACTGCAATTTTTGCTGTGACATATGGCATACCGCTCTCTATATAATGCTTAAAAGGCTCTATTAAGTCTTGAGATCTGGCTTTGCAAATTTTGTCTTGAGGATATTGGACTGTGACTCCAGAATTTTGTAGCTTCTTTATACTTTTTCCTCTAACTTTAGGATTGGGATCTATGGTGCCAATAACGACTTTGCCAACTTTTGCATCAATAATTTTATCTACACAAGGCTTGGTATCTCCTTGATGAAAACAAGGTTCAAGGGTGGTAAAAAGAGTACTTCCTTTCGTATCTCGCGATGAAGTAATTATTGCGTTTATTTCAGCATGATTTCCTGGAGGCCTATCAGTTATTCCTTCTCCTATTACTTCACCATTTTTCATTAAAACAGCACCGACAGTTGGTCTCGGACTAACATTAACAGAAGTTTTTTCAGCTAAATCTAAAGCTCTCTCAAATTCCTTTATTTTTTCACTCATTCCGTGTGTTTTATTTGGCTGTCGAAATCTATATGAATCTTGCTTGCAGTTGGATCGCTTTGACCTTGGTATCTACTAGACAATTTGGATGATCCGTATGGATTTTCAGCTTCAGAAGAAAGGTCTAAGAATGATATTTGTCCAATCCGCATGCCGTAGTACAAAGTAATCGGTAATTTTGCAACATTTGTTAGTTCGAGTGTTAGCTGTCCGTCCCATCCTGGATCTACATATCCAGCAGTAGAATGAATCAGCAGTCCAACACGTCCCAAACTACTTTTCCCTTCAAGTCTCCCAACTACATTAGTACCTAATTTTATTCTCTCTATCGTGGAAGCTAGAACAAATTCTCCAGGGTGCAACATAAAAGGCTCTTCTTTTTGTATTTCAATTTTTTCAGTTAGATTGGGTAATTCTTTTCTAAGATCAATAAAAGGCTCCGTAGAATTTTTGAAGACTAAGATTCCATTATCTATGTGCAAGTCTACGCTCGCGGGCTGGATATCTTTTTCATCAAGAGGATCGATTAATATATTGCCCTTTTCTAAATACTCTTTTATCGTTTTGTCACTCAGTACCATTTTTTCTCCTTCATTTCTGATTATAGGTTTAAAATGGGATAATAGAAACATAATTTTGTTTATACATATATGTTATGGATCAATTAAAGAGCATATCTCGAAATATTATTCTTGCTACTGGAGTAGCGATTTTTCTACAATTCATTTTGGGAAACTACATAGTTAATGGTGCAAGCATGAGCCCTACATTAAATCATAATCAGAGAGTATTTGTGAATAATTTCCTTTACTATCAATTACCGAGTGATTTAAGAGTAATGCTTCAAGATATGGGTCTAGAAACTAGAAAAAATCCAAAACGTGGGGAAGTCGTAATTTTTGAACCTCCGTTTCCGTACGATACCACTGGTAAGGATTTTGTTAAAAGGATAATTGGAACTCCTGGCGACCAAGTACAGAATGTCAATGGAACTATTTTTGTAAATGGAACTACTTTTTCGAATGAATTTGGAAACACTGCCGAAATTTCTGAAAAAGGAGCTATCTTGATTCCAAAGGATTATTATTATTTATTAGGAGACAATAGAAGTAAGTCCAATGATTCAAGGAGTTTTGGATTAATTCATAGGTCCAGCATTAAAGGTAGGGTATGGGTTATTTATTGGCCTTTTTCTAATTTAAGAATT
>PACM01000039.1 GCA_002700125.1 Dehalococcoidia bacterium
AATTGTGGCGGTCGCATTTTAGTAAGAAATGATTTTATACTTTTAATAGTAAATACTTTTAAGAAAGTTTTTTCTAAATCTAAATGAAACATATCTGATTTAATTTATTTCCACCCATTAGCAGGATTTTTTATTTATTGGATGATGAGTATATTTAGAAATGATTAAGCAAAATTTACCATTATTAATTCTAGTAGGATTGGCTTGGGGGCAATGTGACTTTAATAGTGATGGTCAATTAGATTCTTTGGATATTATAGATGAAGTGAATTGTATTTTGGTGAATTGTGATAATGGATCGCAGTGCGATTTTAATAATGATGGATTTATAAATATATTCGACATATGCGCAACAGTAGACTGCATTATTTCTGATTGTTGGCAAGAGGAGGATCTATTTACACTACATAGTAGTATTGTGTTGAGAGATATACCCGGAGGTACTTTTACAATGGGCGAAAGTGAAACCAATTACCAAGGACCCCCAGGTAGTTATGATGCTTATTTACATACGGTTACATTAAGCTCCTTTCAAATGAGTGATGCAGAAATTACCAATGAGCAATATGCTCATTTTTTAAATGGAGCTTTTTCTATTGGTCTTTTGGAAGTTCAAATTGAAACTGATCCTGGGCCAAATATGGGAGATTTACTTGTATTTGGTACAGCACTAGCACCTATTGAATATAGCGGAATGGCTCTATATAACTTAAATGGAACTAGAGTTATGAAGGATCATGATAATGCTGATGGAGATAATGATTCCTTTACGGGTGAGATAGAACCAGAAAATCCACTGAATATTGCCTATATAGGTTATGATGAACTAAGTACTGAAAATCGATGGTTTTATATTAAGAATCCTGCAAATCCTGAAGATTTTAATTGGTTAGAATTAACAAATTATTACAATTACTCTGATGTATCGCACCAATACGATACATCTGTTTTGTTAAATGATTTTAATGACTGGGAAGAATTAGAGGATTACCCAAATAATCTACCAACATTATTAGAGGTCAGTCATTGGCCTGCAACATTCATCAAGTGGTATGGTGCGAAAGCATTTACATTATTTTATAGTGTCACATTACCTACAGAAGCACAATGGGAGTTTGCTGCACAGGGGAATGCTGAATTCATATATGCCACAGAAAATGGAAATGTCAATAGTGACGGAACAAGTGCTAATTGGAATTTCTTAGGGGAAAATCCTTGTCGAGGTCATGTCTTGAATGTGAAAATTAACGAACCAAATCCTTATGGTCTTTACAATATGGCAGGCAATGTTTGGGAATGGATTGAAGATTGGTATGCTTCAGATTATTATAATGATTCTAATAATGCTACAGACCCTATTAATACTGTGAATACAGGACTTAAAGTGAGACGAGGTGGATCTTGGAATTATCATCAAGCACCATTAAAATCATCAGCTAGAGCCGAAGATGAACAATTTAAAGGAAATGATCATTTTGGATTTAGAATAGCACAATAAAAAAAGATCTGCTATTATTTAATCCACTTTTAATAGATTATTGAATATATCAAAAATTATTGTATTCCCAAGTTTTAATCCTTTTATAATATTATCTCTACATATTTCTTCTGTCCATTTATGACGTACTAATTTATAAAATTGTTCTGCATGATATATATCTAATTCTTTGTGAATTACATAGTGAGACAGTTGGTTCTTTTTTAACCAATTATTGTTGATCAATGAGGTGGATATAGATGATGAAATTTCAGTATATCTATCTTCTATAATACCAAACATTGCTATAGCTGTTTCAATATTGTCACTTTCTACAGTTTTATCAATAATTGAATAAAAATTGGAAACTGCTGAATGATTAAATGTTTTATTAATGTCTTTTTCTTTTGCACCAAGGTTCAATAAATAATTTTTATATGTTTCACCATGGGAATCCTTGATATCTCCATTTCCATGCTCATCTATAATATTTTCTAATATAATCAGTCTGTCTGCATAGTTTTCTATCCTAGAACAAAGTAATAACATTGGACGGGAAAAATAACAAACAGCACTATAAAAGTTGATCTGAGAATTTTTGAATAATTCAAAAGACATTGAGCCATCAAGCAACCTAGAAAAATATCTCTGAGACGCTATTGGTGTTTCATTCTTTAATTTATTTATATATGAATCCATTTATATCTCTCCAGTAGAAATATATAAAATATCGCTCTTATTAAGAGATGGTGCAAATGGTGAAAAAGAAAAAATATTACACCTTGTGTTTGTTGTAATTCCACTATAATCGAGCCATTTTATTTTTTCAGTTTCACGATTATCAACTGCAAAACATGCCAACCCTTTTTCTTTGTTAATTATTTCTGAAATACTTTGATTAAGTTTGGATGAAAATTTCTTAGTCAGTATTTGTGGATGTAGATGTCCTAATTGCATGATTGAGTTGTCAGTTGTAGACAGGATATCTTTTACCCCTTCATTCCATAGTACGTTTTCTATACGAAGAGGGCTGAGATTGACTGAACTGCAGTTTTCATTATCAGGTAAGGAATTTATATCTAATGAAAGAAGGGTACTTGGATCAACCATATAAATATTCAAAGTTGCTGAGTGTGATGGTAATTTTGCAGGATTGAAACCTTTGAAAGTTCTATTTACTCCTTTACCATCTTTTAGCATAGTACAATAATAGTTGAAATCCCAACCTTGATAATCTGGTGTAATTGGCCATCGTTTAACAAGATACCATAGTAGTTTTCTTAGAATATTCTTTTTTCTGTGGTCTAAATCAATTTTCAAATCTGATATGTAAAAACCTGCATATTCTTTATTCTTTATTTTTATAGGTTTCCAAATTCCGGCAATGGTTCCTATGACCTTATTCCTTTTTTTTATTGCTACAAATCTTGTTTTAAAACCTTGCTGAGTAAAAAAGGTATGATAATTTTCTCCATGAATAATTCTAAAATTTCCAAGTCCATTTTCTAAAGGGTATTCTATTTTTTCTTCAAGTGATCTGAAATCATGGATATACTTATTAATATTTTCCGGGCCAATAATATCAAATTCATATTTCATTTGCGGATAAACAGTTTAAAATGGTCGTAGAATAGGCTTCTATCATGTATTTGCCAGTATAAATCAAATGAATTTTCTTCAACAAAATATTTACTAAAAATATTAATCCAATCCTTATGATTATTTAATTGTCTTAGAATTATAGCAGAGCCTTTTTTTAATTGTGATAAGTATTCTGCATGTTCTTTTACAGATTCAGTTTCACTCCAATCAAATATATTTGAAAGGCTCACAATATTGTAGGAAGAAATATTCTTTATAGTAAAAATATCTCCTTCTATTAATTCTAAAACTTGATTGCCGTTTGAAGATAGATAAGGAAAAACGAATTCAGATTTATAGTATCCTAGAAAAATATGTTGTAAAAAAGGATTTAAATGCGAATCTGTCCGAAGAATTCCTTCTATAATCTTTTTTTTCATATAATTGATATATGACCCGGGGTCTCCATGTTTAGTGGCTTTATCACTAAAAATTTTCGTTATAGAAATATCATTAAAAACATCTTCAAATGGTTTGTAAATGTTATCATGATTTAGCCAATTAGTTTGAATAATTCTTCTTTGATTTGAAGTGGTCTCAACATCAAAAAATTTATTTAATTCATATTCTCCAGATATATTATTAATAAATGATTTTCGTAGATCTTGAAACATTTTATCAAATTTCCCTGATTGATTTAAGCATGAATCATTCTTATTAGAAATATTTAATGCATCATAATTAGAATTTCTTAAAGCTTTTATTTTTTTATTAATATGAGATAGTTGATAGGGATTTATATCAAAAACTGTTAAATGTAAATCTGGGTAAATTGTTTTCAAAGTTAGAGCGATACAGCCACCGCTGCCTATTGCAAGCATTCGTTCAGGTTTATGTTGTTCAATAACTTGACACTCAACCAAGTGATCTTCTCGATTAACAGCAAATAAAACTGAACTAAAAATTGAGGACATATAATATTATATTTTTAATTATTTAATAATATAATCACTAATTAAATACAATTATAAAAAATTAGTATTTATTATTATGCACTAAATCACCACAAGAAAATGCTAGAAAAATTGATACTATAAAATAGCAACTCTAAATGGTAAATGGGATCTCATCAGGATTAAATTTGGTATGCGATGCAATCCAATCCAATCAAAAAACCAATTAATCGATTGATACTACAAGAACTGGATAAAGGACTACCCGGTCACCCATAAATTCTAATAAATTGATTTTAATTAATAACCCGCCATAAAATAATTAAACGTATTTCCAAAGATGATTAAAGTTTTGCCATATGATCGTTTTTATACCAAAGTCATGGATCTTTCTTTTTGGATAAGCACAAAAATCCTGCGCTTCGGAAAGTACGAAAATAAAAGCATCATCAAGTTTGCCGCTGCAGATGAAAATAGTAATGTTCTCGATTATGGCTGCAACACGGGTAGGCACGCTTCATTTGTAAAACAGGCCTATGGATGTAATATAATGGGTGCGGACATAAATACCGCAGCCATAGCCGCCTGTAAAAGCAAAGGAATAGCAGCAGAACTGATTAGTCCGAAATTTTTCGAGAAGTATAAATCCTCATTTGATATCATAATAAATTCACATGTTTTGGAACATGTGGACCACCCTAAAGATTTTTTGGTAAATATCAGAGGGATGTTAAAGGACAAGGGCACTTTTGTGATTGCAATACCGCAGGAGAGAATCCGGGGTGACATCACTATTTTACAAATCCTTTATTTTTTATTTAGATTGAAATTTGAGAATCCCCACAAACACAAGTTCTCAAAAAATGAATTATACTCGTTATTGGAGGAAGCAGGATTTGTACCACAAGATTTTGTTTTCTGTAATTTTTTTCCACCGTTCTTAACGAAACATTTGATATACCTAAAATCCAGAAGCCTTGTTGTAAAATGTACTAAAAAATAGGTAATTGTATTATTGTGGTTTTTGTAAATCAAACCCATTGTTTCTCGTCACTAAATAGCCTAAATTAATTTTAGAAAAATATCGTTGAATAATGATCATTAGGGGAGGAAAAAAATGAAAAGAATAGTTCTTATTTTGGCAATTGGTTCCAGTAGTATTTTTTCCGAAGGAATTACAGATTTATGGTTGCAAATGGGCTATGATCCGGAACAACCAGTGGGTGAAGCATATATTAATAATATGGATAGTCGTTATTATTCCATTTATCGCGAAGATTTTCTATATGCTAGAAGTGCTGAGGAGGATACGTCAGAAAATCTGTGGTGGACTACATTTATGGTTAATTTTGATGGATGGGAGGCTCCCGCAACAACCATGTATGATACTTGGACAGAGGAATGTCCCGGTGAAGATGATTGGGGTTGTTCAAATAATGGCACAATTCATGAGAATACCTGGGCGACAGACTGGGATATTCAAGGTTTTGTTAAAGAGCTAGATGGATACGAACTGGATACACTCTATTTAATGGGACATGCAGCAAGTCAGCTCAGTATTTTGGCAATACATTACGTACCGGATGGCTCAAATGGCAAAAGCACCATATTACAATTTGTTTTACGTAATGATGGAACTACTGCATTGAATCACTGTGATGCTTACCTTGTTTCTGATATAGATGCCGGCGGTGCTTGGTGGCCTGACCCCGAATTCACTGATTGGGAAGATGGTTGGGATGCCCTGGAATGGAATAACTCAGGTTTAGATACATCAACACGAATGGTATACCAATATTTTCACCCAGCTATGTTGGACACCAATGAAGATGGTAGTTCAGATTATCCTAATGCTGAACCCTACATGTATGTTGGCACCGCAAAGGTAGCAGGTGGTCCTGACGATGAGGATTGGTGGAGTGCTGGAGTTGGGGATAACTGGTTGGATTTGGCAGTTGATGATGGCATTTTTTTGGAAATTGATAGTGATGACTATGAATACGATGGTTATTATGAAGCGGACTCAACCATGGATGACCTTTGGTCCTATCTTGCTATAGGATGTGTAGATCTAGATCCTGGTGATGAAACAGAAGTAGTTTTTGCCATGGTTGCTGCTGAAACAGAAGCTGAATTATCAGCTGCAGCTGCAGCTGCAAGGTCTGCTTGGGGAGGAACTGGGGCTAGTATTGATGAAGGGTCATCTAGTTTACCGAAAAAGTTTACTCTACATCAGAATTATCCCAATCCTTTTAATCCCAGTACAGCGATTACATTTGATCTAAAGCAGCGGGAAAAGATTAATCTTAATATTTATGATATGAATGGTAATCATATTGCGAATCTTGTAAATAATACATTTACCCCTGGTACACATACAGTACGCTGGCAAGGTTTGACAACTGAGGGAGAAATTGTACCCTCTGGTGTTTATTTGTACCGGCTATCTGCTGGTAACAAGAGTCAGACCCGCAAAATGCTTTTCATAAAATAGGTACGGTATCTTTTATCATTAGGAAGCTCCGGTGGTCACCTTGGAGCTTCCTAATTTTGCGATCGCTATAATTAATCAGGTGACATTAGTTTATAAGCATAATATGAAATGCTGGTATACACTCCTGCTTCTCATTATTACTGGTAGTTCCGTCTTTGGTGGTACAACAGGTAAGTTAAGCGGAACTGTATTTAGCCAGGATTCCAATGAACCGCTGGCTGGGGTGAACATATTAATAGTTGGAACTCCCCTAGGAACAATTACATCTACCTACGGTGATTTCATGATCCTAAATGTACCTCCTGGCGCCTATACTTTACGTTTCTCATACATTGGTTTTGAGACAGTAAATCTTACCGGAAATATTGTTCGTTCTGATCAAACAACATCCATTGACATAATACTTCAAAGTACGGTATTAGAAGGATCAGAAGTAACTGTGCTTGCAGAAAAACCCTTAGTAAATAAGAACATTACCTCTTCCTTACACTCGGTAACAAGTGAAGAAATGGCCTATATGCCCGTATCAAATGTTAACGATATTATGTCAACTGTCAGCGGAGTAGTTGTGCAGGATGGGAATTTGCATATACGTGGTGGCCGAGACAACGAAGTGGCTTATATGGTTGATGGCGTACTTGCACATGATCCACTGATGGGATCCCCTGGCCAGCTGCTTTCACCCAGTTCTATTGAAGAAATGGTTGTCATTACTGGTACATACAATGCTGAATACGGGAACGCTATGTCCGCGATTGTTAATCTGGTATCAAAATCAGGGGACAATAACCATGTAGGTCGTTTACGAGTATTTACAGGTCACCCCGGCGTTATTGATAAAGACAAGTTTGGTTATGATCCGAATAAACGTGACGCTANCGAAGGTTCCCGTGCTCACATNGAAGNAGAATATTACGAAGATGAAAATGGAAATAATACCTATGATNCTGGTGAATTTTATCAAGATTGGAATGGCAATGGCGAGTGGGATAATGATGAGGAATTATTGGATGAGATGCAATCCAGCACGAAACATAGTTTTGGTGATGTGAAACGTCTTGATATTTCACTTTCGGGTCCCCTAATGAAAAACAAGTTATTTTATGCTGTAAACATGGATGGCTATACTGATCCAGGCTGGTTGCCATTCGCGTATAATAATTCGAGTAGTATTAATAATGTACCATTAGGATCATTTTTTGGGAAAATAACTTATCAGGCGCCATCTGGATTAAAATTATTTGTTTCTGGAAGATCATCCTCACGGAACTGGAAAAACTATGATCACCTTTGGAAATATAAACCCTTCCGCCAGGCAGAATTTGATGAAAAGACAGACCAATATACNTTTTCACTTTCATATCAATTTTCACCAACAACATTTATGGACGTGTCAATTTCTAATTACCGCAACAGTTTCTTTTCTGGTGCTGATCAAAAATGGATATTTGGGCATGAAGGCCCCTATTATGGTGAGTTGGAAAACTTCGGTGCTAGCTATGATGACCCGGAAGAGTTTGCCGTTGGTGGGTATCAGCCTTCCTGGATCAATTCAATAACTGAACGCCTTATAGTAAAAACTAGTATTACTAGTCAGATAGGTAATCACCATCTTTTTAAATCTGGAATTACTTATATACAGAATGAACTTGAACGAATTAGCCATGAGGGTATGGTAGATGAGTTTGGTTGGAATTTCATGGCCGGGGAGTGGATCGATCAAAACTATCATTATTCACCCCAAGAAATATCAGGGTATATACAAGATAAACTTGAATTTGATAATTTTGTTTTAAATGTTGGTTTGCGACTAGACTGGTTTAATCCAGAGGCTAATTATTGGGAAAAATCCCGTGACGTGATCCGTTTTGAATGGAATCAAACGCTAAATGACTCAGCCATACAGGCTGCCACAAAGTGGCAAATTAGTCCCCGGCTGGGTTTTTCACATCCAATCACTGATAAATCGATATTGCATTTTGCCTACGGTCATTTTTTTCAAATTCCAGACTATCGAACCTTATACTGGAATGTAAGCAATCGTTTCGAATCTATAAGCGGGGATACAATACCGGAAGCACCACAGGTTTATACCGTAAATAATCCCTCTGTCGGAAATCCAGATTTAAATCCGCAAAAGACAATATCCATGGAAATTGGCTGGGAACAGCAAATTGGACATGTAACGCGACTTGATGTAACTGTTTTCCACAAGGATATCCAAAACTTGGTTGCCAGCCGTATTGTGCCAGCTACACCCAATCCATTTACACAATTTATCAATGCTGATTACGCTAATGTTCGCGGTATGGAAGTTAATCTGGACCATGAGTTCAATAAATATGCGCAATTTAGTCTCAATTACACNNTATCCAGGGCGGAAGGGAATAGTTCTGATCTATTTGCTGGTTTTTATGATGTGTTCAATACACCGCCATTAGTTTTACCGAAACGCACCTTAATATTAGAGTGGGATCAGCTTCATACATTAAGCTATACGCTTTCATTGAATACTCAGAAGNTGGGCGGAACACTTTTTAATAACTGGCACCTTTCCTTGATTGGCTCTTACGGTAGCGGCCTGCCGTATACACCTGAAAACACGCAAGGTACTCGTATTGGTGAAATCAATAGTGAACGTATGCCCACTACAGCAAATATTGATATTTATTTGTCCCGCGGTTTTTCTATTAAAGAATCATTCCGGTTAGAATTATTTGCAGAAATAAAAAATCTCACNAATCGNNTGAACGCTGTCTATGTAGATCCTACAACTGGTCTACCTGATCGCACTTTGTTCCCTGATGCNACACTTGATGGGANGAACGATCCCTCTAATTTNGCTGCTCCCCGGAGGTTTAGTATTGGGATGGAGGTTGCTTGGTNAAACAACTAACTATAATTTTTATNATCAGCCTCAGTTTTGCTCAAAAAGGTGTTGAACCAATTCCAAAAGAATCAACNTGGCNGCGCTCTTTAAGCCGNGTTTTAGGATTTGAAGACCGGACATANAANGTACATAATGACGGTAAATTGGCACTGTATTTTTCCAACTATGGACTGCTTGGCTTTTATAATCCCTCGTTGGAATATCCAGTAAACACTCAGCGCTACTACATCTGGCAACTGGGACTAATGATCGGAGCAAAGGTTGACACGTCTGATAACGGCATTGATGATCCAGTTCCACTTGTCTCCGATACATATCAGGATCAGGGAGAGGCAAATTTTAACCCCATAGCGGGGTATCACAGCATTGGTTTAAATCCATTAGCTGCTGTTTCTAATAATCCTGTTACGTGGCCAACTGTGTGGCCCGGAGATTTGGAAACGGGAACGACTGGTTGGCCTGGAATGGAACAATATGATTATGAACCAGTTGGTTCTCAGGAATCATTTTGGGTAATGCGTGATTACGAATCAAGTTTATTTGATT
>PACM01000040.1 GCA_002700125.1 Dehalococcoidia bacterium
AGTATAGTCGACAGATTGAGCGCTCAAATCGTTTGAATTAATTGGCTCTAGGCTAAACTCTCCTTCTAACAATTCAAGTCCAGCAACTATAACTATCCCTTCATTCTGAGTCCAGTCTCCATTTTTAGCTTTCTCTATACATTCTTGTACTTTTTTTCCAATCCTTGGGCCTAATAATTTCGGATTTATTTTCAACTGAACCTCATACTCCTTTTGGGATGAATTATCCAAAGAAATATTTTTTACATTTACTTCCTCCTTAATCAAACTGAAATAATCCTCAATCCAATCTCCATTTTGCGCCTCAATTGTTAATTCAGATAGTGGTTGTCTTACCCGCACTTTATTCAACTTCCTGATAGATAAAGCTGACGAAACTATTCTTCTGATATCGTCCATCGAGTTTATGAGATTATCGTCAGGATCGATTTTGGAGACATCAGGCCAATCTTCAAGATGTACAGATCTGCCTTCATTTAAATTCCTGAAAAGTTCCTCTGAAATAAGCGGAATTAATGGAGCACTTGTTTTCAATAAAATATTCAGGGCTGTAAAGAGTGTGTCATATGCAGATCGAGCCTCAGCAGTATTTGCTTTACCCCAAAACCTGTTCCTAGATCTTCTTATATACCAATTATTTAATATGTCTATAAACTCAAAAACTAATGCACAAGACTCAGTAATNTCATAATTACTTAGGCTTTCGTAGACAGATTCAGATAGTTTTTTTGATTTCGACAATATATATTTATCGATAGANAATTCTGCTTGGTAAATCATTTTCGGGTTATAATTCTCTAAATTAGAATAGAGATTAAAGAAATATACTGCATTCCAAAGAGGAACAATCACTTGCCTTAATGCAGAATCAATTCCAGATCCAGTTCTATCCATAATTAAATTTTGTCCTCTTAAAATTGGAGATGATACTAGAAACCATCTTAAAGCATCAGCTCCATATTTATTCCACACAAGATCGGGAGAAGGATAATTTTGAAGTCTCTTAGATAGTTTCGAGCCATTCTCATCGATTACAACACCATGACCTATTGCATTTAAAAAAGGTGGCTCATCAAATAATGCAGTTGAAAGCACCATCAACGTATAAAACCAACCTCTAGTCTGAGCAATGTATTCAACAATAAAATCTGCTGGAAAATGAGATTCAAACCATTGTTTATTCTCAAAAGGGTAATGGACCTGAGCAAAAGGCATTGATCCAGATTCGAACCAACAATCAAAAACTTCTTCGACTCTTCTCATGGTACTTTTTCCAGTAGGGTCATCAGGGTTTAGTCTAGTCAGTTCATCTATATAAGGCCTATGCAGGTTATCTGGCCTAACACCAAAATCCTTTTCAATTTCATCGAGGCTTCCATATACATCNACTCTTGGATATTTAGGATTATCACTTTTCCATACTGGAATGGGCGTGCCCCAGAATCTATTCCTACTAATAGACCAGTCTCTTGCGCCTGACAACCATTTGCCAAAGGCACCATTTTTTATATGATCAGGAATCCAATTAATTTGATCATTTAATTCAACCATCCTTTCTTTAAAGCTTGAGACTTCAACGTACCAAGAATTTAATGCCTTATATATCAAAGGTTCATCGGTTCTCCAACTATGAGGATAGTTATGTTTGTAATTTTCACAACGTACAAGCATTCCTTCAGATTGCAATCTCTCTATAATCTTCACATTTGCATCAAAAACTAGTAATCCCGCGTAATCCTTTACATCAGACGTGAATTTTCCTTGAGAATCTACAGGACATACAGTTTCGATACCATTAGCTTCACAAGTTATTTGGTCTTCTTCTCCGAATCCTGGTGCCATATGAACAATCCCAGTGCCTTCTTCAGTATTAACGAACTCGCCTGAAAAGATCTTAAAAGCATTTTTTGTGTTACTAAAATATTCGAATAAAGGTTGATACTGTAGTCCCAATAAATCAGATCCTTTTAATCGCCTTTTTACCTTAAATTCTTCTAAGTCTTCTTGGTATTTTTTTAAGGCAAATTCACCAATAATTAAATCTTCCTTGTTATTACTCATTAACAGGTAATCAAGATTTTCATTTACAGCAATTCCCAAGTTAGAAGGCAATGTCCAGGGAGTAGTAGTCCAAATTAGAATGCTCGTATTTTGAAAATTCTCATTATTTATTAAATGTATTTTTACAGTAACTGCAGGATCTTCTCTTTCTCTATAAGAATCATCCAGTCGAGTTTCAAAATTAGATATGGGTGTTTCTGCTTTCCAAGAATATGGCATGACTCTATCTTTTTCATAGATAAGCCCCTTCTTCCATAATTCTTTAAAAGCCCAAATAACAGATTCCATATAAGATAAATCCATCGTTTTATAATCATTTTCGAAATCGACCCATCGAGCTTGTCTATCGACAGACTTCTCCCATTCCTTGGTATATTTCATGACTGAAGTTTGACAATGGTCATTAAATTTTTCCACGCCAAAATTTATTATCTCAGCTCGACCTGATAAACCAAGTTCTTTTTCTGATTCCATCTCTGCTGGTAACCCATGACAATCCCAGCCAAATCTTCTATCAACCTTCTTACCGAGCATGGTTTGAAATCTAGGAATTATATCTTTTACAAAGCCAGTTAATAAGTGACCATAATGCGGTAAACCATTTGCAAATGGAGGTCCATCATAAAAAACGAATTCTTCATTTACTTTTTTTTCAACAGACTCNCTAAAAGTATTATCTCTTTTCCAGATTTCCAAAACAGATTGCTCTATACTGGAGAAATTAGGCTTGGGATTTAATTGAGGGAATTTTTTATTTTCAGTCATATTTATCCACCGGCAATAGCAGGGAGAAAGTGAATTTCAGAAACATTTTCTAATTTTTGTATCAACCCTAATCTTGTGGTCCTTCCATCTATAACAGCCGACATACCAGGCCTCAATTTATCATCTTCAACCAATTGATTCTTCACACCAGGATACATATNTTCTAAGTAGTCTATTAAACCTCGTAAATTTGTTCCTTCTGCCTCAATCTCAACTGGAACATCAAGAATTTCTCTAATCTTATATGGAAGAAAAACTTTTATCATCCACAATAAGTGTCTCTAATTTTCCTTTTTCAAAGCTTCGATAATTCTAGACGGCTTCATAGGAGTGCTGAGAAGCCGTAGACCTAAAGCATTTGTTATAGCATTACCAATTGCAGGTATAGGTGGAACAATAGGCGGTTCTCCTACACCTCTTACCCCAAAGGGGTGCTCTTCGCTTGGCACTTCTACTATTATAGTGTTGATCATTGGCANATCTAAGGATATAGGCATTCGATAATCGAGATAGCTTGAATTAAGCATTACTCCATCATCACTCATAAAATACTCTTCATTAAGAGCCCACCCTATACCTTGAGCAGCTCCTCCTTGCATTTGACCTTCAACATAAGATGGATGTATTGCCTTGCCTACATCTTGAATAGCAGTGTAGTTTACAACATCTGTTTTTCCAGTTTCCTCATCAATCTCTAAATCAACAATATGAACTGCAAATCCACCACCTGCCTCTTCCAAATCAACAGATGCTGAAGAAACAATTGGACCGCCTGGAGAATCACTTGCAATCTCTTGAATAGTCATTGTTAATGCTGAATCTGTCTTAGATTTGATTACTCCATCAGAATATTCAACGTCATTTTTATTAATATCCCATTTCAAAGCAGCTTTCTCAATTATCTCATCAATCAGTTTATAAGCAGCCTTGTAGGCAGCATATCCCGTTGCATAAGTTGTTCGGCTACCACCTGTAACGTCAGTATGACCAATACTATCTGTATCAACAACAGTAGGTCTAATGTTCTCTGCAGGAATGCCAAGAACTTCTGCAGCTTGCATTGCAATAGATGCTCTTGTGCCTCCAATGTCGGTTGAACCTTCTGTGAGAGATACGATTCCATCTGAATTAAGAGCAAGGTTCACTGATGATTTAAATCCTATGTTGAACCAATAGCCACTAGCTATACCTCTTCCTCTCTTCTTTCCTGAACTGGGTTTCGAATCCAATCGGGATTTCCATTGATCAGAATTCTTAGCTGCTTCCAAACATTCTTGTAATCCTATAGTCCTNTACTTTGGTCCAAGTGCAGTTCGAGTTCCCTTTGTAGCTACATTCATCAATCTAAAATCTATCGGATCAAATTTCTTTTGCAGGCAAATCTCATCAACCACAGTTTCTGTAGCAAAAGCAACTTGAGGAGATGCAGGTGCTCTATACGGTGCGGAACTTGCCTTGTTAACTAGTACATCATAAGCATCAATTCGCATCGATGGAATTTCATAGCACGAAAAAACACATTTTGCTGCTGCTTCAATAAAAGCTTCTGGGTACCCTCCAGCTTCAAGCCTGATATCTGCGTAAGCGGCCAACATTTTCCCTTTTGAATCAATTCCTATTTTTACTTTTACTTTTCCTCCTGGGCCAGGACCAGTTGCATCAAAAACATCCGTTCTATTCATCATAGCTTTAACTGGCCTTCGAGATTTCTTTGATAAAACAGCTGCTATTGGTTCTAGGTAAATTGGGATCTTACCTCCGAATCCTCCACCGATTTCCATCGGTGTAACTCTAATTCTAGATACACCTAATCCTAAAACTTTTGAAACACTATCTCTGACATCAAAAGCTCCCTGTGTACTTGTCCAAACTTTAATTCTATCTTCTTCATCCCAAACTGCAGTTGCATTATGAGGCTCTATATAACCTTGGTGCACGGTCTGCATATTAACTTCTTTTTCAATAATTAATTCTGCCTTTTTGAATGCTGCATCGACATCACCAACATTGTGCCTTACGTGTGCAGCAATATTTGTCTTCCTCACCTTTTTGCCCAAGTGATCACCGGAGAAATCTTCCAAGAGTATGGGTGCTCCTGGTGCCATGGCTTGATCCACATTTGTAACNGATTTTAGTATTTGATACTCGACTTTTATCTTTTTAACAGCCTCTAAGGCAGTATTCTGGTCTTTGGCTGCTACAGCAGCTACGACATGTCCTTTATACAACACTTTATCAAAAGCCATTACGTTTTCACTTAAGTGTTTTTCAGATCCTGATTCCTCTGAATTTCCTCTTTCTGCATCAGTTAATCGAGGCAAGTCTTTAGCAGTCATTACTGCAAAAACGCCATCCATCTTTTCAGCATCGGTGGTATCAAGGTTTTTTATCCTCGCATGTGCATGTGGGCTTCTAAGGACAGCACCGATTAACATGCCAGGCAATTTAAGATCTGCCCCATATTGTGCTCTTCCAGTGACCTTATCATAACCATCATGTCTAATGGGACGAGTTCCGATTACTTTATATTTCTTTTTATTTACATCTAATACCATAATTCATCTCCTGTATATTCAATTAGAGGCCTTTTTTACTGCCTTTACTATTTTGTCATAACCTGTACATCTGCAAAGATTGCCTGCTAACCAATGTCTTATTCTCTCTTCAGATGGCTTTGGTTCGTTATCAAGTAATGCCTTTGCAGAAACTAAAAACCCTGGAGTACAAATACCACATTGAAGTGCAGCTTCTTCTAAGAAGGCTTGCTGAAGAGGATGAAGTCCTTCAGAAGTAGCCATGCCTTCCACAGTCTCAATTTTCTTTCCTTCTACTTCTACTCCAAGAACCAAACANGAATCAACAATTCTGCCATCAATGCTTACGGTGCAAGCACCGCAGTTACCGTCATTACAGCCCTCTTTGGTGCCTGTTATACCTACAATCTCTCTTAACGTTTCAAGAAGGCTAATATATGGATCTACTAATATCTCCATCTCTTCTCCGTTGATCGTAGTACTTATAGCTACTTTTTTGACTTTTCCTTGATTGTTCATTTTATGCTCCGATCCTCTCTATGGCTTTATTCATGGTCCTTCTAGTCAGAACTTCTATAAGGTCTTTCCTATGGTCTATAGTACCTCGCATATCTGATATAGGAGAAGCAATTTCTTGTGCCTTTTGAGCTACGAGTTTTATGTTCTGTTCGCTTGGTTCCTTACCGATGATAATATTTGATGCCTCTTTGGCATATATAGGAATAGGGCCAACAGCAGCCAATGCAACTCTGCATTTAGAGATTATTCCTTGGTCCATTTCTACAGATGACGCAACCGCTGCAACAGCGATATCCATTTCATTCCGTGGAATAAATCTTTCATAAGAAGCTGAAAAATTGCTGCTCTTCAAAGGGATTTTCAGTGAAATCAAAAATTCACCTTTTTCTAGAACATTTTTTCCAGGCCCTTTACAAAAATCTTCGACAAGAATTTCTCTAGTACCCTTAGGTCCAGCAATCTCACATATAGTATTATGAACAATCAAAGGACAAATGCCGTCTGCACTAGGCGAAGCATTACATAAGTTTCCTCCNAGGCTAGCTCTTGATTGAATTTGTATTCCGCCTATCAATGAGGCTGCATCTATAATTCCAGGAAAGGTTGCGCACACTTTTGAATCCTCATACAACTGGTAGCATGGGGCTGCAGCTCCAAAAATAAAGTGAGTATCAGTCCATACTGATTGAGTAAGTTCCGGTATATTTTTGACATCAACCAAAGCGTCTAATTCAAACCTCTCACCTCTTACTTGAACCAACACATCGGTACCTCCTGCTAGACATCTTGCTCTGTCTCCGTGTTTATCAAGCACCGAGATCGCATCTTTTATTGTCTCAGGCGCATAGTAATTAAATTGATGCATTCAAAACCTCCAAGTATTACAAATTTACTTATAGTCTAAGGAATAAGATAATCCCGATAATCTAATTATCCACGTAATCTTGATTTGAGCAAGATATTTAACTGAAAATGGTATTTAATAAAAATTGTAATTTTCTTAATTCACTCAGAAAGAAGCGCTAATAATTTCTTACAATTGGTCATAGAATCTTTCGAATTCATTCCAGAACATAATAATATCAAATTACCTTGGACTACATAGTTCTTGTATTTTGAATTCAAACAATGCCCACCGACACCTGCGCCACCGCTGGTATCGCCACCCATACCTCTCTGCGAACCAGAACCAACGCACTCTCTGACATCCTTGAGACCTTCAGTGAAAACAGCTTCATCTTTATCGAGTTTAATTTCCTCCGGAGTNCCGGCTCTTTCTCTAACCAATTCAACTCCTAAAAGAGCATCCTGATGTGAATCAAAAAATCTCATTTCAAAATCAATTGGGTCATCAAATTTTTTAAATCCAAAAAATACAGATTTAGCGTATGGCAATTGGTCAACATCATATTCTTTAAGTTTCTTAAATTTAACAGAAGGGGATGTAAAATCTTCCAAATTATAAATTGCATCACTTGCGATAACTCTACCAATTACACCATCATCTGATTCAGCACTTGTAGAAGAGCCTGAGCAAGAAATAAGTATTAATCCGAATATTAAAATTATTACTAATAAATATCTTAAATAAAGACTGATAAAAAAATTTGAACCCATTATTAACCCCTTTCCTAGAAAAATTTAACAATAACCAAGCTAGATTATACCAATATCTTGATAAAGATAATATTTAAGTTACGGGGTCCCCATACTTATTTTTTTCTCCATTTCCTTTCTGAGTAAGAAACATAAAAATTGGAAAGCAGTACCAAATTGAAGTTGTCATAATTCCTACAATATACGTAGTGATCAGCAATATACCAAACAAGTCAATTTCTGACGTCTGTGAATCTTGAGTTATAGAGAAAACAAACAAGGCAACGTACGCCGACAATGTAAAAGGAACGAAACCCAATAACCAGTTTGCGCTCTTATTAACATCATGAAGCCTTCTTACAGTCACGGATATACCTGGGATTATAAGATAAACCCAAATTAAAATGACAAAAATTAAGAGAAACTTGACTCGCAAACTGAAGTATAAAAACAAAAGTATTGAAACTTGAGAGAACAGCCAAAAATTCCAATACTCTGATCTTGAAGCTCTACCATTCAAATCAAATGGCTTCTTAATCAAGACAGTTTTTACAGAATCAAAGAATTTCATTCATTGTTTGGTCTTAGCACTGAGAGCAAATCAGAGCAGTGATTTCTTGACTCAAATTCATTCTCACCCTGACACAATATAATCATGTTTCCATAAACAAAAAATTCATTGTATTTTGGTGAAGAACAACTGCCTACATTATGGTCACCTGCACCTCCAGCTAAGCTGCCTCCTCTTGCAACACCACCGCCTGCGCCTCCACATTGCCTAGCATCTTTCAGCCCTTCAGTCCACACAGCATCTTCTTTCTTTAATTTGGCATCTGGCCCAACACGTTCTCTAACCATCGGAATTCCAACATTAATAGCGTCATCATGATTAGAATAAAATCTTATTTCATATTCAATGGCTTCCTTGGCTCCTGGTTTTTTATAAAAGGCAAAAATTGCATCAGTCGCTTTATCCAAGCCTTCAACATTATACTTTTTACCTTTTTTTATCCCCAAGGCTTTCAAGTCGTCTAATTGATAAACGGAATCGCTTGGAGTAATTTGTTCAAATACAACATCACTACTTTCGCCACATCCAAAAGTAATAATAATTGTAGCGGAAAGAATTAATGTATATATAGTTGTAATTCTCATATCTATACCTCAAAGTTATATAATATGATGACAATTTTACATTAAATAGGTGGCAATATGAAAATGAATGAACCAGGAATCAAGATAGCTGCACAGGTATTACCCAATCCATCCGAAGAAGATATAGCTTTCATAAAAGAAATGGGGTTAGAATATGTAGTGCTATTTGCTGGAGGAAAATATCCAGGAAATGCTAATTATGACTATTTTATGAAGCATAGAGAAATTTTTGAGCCTCATGGAATAAAAATTTATGGCTTTAGCAACTCCAACATACATAATCACGATTCTTTAGTATTAAATCTAAGCGATAGAGACGAGGTTATAGAAGAATACAAAAAATATATAAGAGACCTTGGAAAGGCAGGAATACCCTACAGCACATATGCCCACATGGGTAACGGTATTTGGAGTACCTCGAAAGAGCCCACAAGAGGTGGAGCACTTGGAAGGGCATTTAATCTGGATGCAGAAACTTTTTATCTAAATGATAGAAAAGGACCAAGGACCATTTTAAAAGGAGAGTTAACTCATTCCAGAGAGTACTCTGAAGAAGAGCTCTGGGAGAATTTTGAATACTATATTAAAGCTGTAAAGCCAACAATAGAAGAGTCAGGCGTTAAGGTTGGAATTCATCCTGATGATCCGCCAGGACTAAAACTTGGAGGAATACCAAGGTGTATATTTAGTACCTTTAGTGGNTATCANAGNGCTTTNGAAATTGCNGATAGNCCAAANATAGGAATTTGTTTNTGTGCNGGAACTTGGCTTGAAGGCGGAGATACAACAGAGAAAAATGTAACTGAAATGGCAAAATATTTTGGAGATCAAAATAAATTATTCAAGATTCATTTTAGAAATGTTGATAAGCCTCTTCCTCATTTTAAAGAGACATTTCTAGATGGGGGCTACATGGACATGTATAAGATTATAAAAGTACTAAAAGAAGTTGATTTTGATGGAATAATTATACCTGATCATAATCCAACAATGGGCTCACTTGAAGATCGAGTCTCAACAGATCCTCATTGGCATCATAAAGAAGATAAATATGGCGTAGCTAATAGAACACCTACTGCATTTGCAATAGGTTATATGAAAGCTCTAGTCGAAAGAGCTGAAGAAGAATAAATATGACAACCAACATAGATGAATTTATTAAAGAAGGCACTAACGTAATAATTGGTCTTAATAAGTGGTCTGAGTATAAAACACTTAGATCCAATAAAATTGCGAAATCATTTGCACAAAGGAGACTTGATCCAGTTGGTGTTATGGATTTTACAGTTATAATTACTAGTAAAAGTTGTAAAAAATATATTTCAGATATTAATTCAGAGAAAGTAATAGAAGTCAAAGAAGAACCCACCTTCAAGTCTATAGATAATTCATTAAAAGAAATTTATCCGATATATAAAAAAGTAACTGACTCAGGCCTATTGAGCACTTTCACATTAATTGCTTTAGGCGGCGGAAGCGTTATAGACACAGCGAAAATCCTATCGATGATGTTAAGTAACAACATTAAATATTCAAGAGAAGCTGAGCAATGGCACCCCCGAGTTTCAACAAAAAGGGCTAGGAGGCAAATATATTTGATATGTGTTCCATCTACAGCTGGCACTGGAGCAGAGGCAACTCAATTTTCAACAATTTGGGATAAGGAAAATGGATTAAAATATTCAATAGTTTCTGNCAAATTGAATAGAACAATTATATTAGATCCTGAGATATCTTTATCTCTCCCAN
Organism: Dehalococcoidia bacterium; assembly: GCA_002700125.1. Lineage (GTDB taxonomy): Bacteria > Chloroflexota > Dehalococcoidia > Lucifugimonadales > Lucifugimonadaceae. Next base: position 10,380 of record PACM01000040.1, read on the forward strand.
GTGAAATAACAATTTCGACTGGTATTGATGCCTTATGTCAATTGTTAGAATCCACATGGAGCAAGAAGGCAGATACATCCTCCATTAAATCTGCTAAATTAGGCTACCAAATACTAAAAAATAATATAGTTAGGACTGTTGATGACCCTAAAAACCAAGATTCAAGGTTATCTATGTTGNTCTCTAGTTACTTAAGTGGAATATCTATATCTAAAGCCAACACTACTTTATGCCATTCAATTTCATACCCTTTAACAGCATTATTAGGAATGCCTCATGGACTAGCGTGCGGATTCACTCTGATAGAAGTAATTAAATTTAACTCATCCAATGAAAACGAATTGATAAAAAATACATTGTTAGCAACAGAAAATTCTGATTCTAAAGAATTAATAAATGAAATAGAAGAAATATTTGAACTTGTACATTATAAAGACTTGATGAGTCCATTCATTAATCAAATCATTTCCAGTCTGGATAAAATTCTTCCGTTGACAATAACCAATTCTAGAGCGTCAAACAATCCGAGAAATGCAAATATAGATGACATCAGGTTTATCGTTGAAAAATCCATAGATAGGATTACTAATTAATAAACTTATCGCTACCTAAAGTGGTTATACTTAATATAGATTTAGGTTTATAATGTACTCTAATCATAAATACGATTTCCTATTGTAATAAGTTATTAATAAATGACCTTTGAATCAAAAAAACTTCCAGGTGACCGAATTGCGTCTTTGGTCAATATTCTAGACAGCAAAGGATTTGCTGTTGGACTAGAAGCTCATAGTGGTCTCAGCGGGATAGTAGTGGAAGAATTGGATTTCGATTTCATTTGGGAAAGTAGCCTGACTGACTCTGCAAGTAAAGGTTTGCCGGATGCATCAATTGTTAGCAACGAAAGTCGACTCCACACTATAGATGAAATTCTGAATGTTACTACTAAGCCCATGATCGTGGATGGAGACACTGGAGGAGATGAAGATAATTTTCGATTCCTAATAAAAAGACTAGAAAATCAAGGTGTGTCAGCAGTAATTGTAGAGGATAAAATATTCCCAAAACGAAATAGTTTCGGNGGNACAGTNGGNNCCGGAATGGAAAATCCTGATACTTTTGCTAANAAATTAGCGATTGGCATGAGAGCTAAATCAACTAAAGATTTTTTAATAATAGCTAGGTTAGAAAGTCTTATTGCAGGATTAGGAATCGAAGAAACTATGCTCAGAGCAGAAAAATATATCAATGCAGGTGTTGACGGAATAATGATTCATTCAAAGTTAAAATCTCCTGAAGAAGTACTTGATTTTACATCTAGGTATGAAGAACTATGTAAAAAAATTGGTAGAAGGCCTTACCTTGTTGCTGTGCCAACTACATATAACTCCATAAATGATAAAGATTTAATAAAAANCGGAGTAGATATAATAATTCATGCTAATCATTTGATTAGATCATCTTATAGATCCATGTTANAAACCGCAGAACTTATATTCAACTCNGGAAGGAGCTTTGAAGCNGATAAAAATATTTCATCTGTAAAAGATATTTTTTCAGCAGTTGGTTACGATAAAATTCTCAAGAGAGATAAAGAAAAGGCACCTGATGTCAAAGCATTAATTGCATCTGGCGGAGATCATTCTACAGAAGATCAACCTCGTGCATTAGTTGAAATATCAGGGAAAACATTAATTAATCGCCAGATCGATACTTTAAAAAAAGTGGGCGTCGAGAATGTCATTGTTGTTGTCAATAACTTAACTCAATTCAGTAGCGTAGAACAACTTGGGATTAAATTGATTGAAACAAAATATTCAGAAGATAACAGACTTTTGGATTCTATAATGTCTGCTTATGATAATTTACAAGGTCATACTATCATCACCTACGGAGACATATTATTTAACGACAAAATTATATCGGGATTGATTGCTTCAAAAAAGGATATTGTGCTCGCTGTCGACTCTTCTTATAGATATCACAAGCACAATATCGATAANCAGTTGGAGTTAGTTTCTTATACNGAAAAGAAATCCTCANNCAGTCGNAGAAAACTAAAAATGACTGANCTTTATCAAGTNTCAAAATTAGGTAAAAATCTNGGCCTNGATAATGCAGAATCAGAATTTATAGGACTTGCTTTTTTCNCATCAAGTGGCATNGAAAAACTNAAATTATCATATGAGAAAATGAAAATTACTGGAACGTCTGATAGTTCATTCGTAGATATTCTTAATTTCATGATAGGTGAAGATTTAGAAATTCACTGTCTCGAATTTGATGGAGGTTGGATCGAACTCCATACCAAAGACGACTTCAAGCTAGCAGAACAGGAAATAGGATCTTGAGCATAACCGCCGAATGTGTAGTAGATATTTTNAAAAAATCATCTTTTTCTGATATAGCAGGCGTTCCGGACTCCACATTTGGGAGCCTATTTAAATTAATAGATCAAGATCCAGAAATAAATTATTATCGTGCCAATAGAGAGGATACGGCTTTAGGAATTTCTTCAGGAGTATCGATTTCGGGGAAAAATTCTTGCATTTTGATGCAAAATTCAGGTATCGGAAACATTATTAACCCNTTNACTTCATTTAANCTTCTTTATAAGATTCCTNTTCTTTTNATTATAGGATGGAGAGGATATGGNGGAAANCCTAATGATGCTCCAGAACACTGGATAATGGGTGAGAAAACTAAAGATTATTTTAGTATGCTGGGGATTCCGTATATAACTTTTGAAAATACAGAAGAAGACTCTGATAATTTGCAAAAAAAGCTGATGGCAGAATTCAAAACGTATAGTAAGCAGCCTAAGATAAAAGCAATAATTATAAAGTCAGGTGTAATAGCTTAATGTTTGCAAGAAGTGAAGTTATCAANTTAATAATGAATAAAGTTGCAAAAGATGATCTCGTNATATCCACAACCGGGATGATTTCNAGNGAAATNTTTTCNTTCNGTGATCGAAAAAATAATTTCTACATGATCGGGTCAATGGGGTTAGCAAATTCTTTGGCAATAGGGGTGGCAGTAAGTAATCCTAGTAAAAATGTGATAGTTTTTGANGGGGACGGCAGTTTTTTAATGAACATGGGCTCAGTAGCCTGNGCAGGTTATTANCGNCCAAAAAATTTAACNCATATTGTTCTAGATAATTATGGATATCAATCAACTGGAAATCAACCTTCTATATCTGATCAAATTGATATATGTGGTGTGGCAACTGCCTCAGGTTATGAATCGGTCTTTGATATAGAGAATTTCAAGAAAGAGGACATCGAATCTATTATAGTTTCAAAGGAGAAATTATCATTGTACAGAATACATGTAGGAACAGAAGAAACCCATGGTATTCCACGCGTTAGTCATAATCCTGAAGAGATCACAAATAGATTCAAAGNCTCTATAATCGGAACAGAATCATGAANCAATTTTTGAGCAATAACGATAATCGCCCTTTNNCATTTATAACAATGTGTGCTGACCCNATACACCATGGGCACATCAACATATTGCAAAAGGCAAAAGAATACGGNTCGGTGGTTGTTGGATTAATGACNGATANTGCTATGAAAGCCTACAAANGTCCNCCAATGATTACTTTTGAAAAAAGATTAGAAGTCATACTTGAACTAAAATCTGTTTCATATGCAATACCGATTGAAAGCATTGATTTTGTGCCCGTATTAAGAAAGTATAAATTTGAATTTTTCCTCCATGGAGATGACTGGAAAGATGGAATTCAAGCTAAATCAAGAGATGAAGCNATAAAGGNCATGGCAGNATGGGGTGGANTNGTCATTGACGTACCATATACAAAGGGNNTATCGTCTTCNGANTTAAANAGGAACATAAATTAAAAATGGTGGGCGATGAGGGACTTGAACCCCCGACCCTCTCGGTGTAAACGAGATGCTCTGCCAACTGAGCTAATCGCCCTTTTAAACCTAGATAGANTACTATCAAGGTGTTAGTTTGTATATCTTAAAGTAGAAATCAATCAGNCANCACAAGNTTATCAACTGNCCGGNATCCTATCAAAAAAATGAAATTANGGGANATCAGTTAAATATTCTTTAANCTGACTAGGGGATGCATATCCCTCAAACTTTGCCACTATNACTCCTNTGTTAGAGANCACATATAGCCATTGNCTTTCGTCCAATCCCCACTCATTTATAACGGGATTTATCANTCTTTTATTAAAGTCGCTTTTAACCTCTTGAGGGTTCTGATAGGTNTCTACGTGNACAATTGNCACTTTATCTCCNTATGCATCTGNNATTTCAATAATAGTTTCCATCTGAGGNCCACAGGTAGGTGATGTACAGAAAGCCGGACTGAAGAAAGCAACAATAAAAGATACATCACTTTCGATTAAAGAAAATATTTTATTTTCATAAAAACGATTATCAGGATTTGAGCCAGTTGATAATTTTTCTAGCGAAACATCATTAATAGTTAGATTATTAGACTTGGGAGGAATATCTCCTATATCTAATGAATCTGATGTTTTTTTTACAATGAATTTTTTTGTTGCATCACCTACGCTTATACTCCACTCTCCGCTATTATTAAATTCNACGATTTCTGAAAAAATACCTCTCTTCAAGCCTGTAGAATAATAATCTGGAAATTCAACAAATTTCATTTCCTTANTAAATTGTANANTNCCGTCTTCTNTTCTAAAAGATGCNTCAATGNTATNTGAATTAATAAATCCATTTTGATCTGATANGGCTATTACAAATCTATTGGTTCCTTGTTGAAGGTCTTGAGTTGCCAANAGNANTTGAACTCCTTTGAATTGACCACAACTCAAGAATAACACTCCAAGAGACAAGGCTATCAAGATATATTTCAAAATTAATAACCCTCCTCNTAAGATCCGAAAGTAAATGCAAATGCAGAAAATTCTTCCCTCTGAGGAAGAAATGAAACAACGTGCTCTCCATATTCAGGCAGTATTAATACAGAATACATTTTTGGATCACTTACAANGATAAAGCTTTCCATATTAGAATTGATTTGTACGTCAATCCCAGCTTGNTCTTTCGTCAAGTATTTATCATCTAATTTAACCAAAACTTTAACGCCTTGNTTNCTACTTGCCATTGAAGAAAATACTCCGTTAACGCTCTTAGCTCTAAACTTAAAAGAAAGATATTCGCTATTAGAGGGTGNGTTAGANTTCCAAGAAATAANTTCGGCGCCCGCATACCAAGTGCCGCTCAAATAAAATCTATTATGTGCATAATCATAATCATCAATATAACTATGCACTTTATCTACTTGATCGTAATAGTCTAGATTACCTACATATAATCCTCCGTATGATAAATTACGCTCGTAACCCATGTATAATTCTCGAGTCATTTCGTAGAATGGCTTTTCGCCTGCTGAATTTGCACTATCTATAGTCGAACTATCACCATAAAAACCTCCAAAAACAGAATCGTCAATATCTTGATTATCAATTTGTCCAATTGTTATATTATCTAAATCTTCTCCTTGGATTTCTAATAATTTCCTGATCGCATTCTCCGTCTCCACGTATCCACCCTCTCCAAAATGCTTATATAGGACTTTTCCTTCACTATCAAATAGATACTTAGCTGGCCAATAGCGATTATTGAACTCATCCCAAATTATGAACTCATTGTCTAAGACAACAGGATAATCTAATTTATTTTTTTTAATGGAAGATTCAATATTCTGTAGTTTTTTTTCAAATTCAAATTCGGGTGTGTGAACTCCTATAATTACTAGTCCTCTGTCACTGTACTTATCATGCCATTCAGAAAGGAACGGGAATGTTCGAATACAATTTACACACGTGTAAGTCCAAAAGTCTACTAATACTACATTTCCTTGCCCTAATAGCCCTCCAATGGAGAGAGGTTTAGAATTTACCCATTGCTGATTTTCATAGTCAGGAATTTCATATTCACTCGTTACATAAAGCTCGTTAAGCTGATTTTCTGTGGTACAAGAAAAGAGTATAAAGGCCAATAATATGACAATAAAACCCTGATTAACCAATTATTAATCCCTTATAATTATTAATCCAAGATAGTCCCGACTCTGTGTCAGCTTCAGGGTTATATTCAGCACCTATAAATCCATCATATCCAATATCATCTATAAAATTGAATAGGTTCGAGTATCCAATCTCTCCTTTACCAGGCTCCAATCTTCCAGGAACATCTGCTATCTGAAAGTGTCCTATTATGTCTATATATTGTTTTATATTGTTAATCAAATTACCTTCCATCAATTGCATATGGTATATATCGTACTGGAGCCCCATGTTGTTATGTCCAACGTCTTCAACTAACTTCGCTCCGTCTTTAGATTTATTAATAAAGAATCCAGGCTGATCAAAAGTATTAATTGGTTCCATCAATAATTTTGTATTGATTTCCTCAAACAAAGGAGATGCATACTGCAAATTTTCAACAAGAGTTTCATATTGTTCAGTGTATTC
>PACM01000041.1 GCA_002700125.1 Dehalococcoidia bacterium
CAGAAGAGACCGATGTTTCAGAAGAGACCGATGTTTCAGAAGAGACCGATGTTTCAGAAGAGACCGATGTTTCAGAAGAAGAGGATAAGAAAGATCTGGAATCCTGAAAGGTTTAGCTTAAGAATTGAAATAGTAAGGTTGATTTATGGGCCAATCACTGTCTCGGAATAATATTCTAGAACAGTTAAGAATTAAGCGAAATAAGAGATTTCGACTTGCCTCCATTGTTACAGTACTCATCACATTTACTTTGTTACTTCCAGTTTTACAGTATTCTCTTAATGTTTATATCCCCTATAATAAGACTGCTTTAAGAGTTGAAGAGTCTGTTTTTACTAGAAAAGATGTAGTAGATTTCGTAAGATTCAATCAACGACTATCTGAAGAACAAGGCGTTCAGTTCAACCCTGGATCTTCTCTTTTTGAATCTTTGCAATTAATCGCAGAAAATGAAATTGCGTATCTTTCTGCAGCCCAATATGGACTTACAGTGGAGCAATGGGAAATAGATGAAGCCTTCTTTATTAGACTTGGAATTTATGACGATATTGATCTCTCCTTGGGAGAGGATAAAAGAGCATTTCAAGAACAAAAGATTCAATTTTTAAACGAGGTTCAGTTAGATGATGAAACCTATCAAGACATAGTACGAAAAGGAATATTTAGAGAAAAGCTAAGGCGAGAGCTTTCTAGAGAAATTCCCTTAATTCAACCTCATGCAGAGGTATATAAAATACTTGTAAGTGATGCTCAGCCAACTATGCTCTCGGATATTGAGAGGCGAATTCAAATAGGAGAAAATTTAGAGGAAATAATAAGCAGATTTTCAGAAGATCCAGAAGTACAAAAAAATAAAGGAAGTTTGGGGTGGATACCAGTAGGGATATATCCAACATTGGATAATATATTATTTGGGAGGGATGAAAACGAGAAAAGAAATTTGGATTTAAGAGAATTATCCGAACCTTATATAAATCAAGAATCTGACTTACTCGAATTTTATATTATTTCTGATTTGACAGAAGCGAGAGAATTATCCGATGAACATATGGAACAGTTGGCTAATGATGCACTCACACAGTTCCTATCCAAAAAAAGTTTAGTTGTAAATATAGAATATGGATTGGATAATGATACTTTCAATTGGATAAACTCTCGAGTTCAGATTGCATCAATTCTACCTAGTAGTACTATTAGTGATGAAGATGATATGGATGGAGTAGATTCCATTCTTAATCAATAGGAACAAAGGTGCGAACTAAACCAAAATTGAAAATAGGCTTAATTGGGCTTGGCAACGTCGGCTTAAGACTCGCAGAAGAACTGATCAAAAATAAGGATTTAGATAATTTCATTTCCTTGGAGTCTGTTTTGGTTAGAAACTTGGAGAAATATAATAACGTGGTTAGTTCTGATAAAAAATTAGGTACCGATAGAAAATTTCTTTTGAGTAAGTTAACTGACGATATAGAATATTTTTTTGAACATAGCGATACTGATGTTGTTGTTGAATTGGTAGGTGGGATCGATGAAGCTTCACAGTATGTAGAAAGAGCACTACTAGGTAAAAAGCATGTAGTTACAGCCAACAAAGAATTGATTTCTCATAAGCTTTATGAACTTACTGAATTGGCGAAATCTCACAAAGTTAAATTAAGGTTTGAAGCTGCAGTAGGAGCTGGAATTCCTATAATCGAAGTACTTTCAGATATGTTAAAACAAAACGAAATCAAAAGAATCACTGGTATAATAAATGGTACTTCGAATTATATTCTAAGTGCCATGTTTGAGCGCTCATCTGATTTTTTAGAGGTTTTGAAGGAAGCACAGAATCTAGGATATGCTGAATCGGATCCAACTAATGATGTTGATGGATTTGATGCTAAATTTAAAATTAATATATTAGGATCAATTGCTTTTGGGTGTTGGATACCTTTGGAATCTATATATGTTAAAGGTATAAGAGATATATCAGGNAGGGATATTANGTATGCTCGAGAATTTAAATATAATATCAAATTACTTGCAATAACAGAAAAAAAAGAAAACCTGATTTCTACTCGCGTGAATCCTGCATTGGTTCCACTATCTCATCCACTTGCTAATGTTAATGGCAATTACAATGCGGTTGAAATTATGGGAGACCTAGTTGGAAAACTGTGGATACAAGGAGAAGGAGCAGGAAAAAATTCTACGACTAGCGCTGTATTGGGGGATTTATTGGGGATATACAATTCTTCTAGTGCTGATATTGTTTTAGATAAAGATAATGGACAGTATATGGATGACAATGAAACTTTTTCAAGAAATTATGTTCGATTATCAGTAGAGGATAGATATGGAGTTCTTTCTCAAATTTCAGGAATATTCTCTGAAAATAAAATTAGCATTTCTTCTGTCATTCAAAAAGATGCTGCTGAAATGGNTGGTTCAGTAGATTTAGTTGTTATGACACATGAAGCTTCACAGAAGAATTTTTTAATGGCNATAAAAAAAATAAATTCGCTAAGTGTTGTAAAATCCAATCCTGTAACTATAAGAATTCACGAGTGATATTATGTCTGGAATTCTATACAAATACCACGATTACATAGATTTGGAAGGTGCGCAACCTATTTCAATGGGAGAAGGTAACACTCCTTTGATATTTTCCGATTACTTGTCAGATAGAACTGGTGCAAAAGTTTACTTGAAACTAGAAGGATCTAACCCAACTGGCTCTTTTAAAGATCGCGGAATGGTCGTAGCGGTCTGTAAGGCTCTTCAATCAGGCAANAAAATACTAGTTTGTGCTTCTACAGGAAATACTAGTGCTTCTGCATCTGCATACGCTGCAAGGTATGGTCTAATTTCTACGATAATAGTACCCGGTAAAAAAATAGCTAAAGGTAAATTGTCTCAAGCGATGGCTTTTGGAGCTAAAATCATAGCTATTGATGGTTCTTTTGATGATGCTCTTAATATTGTAAGAGACCTTTCTGAAGAAGAAGGTATAGAAATTGTGAACTCGATTAATCCTTATAGAATAGAGGGCCAAAAAACAGCTTCCTTTGAAATTATCGATGAAATTAATTCAATTGATTATCTATGCATACCAGTAGGTAATGCAGGAAATATCACTGCTTATTGGAAAGGTTTCAAGGAATATTCAGATTCTCATTCATTTAATCTTCCGAAGATGTTAGGTTTTCAAGCTGCTGGTGCTGCTCCGATTGTTTCAGGAAAAATTGTTGAGAAGCCCGAAACAATTGCTACTGCCATTAGAATTGGTAATCCCGCTTCTTGGAATTACGCAAATAATGCAGTTGAAGAATCTGATGGTGGTATATTTTCTGTAACAGATAAAGAAATTATCGATTCTTATATTACTCTCGCNAGGAAAGAGGGAGTTTATTGTGAACCAGCTTCGGCTGCTGCAGTTGCTGGATTATTAAAATTATCTGGTGACCAGATAGATTTTTCAAATAAAGTTGTCACTTGTGTGATCACAGGAAATGGACTTAAAGACCTTGATACATCTGATGAATACGCTAGTGTTAATATTTTTGAAGTACAGCCGGATTTTCGAGAAGTATTGAAAATCATTAGTCAGAAAGATTAATTCTTGTCAACAGGAATATCCATTCATAAGGAATTTTCAGAATCTATAAGAATACTTTGGGATAACTTGAATACCCAAGGTGTAACTTCACCGTTTTTGAATTCTTTTGTACGTGAATCTTGGTTTAATATTTTCGGATCTGATTATGATNTGATGATTTTGAATCATTCTGATCAATTACTCATGCCACTTAAAGTGAAGAACAAGTCAGGCAGTTGGGTTGGGTCTCAAGATCTTTTTGATCTTAATGACTTGATTTTTCAAAAGGAGATTAAGCAATCTCTTTTGGTTGACCTAATATTTTTTTCTTTCCAAAAATGTGATATTAATCGACTTGATTTTTTCTCAATAATTCAAGATTCACCCCTTCATAAAAAATTAATTGAAGCTTGTCGAACTTTAAATTTTAAGTTCGAGGCAACCTTTGAAGATGTAAGTCCAGTGATTAAATTGCCCAAAACTTGGAATGATTATTTGATGAGTTTAACGAAGAAAAATAGACATGAGATACGAAGAAAGATGAGAAGATTGGAGGAGGCTGGTGATATAAATATTGAAACTACCAACACTCAAAATCTGCGAGAGAGAATTTCAACATTCTTTGCGTTAATGATTGAAAATAAGGANAAGAAAAAATTTCTGACTTCAGATAGAAAGAAATTCATGAGTGAAATTATTTCTGATGCAATACAAAATGATTATGGAGATTTGAATTTCTTAACTGTCAATGGATCATATGTAGCTACATCATTTTATTTCGTTCAAGATTCTAAAATCAGTGTTTACAATTCAGGATTTGATCAATCCTTTTCTGAACTTTCAGTTGGATTATTAAACCACGTACTTAATATAAAGAAGCGAATTGATACTTTTGAAGAATTTGATTTTCTAAGAGGCTCTGAAAACTACAAATTCAGATTAGGTTGTGAAAGCAAAAACTTGATAAAAATTGAGATTAGAGAGTGATTTGGTGAAAGTTGCTCTTATAAGTGTACACGGTGATCCAGCTTTGCANGCTGGCGGTAAAGATGCTGGAGGAATGAATATATATATTAGAGAAGTGGCGCAGAGGTTAAAAAGTGAGGGAATAGAAGTAGATATATTTACTCGAGAGCATAACAGGCAAGAAGAACTTGAAGACGAGTTCAAGGTTTTGAATATAATTTACATCAATGCAGGTGATCCAAGCATAGATAAAACAGGAATATTCTCTTACTTGGATAAATTTGTTGAAGGAGTATTGAATTATTCGTCAAGACAAAATCAACCATATGAATTAATTTATGCTCATTACTGGCTGTCAGGTGTTGTTGCAATAGAACTTAAAAATGCTTGGAATGTTCCTATAATCACCAGTTTCCATACAATGCAAGGTATAAAGAGAGAAACTTTTCCGTTCAATAAAGATAACCAAGAAAGAGAAAAGCAAGAAAGAATAATATCCCTGCAATCAGACTCTATAATTGCTTGGTCTTTACACGAAAAGAAATTTATCGAACAAAACTTTGGCGTGAAATCCTCCAAAATTTCTGTAATACCACCTGGAGTCGATTTAGACTTGTTCCACCCCATCAATATTCAAGAGGCTAGAAGGAAAATCCATATGCAAGAAGATGNAAGANCCATTCTTTATGTTGGAAGGATAGAAAGATTAAAAGGCTTAGATATGCTTTTAAAGGCTTTATCACAAATACAGCACAAAGATACATTTCTTTACGTTATTGGAGGTACGAATAACACAGAGGAAGTCAACCGACTAAAAAAAATATGTATTGACTTAAATCTTAATGAAAAAGTTCACTTCATTGGTTCTATCTCTCGGGCGCANCTGAAATATTATTACAATTCAGCAGACTTATATGTCTTGCCTTCGTATTATGAGAGNTTTGGACTATCTGTTTTGGAAGCTGCAGCGTGCGGTANACCTACTATAGCTTCAAAGGTAGGAGGCTTGCCTTCAATAATTAGGGACAATGAGACTGGATTTCTTTTAGAACAGAGATCCTTAGGTTCACTTATAAAAAAGATAGAAATATTACTTAATGATAAAGAATTAAGNGACACCATGGGGCGCGCAGCTAGGAAGCAAGCAGAAAAATTGAATTGGGGTATCGCAGTTAACCAACTGAAAAATCTGTTTGATAAGTTGACCTCTAAGTAGCCCTGTGCTATTCTCATCTCGATTTTTAACACGTTGAAAGAGAATAGTATGGAGATCAAAGATTAAGAGAGAATCGAGAAGTGGTGTGACTCGTAATCTTAAGCCTTCAGAACTCGCTCTNGAGTGGTTCAGTAGAATGAAGTAGACTGGAACGTTGGTCGCGAAATGACCTAATTAAGAGAGGTGTTTTACCTAAACAAAGGTGGTACCGCGGGTTTAATCTCGTCCTTTGGGCGAGATTATTTTTTATTAGGATAGAAAAATGAAAAAAACAGGNGCACAAATACTCTGCGAAGGCTTGATACGGCACGGAGTCAGTAAAATTTTTGGAATACCTGGAGGCGCGATTTTGCCTCTTTATGGTACTCTTTCGAAATATCCAGAACTTGATCACATTCTAATGAGACATGAACAAGGGGCATCACATGCGGCTGACGGCTATTCTCGTGCATCAGGAACTCCTGGAGTTTGTTTTGCTACTTCAGGTCCTGGAGCAACGAACTTGATAACGGGATTGGCTACTGCAATGATGGATTCCTCACCGATGATTGCAATTACTGGACAAGTTGCTAGACCTGGGATAGGAAAAGACTCCTTTCAAGAAGTAGATATAACTGGAGCTACTTTACCTGTAACTAAGCATAACTACCTAGTTATGAGTGCATCAGAAATTGCACAAGTTGTTAAAGAGGCTTTTTACATATCCACAACTGGAAGACCTGGTCCTGTTCTGATTGATATTCCAAGGGATGTCTTTCTTGAAGAAGTTGATTTCGANGATTCTTTTTGGGATGAAAAATTAGATATGAGTGGGTATAATCCTCCAAAATTTGCTGAAAATAGTAAGATTGAAGAAGCAGTTCGTCTAATTCAGGACGCAAATAAACCTGTAATTCTAGCTGGACACGGAGTCATCATATCGAAAGCGTATGATGAACTACTTAAGTTAGCTGAAATGGCTCAAATTCCTGTAGTCACTACACTGCTTGGNATAAGCTCTTTTCCAGAAAATCATGTCTTGAGCCTGAGTTTTCCAGGAATGCATGGAGTCGCTTGGGCAAGTTTGGCTCTTGATCAAGCAGATTTGATAATTGCAATAGGAAGTAGATTCGATGATCGAATTACAGGAGATACTTCTAGATTTGCTACCCGATCAAAGAAGATACATATAGATATAGATCCTGCGGAAATCAACAAGAATATATACGTAGATGTTCCTTTAATAGGCAATGTAAAGGATGTTCTTCAACAATTGATACCTAAATTGAAGTTAAAAAATCATCTTGACTGGATAAAGCATATAGACCAATTAAAAATTGAACACCCATCTTTGAAAATAAAAAAAACTGATCAGCTAATTGGTCAATATGTTGTAAAGGCTCTTTCTGACGAGACAAATGGCGAAGCGTTAGTTGTTACAGGTGTAGGACAGCATCAGATGTGGGCTGCACAACATTACCAATTCTGCAGTCAAAATTCTTGGGTGTCATCTGGAGGCCTTGGAACAATGGGATTTGAAGTTCCAGCAGCATTGGGAGCGAAGGTGGCATGTCCTGAAAAAACAGTTTGGTCTATAGCAGGAGATGGAGGATTTCAAATGACTCTTTCTGAGTTAGCTACTATTGTTGAAAATAATATAAAAGTAAAATTCGCGATCTTAAATAATAATCATTTAGGCATGATTACTCAATGGCAAGAAATGTTCTTTAATAAGGATTTTCAGGCGAATGCTTATACAGCTAATCCTNATTTTTCAAAACTTGCTAATGCATATGGCATGAGATCTTTAACCGTTGATAACAATGAGGATGTCAGGCCATCTATTCGGCAAGCTCAAGACCATGATGGACCGTTCTTGATAGATTTTAAAATAAAAACAGAAGAGAACGTGTTTCCTATGATTCCTTCCGGACAGAGTATTGACGAATTATTAGAAGAGGCACTTTAATGTCGATGAATAACCAAAGTACCAGAACTGTTGTAGCTCTGGTACAAAATAAAGCTGGAGTTTTAGCTAGGATATGTGGGTTGTTTAGGCGCCAAGGATTTAATATTGCTAGTTTAGCGGTTGGTACGTCAGAAAAACCAGGTCTTTCGAGGATGACATTTGTGGTAGAGGGACCCGAAGAAATAGTAAAACTTGTTTCAGCGAAACTTGATAGACTGATTGAGGTGGTAGAAGTTGAAGATATTTCTGATAAAGAGCATGTTTACAGAGAGATGGTTTTGATAAAGCTAAATGCAGACGATGCAAAAAGAAGAGAAATTCTGCAATTAACAAATGTTTTCAGNGTCAANACAGTTGATATCGGATCTGATCAAATGACGATAGAGACTACTGGCGATACTAAAGAGATTGATTCATTACTTAAGCTATTAACTCCTTATGGAGTTTTAGAGGTAATGAGAACGGGAAGAGTTGCTGTCTTAAAAAGTACAAATTAGATAGGAGATTTATTATGAAAATGTTTTATGAGGATGATATAGATGAGAATCTTATTCGAACCAAGAAGATTGCTGTATTAGGGTATGGGAGCCAAGGTCATGCACATTCCTTGAATTTGAAAGACTCTGGATTTGATGTCGTTGTTGGACTTTATGAAGGAAGCAAAAGCAAGGATAAAGCTGAAGCTACTGGATTGACGGTTCTATCTAATTCTGAAGCTGTTAAAAGGGCAGATGTCATAATGTTCTGCTTGCCGGATACAATACAAGGGGATGTTTATAAGAAAGATGTCGAACCTTACCTTGAAGAAGGTAAAACTTTACTATTTTGTCATGGATTTAGCATATTTTATCAGCAAATAACACCTCCAGATTATGTAAATGTAGCTATGATAGCCCCAAAAGGACCGGGNCATATCGTGAGAAGAGTATTTGAATCTGGGCAAGGGGTACCTTGTCTGGTAGCGGTACAGCAAGATCCAAGCAAGCAAGCAAAAGAAATAGCACTAGGGTATGGCTTAGGGATAGGTGGCGCTCGTGCTGGAATCCTTGAAACAACTTTTAAAGAAGAGACAGAGACAGACTTATTCGGAGAACAAGCAGTATTATGTGGAGGAGTCACATCGCTAGTACAGAGTGCATTTGAAGTACTTGTTGAAGCAGGATACCAACCTGAATCAGCTTATTTTGAAGTCTTGCATGAATTGAAGCTCATTGTTGATTTAATGTATCAAGGAGGTTTGGGAGAAATGCGATACTCAATTTCTGATACAGCTGAATATGGAGACTATACGAGAGGACCGGTTGTAGTCGATAAATCAGTGAAAGAAAACATGAAAAAAGTACTTNAAGAAATCCAGAGTGGAAAATTTGCTCAAGAATGGATAGCTGAAAATGATGAAGGTCTTCATAAATTTTCTAACTTGAGAAAAGAAAATGCTGGTCATCCTATTGAAGAAGTAGGAAGACGATTGAGAAATATGATGCCATTTNTAAAGGATCAAAGTTAAATTTATGANAGANGANAACCTCATAATTTTTGATACAACTCTTAGAGATGGAGAGCANTCTGCAGGAGCAGGTTTAACNGTTGATGAAAAAGTGATTATAGCGAAACAACTTGAATCTTTAGGTGTAGATGTTATTGAAGCAGGTTTTGCGGTAAGTTCACCCGGTGATTTTAATGCAGTAAACCAAATAGCATCGTCTATCAAAATGTGTAAAGTTGCCAGCTTGGCACGGGTTATAGATAAAGATATTGATGCTGCTGCAAGAGCACTTGAAAAAGCATCGAGCCCTAGAATACATACTTTTGTTTCAAGTTCAGCCATTCATATGGAGCACCAAATGAGAAAAGACCCAGAAGAGATAATTGATATGGCTACTAAAGCAGTAGAGCGTGCTAAGAAATATGTGGATGACGTTGAATTTTCGCCTATGGATGCGACAAGAACAGATTTTGATTTCTTAGTAACTCTGCTTGAGGCTACTATAGAAAGTGGAGCAACAACCATTAATATCCCCGATACTGTTGGATATGCCGTGGCTCGAGAATTTGGCACTTCAATCAACATGCTAATGAGTAAAATAAAAAACATCGACAATGTAGTTGTCAGTGTTCATTGTCACAATGACTTAGGATTGGCAGTGGCAAACAGTTTATCTGCTGTAGAGAATGGTGCTAGGCAAATAGAAGGATGTATAAATGGATTAGGAGAGAGAGCTGGGAATGCTGCACTTGAAGAGGTCATAATGGGAATAGAGCTTAGAAAGGACCATTTCAAGGTTAAGACCAATATAAGGACAGAAGAAATCGGTCCGACGAGTCGATTAGTGAGTAATTTATTTGGATTTCCATTACAAGCTAACAAGGCTGTCGTAGGGCAGAATGCGTTTAGGCATTCATCTGGAATTCATCAAGACGCATTTTTGAAAGAAAGAAGTACTTTTGAAATTATGGAGCCTGAAACAGTAGGATGGAGGGGTGAAGCATTAGTGTTAGGTAAATTATCTGGTCGTGCAGGACTAAAATCACGACTTGAAGATTTGGGATATAAATTGAAAGATTCCCAATTGAATTCCTTGTTTGTTAAATTTAAAGATCTTGCTGATAGTAAGAGAGAAGTTACTGACCTAGATTTAGAATCTTTAATGATGGAACAGTCTAGATCAGATTCTAATAAATATTCTATAACTTTAAGTAAAGTTGAAGTTATTTGTGGTAATACGTCAAAACCACAAGCCAAAATTGAAATCATTGATCAACAAGGTAAAATTTTAGAGGCTTCTTCTGAAGGAGCAGGTCCTGTTGATGCAGTATGCAAAGCTGTTGACAAAGTGATTGATGTAGTGGCCCAGCTAACTGAATTTAGTGTTAATGCGGTAACTGAAGGAATAGATGCTTTAGGAGAAGTGACAATTAGAGTAGAAAATTCTTCAGGAAGAACATTCACAGGAATAGGATCAGACTCGGACATAATTGTTGCTTCTGCTAAAGCATATGTCAACGCAATCAATAGATTGATTCAAATGGAGCAAGAAGGATCACAATCAGCCGGTTCAGGAGCTGGAAGATGAAGAAAACATTGTTTGAAAAAATATGGGAACCTCACGTTATTGAGGAGATTGCTGATGGCTTAGCCCTTATCTATATAGACCTTCACTTAGTCCATGAAGTCACATCCCCTCAAGCCTTTGAAGGCTTGCGTTTAAATTCAAGGAAAGTCAGAAGACCTGAGTTAACAGTGGCCACAATTGATCACAATGTGCCAACTTCTGACCGAACAAATATTAAGGATCCAATAGCGAAGAAGCAAA
>PACM01000042.1:0-7131 GCA_002700125.1 Dehalococcoidia bacterium
TTGAACATTGGGAGCCACGTAACTTACTGTATCAACCAGTACTCCTGATCCTGTAACTATTCCCCACGGAGATATTAATTTTGAATAGTTAGAAGGGTTGTCAGGCTCTACTAAGAGCATTAAATTTCCTCCAGTGTTTAAATATTCTATAATCAAATTAACTTCAGAAGACATCAATTCATCTAAAGGATCTGCAATGATCAATGCTGATGGATAAGAATCAACTTGGCCAGACAACAAAATTCTTGCTAATTCATCTGTAGTAGCGCTAGTAACTTTATAATTGTCCCTTTCTAGTGTGATTCTTGCTTGACCAAATGAACTTGAGATTTTATCTATGCTGGTTATATCTCTTTCTTCGTGGCCAGCAAGAAATAAAATCGTCTTCTGTTTAATTTGGTTCACTACTAATATGCTTGTAATGACGTCATTTTCATTAAATACATCTATCGTTTCTTTTGGGTCTTTTCCAACTGCATATGAAGTCCTCCGGGAGTCGATCGATCTGATTACCAGTACTGGTAAGTCTCTTCCAGCGAGATAACGATCCACGTTTAAATTGCTTGATAACGTGGGCTCGATATCAGGGTCAACATGTCGATAGACGATATTATAATTTGTAGATTCTTTGGAAAATTCGCTAAGTAGATCTCCTGCTCTTTTTATCGCAAATTCGTCTAACCCTGAGTCGGCTCTTAGAAAAATAAATACTTCTAGATCTTCAGTCAGATTTTCTAGGGCAGATTTAGCATGAGAAGAGAGGTCATATTCCTTAGTAGCAGTTAGATCATATCGAAACCAATCTGGAGAACTGCCTCTTGAATTCAGGATGTAAATAAGAGAATTTGTTGCTACAAGAATAAAAATAACTGCAATGAGAATAAAAAAAGTATTTATTCCATATAAACCCCTAAAAGTCAGGAGTCCTTTGCCAATGTTGGTTACATTTAAGATTAATGAAATAATTAACGAGGAGATTCCAAGGGCTACTATTATTACACCTGATGATTGTATGTCCCTGAAAAATATAAGAATCATTAGACCTATCAGGAATGAAGCAGAACCAAAAGCAAAGGCTATATATTGAATAGAATATGAATAGTTCTTAAATAAGTCTAAAAGTTTTTTTGAATCTGTATTGATCTCACCTCTGTTTTTCATTTCCACCTCCTACTTTCAAGTACAAGAATGGTTGAGACGATAAATATGATACTGAGGGATATGTAGAAAAATATGTCGTAAATAGAAATTATCCCTCTTGCAAAATCTGCGAAATGACCACTTTCAGCCAACCCAAAACTGCTAGTATCAAAAATTGAGAATGAACCACCTAGTTGAAACTGTTGTAATATAGTTCCAGCGAATCCGGGTAATCTTGATGACATAAAATCTATAAATGTGAGAAGAGTAAGAATACCTGACCCTACTACAAGAGATAGCAGTTGGTTAGAACTAAGAGATGAA
Organism: Dehalococcoidia bacterium; assembly: GCA_002700125.1. Taxonomy (GTDB): domain Bacteria; phylum Chloroflexota; class Dehalococcoidia; order Lucifugimonadales; family Lucifugimonadaceae. Next base: position 1,465 of record PACM01000042.1, read on the forward strand.
GCGAAAATACCGACTGACAGAGTGGTTGCACTATACAATATCAACCCCAGATATCCAGTAAAAATAGGACCTAGATCTGGTATTCCAAAAATGAATAAAACGATAGGGTAGTAAAGTGTTCCTGCAAGCATTAGGCACATAATTGTAAAAGACGCCAAATATTTTCCTAGGACAATCTCAAACTCCTTTATTGGTGAGGTCATCAGTAGTTCTATAGTGCCTAATTTTTGTTCTTCAGCTAAAAGCCTCATTGTTAAGGCAGGAGACAGGAATACAAGAAAAAATACTGCTCCAGCAAGAAATCCTCTAATACTTGCTTCTGAAAAGGCATCAGATACCGAAGCAACAAAGAAAAATCCAGTTACAGTGAAAAATGCAGCTGCTACCACGTAAGCCATTGGAGACTGGATATATCCGATTAACTCTTTCTTAAAAATTGTAATTATATTGTTCATAATTTTAATCAGTCGTTAGTTGTAGAAATATTTCTTCTAAAGAAAGGGGAAGTGAAACTAATTTACTTAATCCTAATCCATTTTCTATTATTAATTTTGAAATTTTTTCTTCTACTGAATCTGTAGAAGATGTTTCGATGATGAATGAATTGTAACTTGGATTTGAATCAGCTTTGGTTCTAATGTCCACTACATAGGATTGGTCTCTAAATAGCTTTATTACATCTAATTTTGCTGTTTTGGTTACTGAAATTTCACAGACCTGAGTTGATCGCAGCCTTTTTGATAATATTTCAGGGGAGTCATCAGCAACGATTTTTCCATCATGAATTACCAATACTCTTTTGCAAATAGTACTGACTTCCGGGAGAATATGAGAACTCAATATCAAAGTATGCTCTCCTCCTAAACTTTGAATCAAACTTCTTGTTTCGACAACTTGAACTGGGTCTATGCCAATTGTAGGTTCGTCTAGTATCAACACTTTAGGCTTGTGTACTATAGACTGTGCGATTCCTGTCCGTTGCCTATAGCCTTTGGATAATTTGCCAATTAATACTTTCCTGTATTCTTCCAACCCTGTAATTTCAATAACCTCATTTACTCTTTTAACGATTCCTTCTTTCATTCCTCTGATTTTAGCCATAAATTGTAGGTACTCTATTACACTCATATCGGAATATAAGGGAACGCTTTCAGGTAGATATCCAATCATTTTTCTTACGTCAAAAGAATTCTTTGTGATATCAAATCCACCTATTGATACTTCACCAGAAGTAGGTGGGGTGAAACCAGTCAGAACTTTCATGGTAGTAGATTTCCCAGCACCATTTGGACCTAATAGTCCTACTGTCTCACCTTCTTTAACGGTGAAACTGATGTCTAAAACAGCAGGGTACTCCCCGTAGTATTTAGACATATGAGAAACTTTAATCATAAAAACATACCATCCAGTGCGCAAAATTGCTCAAGAGCAAATGATAGACAAATAAATTGTTATATTCAACAATCATCAAATGGTTTGATAAAATTAAGTTAAGTTAGATGGATTCTACACATACAAAAGAAATATATTTAGACAACGCTGCGACAACTCCCATAAGGGATGAAGTTTTGAATGAGATGATACCATATTTTACCCATAATTATGGTAATCCATCGAGTTTATACGAAATCGCCCAAGTTGCTAGAAATGCTGTTGATATGTCGCGAGAACAAATTGCAAAAATCTTAAACTGCAAACCCAGCGAAATTATTTTTACAAGCGGAGGAACTGAATCCGACAACATGGCAATTATCGGTGTAGGCAGAGCTCTATCGGACAAAGGCAACCATTTGATCACTACAGAAATTGAACACCATGCAGTAATACACTCAATGGAGGCAATGGAGAATCAAGGATTCAATGTGGACTATGTGGGAGTTGATCGTCAAGGCATAATAAACTTAGATGAGCTTTCTTCAAAGATAAATTCTGAAACTATACTAGTCTCTATTATGTTTGTTAATAATGAGATTGGAACCATTCAAAACTTGCAAGAAATAAGTAATTTAGTGAACGACAAAGCTCGAGGCCTAGATAAGAAAATTTTCCTCCACACTGATGCAGTTCAAGCAGCAGGGAAACTCGATTTGGATGTTGAAGCACTTGGAGTTGATATTATGAGTCTTTCAGCCCATAAGTTTGGAGGACCCAAAGGTGTTGGGTGTTTGTATGTAAAAAAAGGGACTCCCATTTCTCCAATAATTTTTGGAGGTGGACAAGAAAGGCAAAGAAGATCAGGGACAGAAAATGTCCCTGGCATAGTAGGTTTTTCAAAAGCTTTTAGTATGGCTGAAAGTGAAAGAGGTATATTTAATTCCCATTGTGAAAAATTAAAACAAAAATTTATGACCGAAATAAAAAATATAGGTCATGAAGTAATAATTTCGTCCTCTAAAAATCATGCAGTGTCGAATGTAGTCAATGTTTGTTTCCCTGGCTTTGAAGGGGAGCCCATTTTGATAGGACTTGATATGGCAGGAATTTGTGCATCAAGTGGGAGCGCTTGTTCTTCTGCCTCTCTAGACCCATCACATGTTTTAGTCGCCATTGGNATTGANCCTAAAGTAGCTGTAGGTTCAGTCAGGTTTAGTTTTTCTTTAAGTAATACTATGAACGATGTTACCTACGCGATTGAAAGATTATCATCTATCCTTGATGACCTAAAACTAATGGCTCAAGCATGAAAATTTCAGTTGATAAATGGCTACTCTATATAGCTGTGAGNACAGTTTTCGTCTCCTCTGTTATAACTTATTTAATCATATTTGATCCCCTAGAAAAGACTGATCCACTTTATGTTTCNGGGCAGACTTTGTACGTGAAAATATATGAACCCGTAATTAAGAATAATTTTCTATTTGCAACTTCAGATTCACCCACTAATGTTAAGGAGGTCACATCCAGTTCTGGTTTATTTGCAATCTTTAACATTGAANTAACAAATGCAGGTTCTTCTGAGTTAAAACTTTTTGTTGATGAAAATGCTGCTGAAATCCTTTCAACAGATGGGTTGAACTATTCAATTATTAATCCTTCAAAATTTAATCCCAAAGAAAAAGAAGGTGTGAATAGTGTAGATTCTTATCCACTTTGGGGATCATATGTTATGAAGAGAAATGAAAGATTGACTGGATTTTTAGTCTTTGAAGTCGACAAAAAATTTGCCCCTGATACTTTTACTTGGAAATCTTCTGATAATGTAATAATACATTTTATCCAATAAATAATGGTCCAAATACTAAGGCAACAACTGTCATCAATTTCAATAAAATATTTATTGATGGACCTGATGTATCTTTGAATGGGTCACCTACTGTATCGCCTGTAACCGCTGCCTTATGGGCATCTGATCCCTTACCTCCGTGATTGCCTAGTTCTACATATTTTTTTGCATTATCCCAAGCTCCACCTGAGTTTGCCATGAATATAGCTAATAAAAATCCAGATACAATTGATCCTGCTAGCATCCCACCTAACGCTTCTGCTTTTAGAAGCAAGCCAACAATTACAGGTGACACAATTGCAAGAATACTAGGCAAAATCATAGCTTTTAAAGAACCAGCAGTACTAATTGCAACGGCTCTAGCTGCNTCTGGNTTTACTCCNTTTTTACCTTCCTTGAGACCTTTTATTTCTCTAAACTGNCTTCTTACTTCTTCTATCATAGCTCCAGCTGCAGTGCCTACNGCTTGCATAGTCATGCCTGAAAAAACAAATGGAAGCAATGCTCCAATTAATACTCCNCTCAAAACATTTGGATCGGCGATATTAAAAACTTCAATATTCGTAACTTCCTGATATGCAGCCATTAAAGCGAGTGCAGTTAATATAGCCGATCCAATTGCAAATCCTTTACCAGTTGCTGCAGTAGTATTACCCAAAGCATCAAGAGCATCAGTTCTTTCTCTTACTTCGGGTTTCAATTTTGCTTGNTCAGCCAATCCTCCAGCATTATCTGCAACNGGACCATAAGCGTCTGTTGACAATGTGATGCCTAAAGTCGATANCATTCCTACAGCNGCCAATCCTACACCGTAGAGACCTGCNAGGTTNTANGCGACTAANATACCTATAACTACCGCTATAACAGGGATGGCGGTGCTNTATAGTCCTACCGAAAGNCCAGCAATAATATTTGAAGNGTGTCCTGTAAGAGACTGTTTGGATATCCATTTCACNGGGAAGTATTCATATGATGTAAAATATTCNGTTGCNGTACCTATTACTTGNCCAACAAGAAGACCAGTTAATACTACAAAGAATAACTCGATTGGTAGATCGAATAGATATTCGTTAGCTAAATATATTCCGATAAGAGCCAAAAGAGCTGCTCCGAAAATACCTATCCTAAATGACCACAGGAGAGATCCCATAGATGCTTCAGCCTTAGTTCTAACTAGAAAAGTCCCAACTATAGAAGCTATAATTCCNATCCCGCTAATGATTAATGGCAGCATCACTAGGCTGCTTGTAGTAGCAGCTAAATTTAATTGAGGAATTCCGATAAAGATACCTAGAGATATTGTGGCAATCAAAGANCCTGCATACGATTCAAACAAATCTGCACCCATTCCTGCTACATCTCCTACATTATCTCCTACATTATCTGCTATTGTTGCGGGGTTTCTGGGGTCATCTTCTGGTATACCTGCTTCTACCTTTCCCACTAAGTCTGCTCCTACGTCTGCTGCTTTTGTATAGATTCCACCACCGACCCTTGCGAATAAGGCTATAGATGAAGCTCCAAAAGCAAATCCTGCAATTATGCTTGGTGATTCAAATATCATCCAAAGTGCAGTCACACCAATAAGACCTACTCCAACGACCGTAAACCCCATGACACTACCGGTGTTAAACGCTACTCTTAAAGCTGGATTTAACCCTTCTTCTGCCGCTTCTGCAGTCCTTGAATTACCTCTAACTGCTATATTCATTCCAATGATTCCTGCTAAGGAAGATCCAATCGCCCCAGCTAAATATGACAAAGCAGTCCAGGGTCCGNTGTAGTCTGGTAAAAATTTATTAAATATATCTATATCTACTACTACCCAGAGTACAGCAAACATTATGAGTACAAACACCGAAAGGATTGTGTACTCTTTTCTCAAAAAAGCATATGATCCTTCTTGAATAAGACCTGCTATTTCATCAAGCTCTCTATTTTGTACCTTTCTTCTAACCACGTTCCAGAAAAAGTAGACTGCTGTAAGCAAGCCTATTGTAGCTACTATTAGTACGGATATTTGTACGGATGAATCTTCCATTTTACCTCACTCTCATTGGGTTAAATCTCGCTTTAGAGATTCGATACTTTTTTCCAAGTCTTTTCTTTCCAGTGCAATTGTAATATCTCCCCGAGTTCTTTCCACGACACTCCTGAGTTGGTCAGTCGTTCTACGCAATCCAGACGTGACTCCTTCAGGGAAATCTACTGACTCTAGCATATCTACTATCTCATTCATTGTATCTAGATATTTTTCGGAATCTGACACTGAATTAGACCTAATACGATCTAATGCAGACCTTCTTAGTTCGCTTGCTGCTTCAGCCATTCCCTTAAGCCAGGAACTAGGTGAAAAAGATTTNGCATATTTTTGAGGTATTGGTTTGCCTGTAAGAAAAGAAATGAAAGCAATTGATTCACATATTTCTTTTTCTGCATCGAGC
>PACM01000042.1:7136-14721 GCA_002700125.1 Dehalococcoidia bacterium
TNCTGAATTAATGTCTGCTGCAAATTGTGCAATTTTAGGTTTTGCATGACTCAATTTTTTCATTGCCAGATCAATTTGTTCTTGAGATTTATTGAATTCTCCTCTATGGGCTGACCGGATAGCTCTAGAAGATATTCCAATGATTTCTCTAGAAAGTGAAAGGCCAATTTCTCTAGCTTTGTGAATTTTTTCAAATTCTTGGGAGCTTTTTCTAAAAATTTTTTCAAATGAGGCGCTTAGCTTATTTCTCATAACTTAACATTAATTTTTTTATTTCTTGAGTTTCAATTTTAGGCTTACTTGACTGAGTTATTGCACTCGAAATACAAACTGCATTGGCACCGGCATCAATTACTTGTAAAACCCGTTCCTTGTTAATGCCACCGATCCCAACTATTGGGNTGCTGTATCCACTTGTTTTTAAATTTCGAATGACTTCGACTGATGATGGCATTGTATCTTTTTTAGTTTTTGTTTCAAATAAAGATCCTATAGCCACGTAATCTAGGTTTAAGCTTGAAGACTGCTGAGCTTCTTTAAAAGTCGAGTTTGAGTTACCNATAATAAAATTTTCCCCAAGATATTTTCTNCAAGTTTCCACCGGCGTATCATCTCTTCCTACATGAACGCCATCTGCACCAACTAATTTTGAAATATCCATTCGATCATTAACTATAAAAACTGTATTGTTGATTTTGCATACTTCTTTAATTTTTTTTGCTTGTTCTAAAACAATTTGTTCAGGGTCTAGTTTATTTCGTAATTGTATTATGTCTGCACCTCCCTCGGAGATAAGTCTTGTTATGGCGACAAGATCCTTGCCACCCATTTGATGCGGATCAACAATTACGTATAAGCCTGATATTTCTTTCATAAGGTCATTGTACTGATTGGCTTAAAGGATTTCCGATGTATCCGTGATATCCCACAACTTTTGATCGCTTCGATATGTAATTTGGATCCGTATCCCTTATTAGCTTCAAGAAAATAATCAGGGTAGAGATATTTATATATTCTAATCATCATATTGTCTCGAACTACCTTTGCTATTATAGAAGCACCAGCTACCGATACTGATATAGAGTCCGCCTTATCTAAGCTGACGCACTGCGTAGATTCATATTCTAGCTTTATAGAGTCGACAATCATTAGGTCTGGTTTAATTTTACAGCTTGATATTGCCCGGGTCATAGATAGTTTGGTACATTCTACAATTCCGAACTTGTCTATTTCGTCATGAGTGCTAAACCCTATGCCAAAAATACTTTTTGAATAAATGAGATTTTTGAAAAGCCTTTGCCTTTGCCTAAAAGTGAGTATTTTGCTGTCTTGTAACCCTAAAGGGTTTCCTTCTAAATATTTTTGATCTAGTAATAATGCAGCAGATACTACGGGTCCTGCCAAAGGACCTCTGCCGGCTTCATCTATTCCTAGGATGTTGATGTACCCATTTTTTTTTGCTTCATTCTCTATTTCTGCGTGAGGCATTCTATCTGCTATAGGGAGTGTACGCTAGTCATTTGAGTTAACTTTTCACTTGAGAGATTTTGGTCGAATTCTATAAAACCACCTCCTAACACTCTATCATTAAGATAAAACACAATTGCTTGCCCTGGCGTGATTGCGCGTTGAGGTTCGTCAAATATTATTGCAGCAGTTTTGTCCTTGTTTATGAAAAGGTTTGCCTTGGCGAGTTGACTCTTATATCTGATCTTAGCGTCTATTCTTATTTTATTTTGAGGTAGCCTTCCCGATAAAAAATTGACGGAAGATATTAAGGCAGTCCTTTTCATTAATTCTTTTGCAGGGCCAACTTCAACACAATTATTATCTGCGTATATTTTAGTTACAAAGAGAGGAGTATTTGCATTTATACCTAATCCTTTTCTCTGACCGATAGTAAAGTTGTGTATTCCATCGTGCTGACCTAATGTGTCTCCATTAGAATTAATTATTTTTCCATCAGTTTTTTTTATTTTATTTCTAATATACTTCTTGTAGTTTCCATCTGGAATAAAGCATATGTCTTGTGAATCTGGTTTTTCTGCATTGATTAGTCCATAAGATCTGGCTATACTTCTTATTTCATTTTTTGAGTAACTTCCAATAGGTAATTTTAATTTTTTCATTATCGATTGAGTTAAATTGAAAAGAACATAAGATTGGTCTTTAGTTTCGTCTTTGCCTTTACTTAATTCAATATCATGACCTAGTTTTATAAGCTGTGCATAGTGACCTGTAGCAATATAATCAGCTTTCATAAATTCAGCTCTCTTTAATAAGAAATCAAATTTTAATCGATCATTGCAGGCCAGGCATGGAAAAGGTGTGCGGCCTTTTTGATACTCAGATATGAAGTAATCAATTACATGAGTTTTAAATTCCTTCTCGAAATTTAAGTAATAGTGCTTGGCGTTAATTTGCCTACATACAGACCTTGCATCCTCGACATCATCAAGAGAACAGCAACTTTTATTTAATTTGGATAATGAATCATTTCCTTGAGGAAAAAGCCTCATAGTAACGCCTATTACATCAAATCCTTGTTGGGCTAATAGAACTGCCGCTACTGAAGAATCAACTCCACCACTCATAGCAACAACAACAGATTTTTCAGNTTTTTTATAATGATTCATTATTTAAAGTTAGCAATATTTTCATATATATACACGAAAGGTTTATAATTCAAACTGATGACTAAGTCAATTGTTATAAAAGATTACGCGAGAAAAATAGTTGATGTTGCGTCAGACAACTTAGGTGAAGAAGTACTACTCCTTGACACTAGTAAATCCTCTTTGTTTGCTGACTATTCAGTTGTAGTTACCGGACAGACTGATCGTCATTTAGAGAATCTGGCTCAAAAAATAATGAGGGCAATGAAAAAGGATGGATATAGAATGCATCATCGAGAAGGAACAGGTAAATCTGGCTGGATCCTACTGGATTTTTTTGGGATGAACGTACATTTATTTTCTAAAAAAAGTAGGTCTCATTATGACTTAGAATCTTTGTGGTCTTCAGCCAAAGAGATAGTAAGGGTCCAATAGTATCATTCTATCCATTCGTCGATCGACCTTTTGTAGGAAAGAATCTCAGAATCTTCAAAATATAACCCTATTTCTTTAATAGCATCTTCTTTGTTTGCCGAGCCGTGGATTATATTTTTTTCAACCGTTAATCCATAATCTCCTCTTATTGTACCGGGATTCGAATCGAGAGGATTGGTGGAACCCATCAGGGATCGAGTTTTATGAATCGCGTCTGGTCCAGAAACTACTAGTGCTACTACAGGTGAAGAGGTTATGAAGGCGACAAGACTGTTGAAGAAGGGCTTTTCTTTATGTTCTTGGTAGTGCTTGCNTGCTAGATCTTTAGTGATCGATATAAGTTTCAAGGCCGAAAGCTTAAGGCCTGACTTTTCTATTCTAAGTATTACATTTCCGATCAGCCCACGATTTACAGCGTCTGGTTTTATTAAAACTAAAGTTGATTCAACGTTCATCTTAATCTCTTTCTTTCTTTGAGTTTATATTTGGAGANCTAGAATAGATTGGATTAAAGTCTCGATATTTTGAAATAGCATCTTCATCTATTGCTCTGTTTATTATTTTTATTATATCTTCTGGGTCTCTGTGACTTCGATCAGAATATTTGAAATTCTTGTAATTTTCAAAAATTGGCTTTAATTCTTCTCCGCAAAAAAAAGTACCTTCTTCGAATTTCGAGTATATCTCTTCCTTCATTACAATACCGTCGGGACTTCTAAGATTGTTATTGTCATAACTTTTCCAGCAAAAAGCGTTTAANCCTGCAGGAATTAAGGACACTAATTTCTTATACTTTTCTAAACTTCGAAATTTTTCGAATTCNATTTCAAATGTCGGTACACCTAGAAGTAAAGTACCGTTAGGGTTTGCTAGNCCAAGAGCTACACTCATCCCTACCCTTATAGAACTAAATCCTCCAGGCCCTGTAGCTACTGCAATACAATCTAAGTCTTTAATTGATATGGAAGTGGCTTCAAGAGAGTCTTTAACATTGTTCATTAATTCTATGCTATGGTTGTTCTTCGATTTCCAGAAATTACTCCATACTATTTTGTTCTCTTTAGAAATTGCTACAGCAGCGTTCTTCGTTGACGTATCTATGATTAGTAAATTTCTTACATTGCTAGATTGCATCAATCAACTCTTCGTTTTCTGAATAGAGGATTATGTTCCTGTTTGTGTCAGAACTTGTGTGTTNAAAATTTATTTCTAGAGTAGGAGGTGGGAGATATATACTTGCTTTTTCAGGCCATTCTATTATCAAATTACCAGTTTCTAAATATTCTTCTATTGATAAATCAAATATTTCTTCTGAATTGTTGATACGAAAAAGATCACAGTGGTGTACTTGAATGTCACCTTTATAGGAGGAGATTATGATAAAAGTAGGACTTTTCGCTCTTTGAAGGCAGTTATAATAACTAGTTATTCCTTGAACAAGCGTAGTTTTNCCAGTTCCTAAATCTCCATTCAGATAGACAATTTTCCCAATCCCTATAAAAGGAGCAATTTTTGTCCCTATCTTAACTGTTTCTTCTGGGCTATGAGAAATTATATTNATTGATTTTCCCATCAAAAATGTTTCCACTCTGTTATGGTCGGGTTGAGTATTTCTGAGTCAGTATTTTTATATAGGATTAAGTTTGCATTATTAGGTTTCATCATCTTGCCTATAACTGTTACTTGTCTTTTATAATCTTCTGGTAATTGATTAATAGACTTTAGTGTGAAGAGTAACTCAAAATCTTCTCCTCCTGATATAGCCATATCAATAAACGAATCAGGAAAAGTCACCNTTAATCTATCGTCAATTGGTATTTTGTCAACGTCGATGTGAGCTGTTACATTACTGGCTTTGCATAATTTTTCTAAATCACTATGTAATCCATCGCTGATGTCAATGCAAGCTTTAACGCCACTTCGAACTAAGTTCAAGCCATCTTTAACTCTTGGAGAAGGTCTTTTATGAATTGCTGAAAAAATTTTTTCTCTCTTGCCTTCGTTTAGTAACATTCTTCCTGCCAAAGAGTTTCCCAAAGAACCTGTAACACCAATGTAATCACCAGGCATACTATTAGTCCTTAGCATTGCAAAATTATTGTCTGTCCCTTCTTCTGATTTTTCTAGACTCCCTATAGCTGTTACAGATATGAAAATTTTATCTGATTTAACGATATCTCCTCCGATCACAACGCCTCCATATTGATCACAAGCTAATTTCATACCGTTAGTTAGTAACTTAAAATCTTCTGTTTTGAAGTTAGGAGGTATTCCGCATGACACATTAAAATAATTTGGATTTGATCCCATTGATGCTAGATCACTTTGATTAACTATTATACTTTTCCATCCAACATCTTCTAGAGAAAAGTACTTCAGATCAAAGTGGGTGCCTTCTACGATGGCGTCGGTACAAACAACTTGCTTTGTGGTAGTTTCATCAATTTCGTAGATTGCAGAATCATCTCCAATGCCTACTTCGTTAACATTATTCTTAGTTGGAAAATCCTTTGAAAATGCTTTTTCTATGATTTTTATATAATTTTCTTCCTGATTCATTTTTCTCGCCAACACAAATTGTATAGAATATGTGCATTATAATACTTAAGCAGGAGAAAAATATGCCTACAATTGAAGTGAAATGGTTTGCGGGTAGAACTAATGACCAGAAAGCCAGACTAGCTAAAGCAATTACTGACGCTGTAGTCGATATTGGAGAGACTACTCCTGATGCTACACACATTATCTATCACGATATAAAAAAATCGGATTGGGCTCAGTCTGGTAAACTAGTTTCTGAATCTTAATTGATGGAGCGTCTCCCGTCACGTGGAATATCCATGATTCTACTTACTGTTTTAATGTCAGCTTTTCTCATGATTTATATTGGAGCTGATTTTTCTAAAAATCGAATTGATAAGAGGCAAGTTTCTGATGGAATTGAGTCTACTTGGTGGGAGAAAGGTTTTGTTTTAGTTTGTCCACTTCATTAATTTCAAAAATAGAGAAGAAATACCAACTCCGACATTTTGCTTGGATGGTTGTACTAATTGCATCAATCATTCAAATGGTGGGTAGTACTATTCGGAATGTGTTTGGAGTTATGGTTGACCCGATGTCTGTAGAGTTCGGTTGGTCTCAAGGTCAAATCGGTTTGGGATATGCAATAGGGGCATTGTGCACTGCGTTATTTAGTCCAATTGCAGGTATGCTAGGTGACTTGGTAGGGGCAAAAAAAGCAATGATTTTGGGTACCATTCTTTTTTTAATAGGTATGATTTGGACAGCTAATGTGCAGAGTATTTGGGAATTTTATATCGCTTACGGTGTCGTTCTTGGTATAGCTCAGTCTATTTATTTAGTGCCAATCGTTCCAGCTGTAGTTAGTTGGTTTAAGAGAGGTACTGGTCTTGGAACTGGCGCAATGATGGTTGCTTGGAGTATTGGGCCAGCTCTTTCAATTCAAATGCTCGCAATTTGTTTTGAACTTTTTGGGTGGCAAGAAACATTCTTAATATTTGGCCTTTTAGGAACTTTAGTGATCGGAATTTGTCTGTTTTTTTTCTATGACTCTCCTGAAGCTAAAGGTGTTCTTCCATATGGTTGGAGAAAAGAGGATGGCGATTCAGATGAAGCTACGGCCGGTTGGCATTCAGCAGGGCAGAAGTTAATTTACCATACAGATAGCTTTTGGCACCTTATAAATCTTCATTTCTGGGGTTGCGTTGGTCACTCTGTAATATTGGTAGCTGTCATACCTATGGCTATAAATAAAGGACTAACTTTGGTCAGTGCAGCAGGAATTTTGAGTATAATTGCAGTTGTCAGTATCATCTCTAGGTTTGCGGCCCCTATAATTGGCGATAAATTTGGGAGTAAACCAATTATCTTTCTGTCATTTTTAGGTCAAGGACTTTCAGTACTTCTTCTGTTAAATGCTTCTACTGTATTCGACTTTTATCTTTTCGCATTGCTTTTTGGACTGCCCTACGGAGGAGAGGGCACGGTAATTCCTGTAATTAATAAGCAGTATTATGGAAGATTCCCCATGGGCACCACATACGGCTGGCAGCTTTTTGGAGCAGGAATTGGTATGGCTATAGGAGGAATACTCCCTGGAATTATTTTTGACATTACTAGCACTTATGATTTTGCTATATGGGTATCTGCCCTATCAAGTATTTGGGGTTCTATAATTGTTTTGATGTTAAACAGAACGAATAAGATGATTGTCGAGTATAGTACCTAGTCTATATAATGCGTTTTCATGGCCCGCTAGCTCAATGGTAGAGCAATTGACTCTTAATCAATAGGTTCTCGGTTCGACCCCGAGGCGGGTCACCAACCTAAGTTGAACCTAAACGTTTTTATCGTTTTGAGGTTCTAGTTTTCAAATATGTGCGATTTTATGTGCCAACTTCACAATACAGATGATTTGAGTACAAAATTTACTATTTAATTCTAGTAAATGATAATAGATACCAAGATTGTCAATTGATCAAAAATCAATAGGTTTATGGATAGGAAAGAAAAAA
>PACM01000043.1 GCA_002700125.1 Dehalococcoidia bacterium
TCCGGACAATCTTCCCGTAGTGAGTGTTGAGTACGGAGATCAAATAAGAAATTTCTATTCGATTCCGAATTTTGGAAGAGGTTTTAAGATAGCAAGACACCACGAAGGTAAAATTACCTCTGCGGATGAGGTAGATAGAACGATATATCAGAAAGAAAAAGATGACATTGAAAAACTTTTTAAAAGATTTTTTAACGGTCCTCCGGGGAAAGTGCTCGATTCGAAAATCTGTCTCTACACCAACACTCAGAGCAAGGACTTCTTGATCGACTTTCATCCAGACAATGATAATGTCCTTATATTGAGTCCTTGTTCAGGTCACGGCTTCAAGTTTTCTTCAGTAATAGGGGAAATATCCGCAGACTTGCTCGAAAAAAATGAATCTGAATTCGATCTCAGTCATTTTTCATTCGAGAAGCACTTCAACATTAACGCGACTTAAAAACAGTTAATAATTTTTGCTTCTATGAGGCAGTATTGGGTGTATTTTTCCACCCCAGACCAGCAGATCAGGGACCAGGCGCTTAGTTCCTAGCCTTTCTCCCCCCATAGCATCTCTGAAATTAAATGATCCTTTCTCTTCCTTCAAGACGGTTATGTTTGCCTCTGTATTCTCTTTTAGTATTCCGAAATTCTCAGAAATATTAAGAATTCTGGCCGGAGATATAGTAGACATTGAAAAAACTTCTTCTAAAGAAAGGCCCATATGCAAATATTTAGACATGGTAGTGGCAAGATCAAAGACAGGGCTATTTATGTTGTATTTGTGTAAATCAGAACTTATCGTGTCAGGAGGAAACCCATCTTCGAGTGCTTTCTCTGCAATATCGAAAGAAAAGCTACCCGCTCCGTGACCTACGTCGAAGTTAACTCCCCTACTTCTCGCGTCTCTTACCACGTCAATTACTTTTCCATTGTTGTCTATGATTCCTTTCTTTCTCCCGTGAAAAGAATGCGTTACCACGTCCCCTTTTCTTAGCTTCCCGATTATAGAATCAAGGGAATGCTTTGTATCTCCTATATGTATCATCAAAGGCATTTCAAGGTGTTCTGCAGCTTCAAGAGAGCGCTCTAACGCAATTAAATCGTTTGCGCCAGCAATGTGATTGGAAAGCCTTACCTTAATCCCCACTATGAAGTCTTTATGGCTCTTTGCAGCAGTTACAGCTTCAGACACTCTAGCCCATCTAATATCCTCCAACTCTCCGATGTCGTTGTCTAATTGTCCCATTCCAGAAATATTTAAGAACNCCAGTATCTTTGATTCAGATTGATCTATGACGTATCTCTTAAATCCATCTACGGTATTTGATCCACTTGACCCTGCATCCACGACTACCGGAACTCCTCGTCCAAGGCTGGTTTTATCTACTTCGACTGATAAATGAGCAACTCCCCACCATACGTGAACGTGAAGATCTATTAATCCAGGGAGAANATACCGATTAGAGATATCTATGAATTCGGTAGCGTCGTCGGTATCGATTGAAGAGGAAATAGATACTATCAGATTATCCTTGATTGCCAAGTCAGAATTCTTAATTATTTTTAATTCTGAATCGAATAGTAATCCGTTTTTAATTACCAAATCATATTTTTTCATTTACACCAACTAGTCAAAACTACTTTGTTAGATTATAAGTTTTTTTCTCTTCGCTCTGAATCACGTTTCCAGAATATATTTTCTTTATTCCTCTGATTGCCTCTTCAAATTTTTTTGGAGATGTTAGATTATTAGCCTCGTGTACGAGAATAAGATTTGATACATTAGCTTCACTTGCCATTCTGCCAGCATCAATGCTTCCGGTCATATAGTCTGCTTCGGGAGTTCCCTCAATATCACTTTGTAAGGCTATACATAGACAGACTAAATAGTCTGCATTTTTGGCTAAATCCGTTACAGTTTTACAAGGCCTTGTGTCTCCTGTGAATACAATGCTTAATCCAGCGCCTTCAAACCTATAAGCCAGTGAATCAAGATAAGGCTGGACGTGTTCGGCTACTGCTGAAGTCACAACCCAATCTTCACCTTCAATTATGTCATCAGAATTAATATCTTGAGCTATATATTTTGGTAACTTTCGAGGCATTATTCCTCCACGCCTTTCATATGAATGTAGACTAAGTGGATGCTTGGTCCTAGCTATAAAATCATGCGCAAAGGCTCCCGATTCGATATCAATCAACTTCTTAGTAAGTTCTTCAGTAGGAGGAGGTCCGAAGATTTTTAGATCTTTTTCTAATCCAAGACTAGTCTCCCATCTGGTTAATAGAAAAGCAGGATAGTCCAAGTCATGATCTGAGTGGTGATGGGTGAAAAATAAATGATTAACATCTCTTGGGTCCAGTCCCATCAAAATCATTTTATATGTCGAGGCTGGTCCACAATCAAACATTATCATTTCATTCCCTACTTCAAGGACAAAACCCGACCCCCATCGTTCCTTGTTTGGTTGAGGTGTTCCTGATCCTAATACGTGTAATTTTGAATCGTTATCCATGTTTTATTATTGAATCGTATTTTTCATTGTTTCAGTTAATTGAAACTACTCTGTTATGCTGAATGTTCTTCACTTTAGATTATATTTCAACAATTTTTCCAGTTGCTGATGATTCGTGCAGAGCCTCAATTACCCTAGTGTTTCTCATCCCGTCCTCAGGAGGAAATTCTGGTTTTTTACCAGAGAGTACACATTCTGAGAATTCATCAAACTGCTTGACAAATCTGTATGGAGATGGGGTTGAAATTATCTTTTCGTTTTGACCTGATCTGCCATTTCCATATTTGATTATTATTGGTCCAGAATCATCAAACATTCCCGGAATCTCAATTCTTCCTTCTGATCCATCTATCGAAATCTGGCACCTAAAAGGCTGATTCATACCAGAAGTTATACTAGCTAGTGCACCACTACCGAATTCCATCATTCCAGAAAAACTGGTATCTATGCCCCAATCTCCATTATCGTGGGCAATTCCCGAGACTCTTATCGGCTCTTCTGACATTACAAATCTGGCAGCATAAACTGCGTAACAGCCAGCATCCCATAACGATCCTCCCGTCAAGTCTTTAGAAAACCTAATGTTCCCTTCAGGGTCTGAGTTATAACATAGTGAGGCATCCAGAGTTGATACCTTTCCAATCTCTCCTGAAGCAATCATTTCTTTTGCTTTTCTAAGGTGAGGGTTCCATCTATGAGTAAATGCCTCAACCAAAACAACATTATTGGCGTTCGCGGCATCTATCATCCTCTTACATTCTTCAACGCTGACAGCTAATGGCTTTTCACACAAAATATGCTTTCCTGACTCAGCAGCCTTTATGGTCCATTCGCAGTGCATGTTATTTGGCAAAGAATTAATGATAGCGTCTACTTCTGAATCTTGTATTTGCTCTTCATAAGATCCGTACCACTTAGGAATATCGTGTTTTTTTGCAACAGATTTTGCTTTTTCAGCATTTCTAGAAGATACGGATATTATTTCAGAGTTTTCCGACTGATGAGATGCCGGAAGATGCGCATTAAGACCTATTTGTGCTGTTGAGAGCAGTCCATATTGCACAATTGATTTTGCCATAACATTAGTTTAGAAGAGGCCGTTAGTATTGACAAGAAGAAAGGTGTATAACTAGCAATCAAATTCTTAGATAAAGCTTAGTTTTAATAAATGAGACGGTAGATTGGTTAAGTGGTGCTTTAGGAGCAAGAGCAACAGCTAAACTGGTGATTGCGTGTCTAACTNCAAGCAACTCTCACTCCACGTACATACTACAGTAAAAATGAATAAGTTAGTTAGAGGTGTCCTTTAAAGTTTAAAGTTGTCAACGNGGGAGCAGTAATAACAGTAATGGCTTCAACAAAGAATGGCTCCTGATCCTGAGTCATACCAAAATCCTATGATCTGACAGAGCCTAAGGACTCTTTTCTTGTCAGAAGCCTTAAGGATTATATACTAATTATTCCTGGTGCATATACACAACTTTATTATTCCCGAAATTAAAATCGTATACGTCCTTTATTTTANCTGTATCGGATAATGCATAANGTTCAAACACAACAANGATTATCAATGATAAACACTCTCTAAAGAAATGGATGATGGAAAGAGCAGTATAAAAGCGTACTTTTTTCTTGAAACTCAGTCTAATCTTGTTGAATCTTTTATCGGATCTAATTCCCACCTTAATGTGTCATCAGGGTTAGTATTACGTGCCCAGCCCTGCTGAATTTTTTGCTCATCCTTAAGCACTATCATTCTTTTATGAATTTTCTCAGGATCCCAATCTTTGAGTAATAATTCTAATAGTTCATTCTTTTTATCTAAGTAATCATTATTATTAGAAAGGTCATTTAATTCATCAGGGTCGCTATCTAAATCAAAAAGTTGAGCTTCATAGCCGTGATAATAAATTAATTTATAATTATCTTTTCTAACCATTCTATTTTGAACCCCTCCTTCTTTTGCATGGACATCATTACCCATCAGATTTCCTGAAAAATCATTAACCGAAGAATCATCCATGCAGTATTCTGAAAAAGCAATATTCTCCCATTCAGAATTCTTTGGATCTTTTAAATGCTCTAGGAGGCTTTTTCCGTTTGATCTTGGTAATTTTGGTGAATTTGAGGCGTCAAGCATAGTTGCAATCAAATCATATTGATTTACTACTGAGTTTAATACCTGTCCTTCGGGTAGATGACCCGGCCATGAAATAATTGCGGGGACTTTAACAGAATTTTCGTAAAATGTTTGTTTCCACCATAGACCATGCTCTCCCAATTGTTCGCCATGGTCAGATGTATATACAATCATTGTATTTTCCATTAATCCATTTCTCTCAAGTGAATCGAGTATACTACCAATAATTTTGTCCATTCTGTCAACTAAGGCGTAATATGCAATTCTACACCGCACTATCTCTTCCTCTGTTACCTCTTCAATTCCTGTTCTTTGACGCCACCATTTTATATATGGATGACATTCATCTAATAAAGTTGGAGGTATTTTTGGCATACCAACTTTTTTTTCATATTTCTCATAATCTTCTTTTGAGGCGATAAATGGCTGATGAGGTAGCATAAGTCCTATGGATAGAGAAATTGGTTGATTATCAATTTTTTTATTTCCTAAATCATCTATATACTTTACCGTCTCTGCAGTAACTATTTCATCATGAACTTGATAAGCAGTTTGCCCAATTCCAGAAGCTTTTAAGCTTATTCTGTTTGGTCCTGCTGTCCCATTAAGCTCACCATGAGTTCCAGGATTTTTTGAGGATCCCAAATGATTATGACCATGATCTCCTACTAATCTTTCAGAAAAACCATGATATTGATCAATCCCATTAAAATGCATTCTGCCAACTTGAACAGGTTTATATCCATTTGCTCCCAACGAGTGAGCATAGGTAGGAATTGCAGAATTTAAAATTTGATCATTTGTCCAAACTTCGCTTTGGTGAGGTTTCAGGCCTGTTATTGCCGCCATTCTGGATGGAACACATATAGGAGAAGCAGCATAAGCATTTTGGATAATTGTGCCCCTATTAGCTAATTTATCTAGGTTAGGAGTATCAATAATCGGATCTCCAGCACATCCCATTATTGCTGGATTGTGCTGATCGGATTGTATATAAATTAAATTAGGTTTTTTCATAAATTTCTCCTTGATTAAACAAAATTTGTTTTTACTTTTAAACAAGCGACTTGGTGACCCGATTTATACGTTTCCAATTTAGGTATGATCTGCGAGCATTTATCGTCAGCTATTGGACATCGGGTCCGAAAAACACATCCTGACGGTGGATTTGCAGCACTTGGTATGTCTCCTTCTATTGTTTTAGTTGATCCTTTTCTCTCTTTCCTTGGATCTGGAAAAGGGATGGAATCAATGAGCGCTTTCGTATATGGATGCTGTGGGTTTGAAAATAATGATTCACTAGATCCTACCTCAACTATTTTTCCTAAGTACATTACAGCTATCCTCGAACTTAAGTATTTCACTACAGCTAAATCGTGAGCAATAAATAAATAAGATATTTGAAGATTTTTCTGCAAATTTTTTAATAAATTTAATATTTGGGCCTGTACAGACACATCAAGAGCTGATACCGGCTCATCACAAATTATTAATTTTGGATTTGTTGAAATAGCTCTGGCAATCCCTATTCTTTGCCTTTGCCCTCCGCTAAATTCGTGTGGAAAACGATCTTCCGACATCTGATCTAAGCCTACAGTAGTGAGCAGTGATTTGACTTCGTCTTTTAGTTCTGTATATTGCTTTTGAGCCCTCATAGGTTCTGCAATGATATCTCTAACTTTCATTCTTGGATTTAATGAACTATAAGGATCCTGAAAGATAGCTCCTATGTCCCTTTGTTTCTTTCTCAGTGAGCTTCCCCTTAGGGATAATATATTATCGTTATCTATGTTTATAACCCCTGACTGTGGTTTAACCAAATTCAGTATAGCTTTTGCCAGAGTACTTTTACCTGAGCCGCTTTCACCAACTAACCCAAAAGTTTCTCCGCTGTTAATACTAATGTCTACTCCGTCAACCGCCTTTATCTTTTTCTTATTTTTAAAAAACATATATTGCCCACCAGACTCGTAGTACACTTTCAAATTTTTTATCTCTAGAACTTTTTTATCACTCATCTTAATTTTCTCGTTACCTTAGAGGATTCCCAACATGCTACCATGTGCCCCTTTTTTGACTCAGTCAATGGTGGCACTGTAGAAATACATTTTTTTGTAGCCAATTGACACCTAGGTGCAAAACTACAACCAGGTTTTAGTGTTAAATCTGGTACTTCACCTAATATAGTAGATAATTCCATTTTAGGATCAAAATCTAGTCTAGGAACAGAATTTAGTAATCCTAGAGTATATGGATGTTTCGGATTATAAAATATTTCATCTGTCGAGCCAGACTCTATAAGGTTTCCCGCATACATCACGTGAATCTTACTTGCGTAACGAGCAAGTATTCCCAAGTTATGAGTAATCAATATGACTGATGTACCTATATCTTTGGTCAATTTTTGTATCAACTCTAATATCTGAGTTTGAATTGTCACATCAAGAGCGGTAGTTGGTTCATCTGCAATGAGAATTTTAGGGTTACAACTTAAAGCAATAGCGATCATGACTCTTTGTCTCTGTCCTCCACTTAATTTATGTGGATGTTCATTAATTCTTAATTCAGGATCTGGTAAACCTACCAACTTAAGCAAACTAATTGCTTCCTTAATAGCCTCCTTTGAACTCAATCCACCGTGCAATTCCAATATTTCAGTAATCTGTTCCCCTATAGTCAACACTGGATTTAAAGAAGTCATAGGTTCTTGAAAAATCATGCTGATTTCTTTGCCTCTTACTTTCTGCATGTTGTTTTCAGAAAGATTTATCAAATTTTTTCCTTCAAGAAGAACTTCCCCTCCCATAATTTTTCCTGGTGGATCGGGGACCAAACCCATCAAAGACAGAGCGGTCACGCTCTTCCCACAGCCACTCTCCCCTACAAGGCCTACAATTTCGCCAGGGTTCAAATCAAAAGACAGGTTATTTACTGCGATTATATCCTCATCGTCTTTCCTGAATACGGTTCTTAAATTCCTTACTTCCAACAATTTAGATTTCTTTTCCTTTACTGGTTTAGTAGTCATTAATTATCCTTTACTTCACCTTTTAATTTTGGATCCAAACGGTCTCTTAGTTCATCACCTATCAAATTAAAAGACATTATAGTGAGGGTTAATGCTATGCCCGGGAAAATCGCAATCCACCACAGCGGACGTAAATAATTCTCAGCTACGACAGACATCATGCTTCCCCAAGTTGGTGCATTAGGAGTTATCCCCAAACCTAAGAAACTCAAGGCGGCTTCAGCAAATATTGCACCACCCAGGCTGACACTGGCCACTACCAATAGCGGTGCAAAGCACTGAGGGGCTATATGCCTGAATATAATAATTATCGGATGAGTCCCCATAGCTTTAGCAGCTTCAACATAAGCCATATTTTTTATAGTTAGCACAGAAGACCTTATTATCCTCACTGTTCCTGCTATCCCCCCCACAGCTATGGCAATAATTACAGTAAGTCTACCGCTCCCTAACCCAGCCAATAAAAGCAAAGCAAGTATTAAACTAGGAATCGATAACATTACTTCAATAATTCGTTGGGTAAGTAGGTCAAACCAACCTCCAAAATAACCTGATGTCATCCCCCAAAAAAAACCAATTGTTTTTGAGAGTATTACTGCAGAAAAAGCAATAATAAGAGTTGTTCTAACTCCATGAATCATCCGGCTAGCTACGTCTCTTCCTGCATAATCAGTACCTAAAAGATGCTGCATTGTGGGAGGAGATCTCAGTGCATCATAATGAGCTTTCTGGGGATCCATGGGGGCAATTTGAGATGGGAAAAGCGCTAAAACAAGCATTACAATCAAAATGATAGTAGCAAAGAGAGTAAGAGGGTTGCTTTTAATAATTATTAATAAATTCTTTATCCTAATCATATCTAATCCTAGGATCAATTGTGGAATAAATTATATCAACTATTAAGTTGATTACTATGAAAGCAAAGGCAAAAATAAGAACAAGGTTTTGTATAATCATCCAGTCCCTGTCAGCTAAACCCTGAGCTAATAATGCTCCAAGTCCTGGTATCGATAGTGCCATTTCAACAGCAATAGAGCCTGATAGCAAATTCCCAAATTGTAATCCAGAAATTGTTACAACGGGTATTAGTGCGTTTTTGAGAACATGCTTAGTGATGACAACATTATTGGCAAGTCCTTTTGATCTTGCAGTTCGTACATAATCTTCTCTTATCACTTCTAAAATGCTCGACCTAGCCATCCTTGCAATTACTGCAGCCATACCTGTGCCTATGGCGACTGCTGCAGGCAAGGCTACATACAAGCTTTGTATAGGGTTTTGCCAAAAGAATATAACATCAACTGGTGGTCTCCAGGTAAACACAAGAACAAAAAATATTAAAAATCCTAAAGCAGCATAAAAGGAAGGAACAGCTAAAAAGAAAATAACTATTCCTCTAGAAAAATAATCCCCAATACTATTTCTATTGACTGCAGCCAAAATGCCAACTGGCAAACCAATAACCCACGAAATAATTAAAGAGAGAACGGTTATCTCAATTGTCATAGGAGCTCTTCTTCTAATATGTTCTCCCACTGATATTTTAGTCCAAAAAGAATATCCCATATCACCGGTGAAAACATCCTTCATCCAACCTCCATACTGAACGTAAAGAGGTCTATTTAAACCTAGGCTTTCATTTATAGATTCTCTTTGTTGCTCGGTAAATACCATAGCTCCTGTTTCATCAGTTACCATTGCATCTACAACATCACCGGGTAAAATGCGCATGAAGAAGAATATTACAAGACTTACTCCAACCAAAGTTGGAATTGCAATTAAAACTCTCCTTAATATGTATGCATACATATTCTCAACCTCGGCATCTAATTTCGATTTTTAGATGCCGAGTTTGATATTTAAGATCGATATTTTCTATCCTATCTTTTATCCATCCATATTGTGTCAACTCTACCCCATATACTTTGAGTTCTTCTATCCATAGGGAAATGTACATGAGGACCCCAAACTGCTCTGTGGCTATCAAAACCAAACAATATCAAAGGAGGATTTTCATCAAGCTTTGATTGAACAAGTCGGGTGAATGCAGCTCTGGTTGTAGGGTCAAGTTCACCAAGCATTGCGTCTAACAAAACGTCCACTTCAGGATTAGAGTAATTGGTAAAGTTCTGTGATGAACCTGTGCCGTACAATCCTAACATAAATGGAGTGTAGTTCTTGATCGCTTGAACTGGAACAAGATGCATCACTATTTCAGTACCAGCCTTAAATGCATCTCCTGCATACTGATCTTGAACCAATGCTCTCTCAACTGCTCTAGGCTGTATATCACATCCTAAATTAGTGTTGATCATATCCATGAATGATACAGGACCAGCACCGTCAGGTTTGTAGCCCACCATAGTTTTTACAGGGAAGCCTTCACAATTTGGATATCCTGCATCAGCCATCAGTTGCTGAGCCGCTTTTATATCTGCGGCATTATCATCCCTCCATCCAGCAAGATTAAAGAATTCTTCTTCCGGAGTGGCTCCTTCTGCAAGCGTTGGAATCCAACGGCTTGGCTTAGCAGAACCCAGTGAAACTCTTGTAAAGTTATGTTTGTTAGTCGCTAAATGAAACGCTTTTCTAACGTTTATGTCATTAAAAGGAGCAACTGCGTTATTCCACCCAAAGTAGTTACTACCGGTGTTCGGCATTCTTTTCGAGTGTACTCTGTCATCTGCTTGAGCTTGAGCATATCCATCTTCCGATGTATTCCAAGCAAAATCAGCAACATCTGTTATTACGTTAACTCCCCTAGCGGTACCACCAGCGTGAATCATCTTAATACCATCTATGTAAGGTAAATTTGGATTCCAGTAATCTTCATTCTTCTCAAACGTCATATATTCTCCAGGAATATAATCAACAAATTTGAATGGACCAGTCCCTGGGCACACAACTTCTCTGACATCATAATTGTTGTCTTCCAAACATTTCTTTGGGAGAATTGTGGCATTCAACATTGTAAAAGCATTGAATTGATGAGCACTTGGTCTTTTCAAAGTAAATATAACCCAGTTATCTCCACCATCTTTTATGGTATCTATCTCAGTGAACAAAGACTGAATTCCGATAGCTATATGATCTGGAGGATTAACAATCCTTTCAAACGTAGCTACAACATCATCTGGAGTCAAAAGTGAACCATCGTGAAACTTAACCCCTTCTCTTAAATGAAATTTATAAATCATTCCATCTGCAGATATTTCCCACTTATCAGCCAAATCAGGCATTATAGTAGTCATACCGGTATTTGGATTCATTCTAATAAGTCCGTTATACATTACCGTCAAATTATGAGGACCAGCCCCTTGTGCAACAGGCATTTGATGATGATCAGTGTGTTTTACGCTAACGCCAAAAGTCATTCTGAGGATTCCTCCCCGAACTGGATTAGGCTCGTTTGATTCCAGTACGAAATCAGACATATCTACCGATATAGCTGTGCCTCCTCCTGGGATAGCTGTTGGTGTAACTGTTATTACTTTCTCTTCTACTTGAACAACAGTTTCTTTTACGATTTTATCAACTTGTACTTCTTTAACTACTTCTACCGGCACCTCTTTAATTACTTCACTTCCACATGCAAATACGAAAACTGTTGATATAATTGCAAGAATAAATGTAAATTTAGATATGTTCATAATGAAAACCCTTTCTAATCGAATTCTTTAAACATTTTTTTGGTCATTAGCGTTTATCAATAAAAATCTTCCGGTCATTAGCGTTTATCGCTAAAAAACTTCAGATAATTGACGTGTATTTATAGTATAACATCAGATATTTTGTCGCAATGAAGAATTTCAGTAATTTAAATTTACATCAGTAATTTCATCTGCAAAAGTGACTTTTCCTGAATATACTTCGCGAATTTCTCTAAGGCTTTTTTTCATATTTTCGGCCTTGCTTATATTAGGTCCCATATGGGTCAAAACCAGATGTTTTACTTCTGCAGTAGCAGCCATGCTTGCCGCTCCAAGAGTTCCGCATTGTCCGGTATTTTCTTTTTCCTTGTCCATAACGCTCTGTTCATCCCAGCACATGCAAATCATCATATCAGCACCTTGAGATAATTTTTCAACTGATTCACAAGGCTCGGTATCACCCGTATACACCAAACTAAAATCATCAGTTTCCATCCTGTATGCTAAAGAGTCCAGATACGGCTGAACGTGTTTTGCCTCAGCTGTATGTATGTCCCAGCCGTTGAATTTGTAAGTAGAATCAGGTTTGATATTTTCTGCATTGACTACAGGAGGTTTCCTCGGGAGAGTTCCGCCTCTGTTAACATATATTTGC
The DNA here is from genome assembly GCA_002700125.1 of Dehalococcoidia bacterium. Classification (GTDB taxonomy): domain Bacteria; phylum Chloroflexota; class Dehalococcoidia; order Lucifugimonadales; family Lucifugimonadaceae. The sequence goes on from PACM01000043.1 coordinate 11,975, forward strand.
TGGCTGACCGGATGACCTACTCTGGCTTTCCAATCGTGAGAAAACACTCCTTCTTCCCCAATCAAATTTTCTGTGAACTCTTCTGTTGGATTAGGTCCCAAAACTCTTAAAGTTTTCTCTTTTCCGGCTCCTTGATCCCATCGCGTAAGAAGAAAGCACGGATAGTCTACATCATGATCAAAATGATGATGAGAAAAGAACAAGTAATCCACCTTAGTGATTGAGATTCCGGCCTTGATGAGCTTATGTGTGGTGGCTGGCCCGCAATCAAACATGATCAATTCGTCATTAACTTTTACTACAATTGAAGAGCCAAAACGGTCCTTAGTAGGCGTAGGAGTTCCAGCTCCAAGTACAGTTATTTTTTTCAGTGAGCTCATAAAATCAATCTTTATTTGTTTTACGGCAAGCTTTTTGCTGTTTCTTGTAAAAATTTGACTGTTCCGTCAGAATCTTCGGTAGCTAAAGGTTCTCCCATAATCACTAGATTGCCGTGGATGATGAACTCTGTATACATTGGGGCTCGCCTGACACACTCCATCCAGCTTGGTTTTCGTGGAAACAATTCGGTATTACTTTCAAATAATTCTATTCTATTTAATATCAAGGTGTTTTCTAGGTTCAATTTGTCTCTGAATGCAAGCATGTAAACATCAGATGAGTTCGGTTTATTTGCTTTATGACCCCTGCATTCTGTTTTCTCAACTTTGGGTCCATAAGCTATATTCTTTACGACTACTTCTATTTCTTCTGTTTGCTCTTCTCCAGCAACTTTGCCTAGAGTTTTGGCAAGCTCAACAGTCGGGTATCTTATTACCGAAACATCTCTCCCTTTAAAAAACCCCCACTTAGCGTCAGTTGATTCAGGGAATTCAGTTACAAAACTTTTTTTCACCTTAAAACCAGCTGTGGCAACGTCTTCCATTGAATAAATCTTGGTGGTTTCTTTAAGCGACTCCTCTGAAGAGCAACTCAGAGCTAGCAGCAATATAGAAGCTATAAGCACGACTTTCANTATTAATCCTGATTTCACTATTCTTTATTTNCTTGTNTAAATTCTTAATAGGTAAATTATTCCGTTNGTACCCACATCATATATAGAAAAAATATTCTTAGACAATTTTTAATAATTGTTGTGGTTTTGNGNATTAGAAATATAATGGCGTTATGCAAATACAAGAAACAGAAGATAACAAGTGCTCATTATGCTGGAATGAAGTAGAAGGTTTTGGATACGATCCAAAGCCTTTAACCTCCGGCATATGTTGTGATCTCTGTAATGAAGAACTCGTCATACCTCATAGGATAATGATTTCAGCTCAAAGAGGTGATCAATTAAAACTTTTTGAGATGTGAAAAGTTTAATCGGTTGACGTTAATTTATTTACTATGTTCTGACAATTCAACATTGAATGCGGTGAATCTACTCCTTGACACAAAAGAACCATATTTCCATATATTATGTAATCCATATATTTAGGAGTCGTGCACGTTGCAGCTCCGTGAGCTGACAAATAAGACGTTTTTCCACTGTGGGTGTCTCCAGCGCAAGTTCTACCGTCCTTCACACCTTCCTTCCACATAGCGTTTTCTTTCTTCACTACTGCATCTTCTCCTGTTCGTTCTTCCGCATAGGTAGTGCCATGATCTACAGCATCCTGGTGAGAATCGTAAAATCTAACTTCATAGTCTGTTTCAGGATTTTCTTTCAAAAACCCCATGTAGGCNCTGTTTGCTTTGGGCAAGCCGTCAACCTTATATTTCTTTGCTTTCTTGAATCCTACAGCATTTAATACATCGTAATCTAACACAGCATCAGAGGGTGTAATTTTATCTATCGTGGGTTCTTCAATTGTTTCAGAAGAACATCCTACTAAANCAACAATTCCTATTAATATTAATAATATTTTCTTCATAATTATTTTTATTTGACTATTCCATTATCTTATTAACTGTAAATCACCACAACTTTAGTGTACTAACACGTCTAGAATGATCTTCACTATGAAGTATATGGATAATAAAATTTGATATTTGAAACTACTCTTTCTTACAACGCCTCGTTCTTTTATCCAAGCAATCGATAAAACATCTCCACTCTATAATTGCCAGTAGATTTCGAAATAATAATAAACGGGGTTTTGAACTTAAAAGCGCTGGTGGGCCCGGCAGGATTTGAACCTGCGACCAATCGGTTATGAGCCGACTGCTCTGACCGCTGAGCTACGGGCCCCCATAAAAAGCGCTAGCCAATATCATAATGAGTAAATAGGATTTTGAAAACAACTTCTACAATAAATGCTTAATGAAGTAGAATTATAGTTATGAAAGAAGTATTTGAAAACGCACTAGAAGAGTTATCTAGTAATAATGAGTTTGTAGTTGCTTCAGTCGTGAAAACATCAGGATCTACTCCTCAAAAACCTGGATCAAAGTTATTGGTAAGGAAAGATGGAACAACAGTTGGAACTCTTGGTGGTGGTTGTGTAGAGGGTGACATATGGTTTGCAGCAAAAGAAATTCTTGCGAACGGAGATAATGCAAAATACCAAGATTATATTCTAAATGAGGACCTCGCTGCGAGTGATGGACTCGTTTGTGGAGGAACAATGTACTTCTTGATTGATCCGTACAGATCAAAAGATTCAGATCTCGACAAACAGATTCTTTCTGAAGTAACCAAAGCATATTCTGGAGAATTTGCAATGGTTTTAGCGACAGTTGTAAACAGTACTGACGAATCAAAAATAGGACAGAAAATCATCATTAAGGAAAATGGAGAATTGATTGGTAACCTGAGTGACGAAAAATTAATAACAAGAATCGTACAAGAGGCTCCAAAATTAATAAGTTTTGGTACCTCTATTCATATTGAAGAGGAAAGTACTCAATTATTTATAGAAGGAATTACCACTGATCCTGCAGTGCTAATTGCAGGTGGAGGCCACGTTGGAAAAGCAATAGCACCTATAGCTTCTAATTCTGGATTCAAGGTATGGATCGTGGACGACAGAAAAGATTTTGCTAATGAAGAAAGGTTTCCAGAAGCAGAAAAAATAGTGAACGGTAATTTTAATAGAGCTTTTGATGAGTTACCCATACGAAAAAATACCTTTATAGTCATCGCTACGAGAGGACATAATTTTGACGATGTGGTATTAGAAAATGCTGTAAAGACTGAGGCAAAATATGTCGCCTTACTTGGAAGTAAAAGAAAAGCGATACTAATTTACGAATCTTTACTACGAAAAGGTATACCAGAGGAAAGGTTAAAAGAAGTGAGGTCTCCTGCAGGATTAAGCATAGGAGCTCGCACCCCGAATGAGATTGCGGTGAGCATAGTTGCAGAGATGATAGGTTTTAGAAACAGTGCATCGTCTGAACCTATGAAGCTAGACGAAAAGCTTTTCAAAAAGATAGTGGCTAACTCAAAAAACTAAATTGTCAATGATTTCTGCAATAATTCTTGCTGCTGGTGAATCTAGAAGAATGAAATCACCGAAGCCCTTAATGAATTGGGGAGATTCGAACTTAATTAATTATCAGATAAGCATTCTAGACAATACGAAAGTAGAAGAGATAATTATTGTGCTTGGCTCAAGAGCGAATGAAATAAGTGATACTATACACGAAACTAAATTCAAAGTTGTTGAAAATAAAGATTTTAAACTAGGAAAAACTACCTCGATCATAAAAGGTTTAAATTCTATTTCAAATAAAAATAACGACGTGTTAATTTTGGCTTGCGACCAACCAAGGACTAAAGATTTGGTAGGAAAAGTTATAGATTTTCATTTAGAACTTCCACATGTGAAAAAGATAACTATGCCGGTTTATCAGAAAAAATCTGGACATCCAATTATTTTTTCAAATTTATTTTTTAAAGATCTCCTTTTAATTAAAGAAGACACCCAAGGAATAAGGCAAATCATTAAAGAGAATGAAGGATCAATTTGTAAGTACAAAACCAGCGATGAAAGTGCCACAATTGATTTGAATACCCCTGATCAATATAAGCAAAGTCTTAACAACTGGAATAATTATTAAAAATTGATATTTCTACTGGATTATTGATTAAATGATGCTGCGATATCTAGATCTGAATTAATCAGCCCCTTTGATTTCATCCAATCCCCAAATTTGTTCCAACTATCTAAGTTTTTTGAAGATCTACTTTCTTCCCAAAGTGGAGAAAGTAATTTGATACCTCTTTTTTCTAGTTCAACATTCACTTCAGGAAAGGCCTTAACCAAAGAATCCATTGCAGCTTCATTATCCTTAATGGAGGATTCAAATCCCTGATTAAATGCCTTAATAAACGCCATAACTATGTCTTCATTCTTTGCTAGATAATCTTCACTTGTAACCAATACAAGTTCATGATATTCGGGTATTCCCCAATCTTGAAATTTAAGAATATTCACTTCTTTTCCTTCCAGTTCTATCAAAATTGATTCGTGGGACCAGAATGCCCCGATAACTGCATCAACCCTTTTGCTCAGTAAAGCAGGAACAAGATCAAATCCAACGTCAATTAATTCAATATCGTTCATCGTCAAACCTTGTCCATCTAGGATGCTCTCGAGGATGCCTATGTTAAGAGGGATTCCAGGGTATCCTACTGTTCTTCCTTTGAGCTCGGCAGGACTAGAGATGCCGGAAGAGCCTAAAGTCATTATTGAATTTAGAGGAGATCTTACAATTGAAGAAACTGCAACTACTGGAACTCCTTCGTTTCTAGCAAGTAGTAAATCAGGTTGATAACTTATTCCAAACTGATCTCGACCAGCTCCAACAGTCTGCAATATGGTTGAGGGGTCAGATGGAGTATATACTTCTACTTCTAAATTTGCAGAAGAAAATAATCCTAAGTCCTTTGCATAAAAAATTCCTGCGTGATTCGAATTAGGATACCAGTCCAATGCCAGAGATACTTTAGTGACCTCTTGTTGGTTCGAACAAGAAATTAGAGATATTAGAATTAAAATTCCTGTAATAACTTTTTTCATTTCATCCTCCGTGTATTGGATATTTATTTAGTACAATTTTTTCAATCAAATAAAAAATAGAAAATAAGGCTATCGCAAGTAGAGATAATACAATAATTGAAGCAAATACTCTTTCGGTAAGAAACTGAGGTGAAGAAGTTTTTATAAGCCATCCTAGTCCGCCACTAGCTCCTACCCATTCACCTACAACTGCCCCTATAACCGAGGAGACAGAAGCAATCTTAAGTCCAGAAATTAGATATGGGAAAGAGAATGGTAATTGTATCTTTATAAATAGTTGAAACTTACTGGCCCCTATCTGCTCCGACATCTTTAAAATATCTGGGTCAGCAGATCTAAGGCCATCGAGAAAATTTACTATTATCGGAAAGAAAGAAATTATTGCTACTATAATTACTTTAGATAGAATGTTTGGTCCAAACCATACAAGGAGTAGAGGAGATAACGTTATAACCGGTATCGTCTGAGAAGCAATCAATAATGGATAGACACTTTTTTCTACAGTTTTGAAAAAGAAAATTAGTATAGAGAAATTTACCGCTATAATCATTGAAAATATCAGTCCAATAACAACTTCAATTGATGTCAAAGCAAAGTGACTTAAAAGTAATCCAAATGAAGCAAAAAGTTCGTTTATTATTAACGTTGGAGGCGGGAGAAACCAATCTGGTACATCCAATAATCTTACAGATATTTCCCAAAGAGAAAAAAGGATAAATAATAAAATGAAGGGAGGGAGGAATCGTGATGATTTTTTAAACATCTGCTACCTCTCTTGAGAGGTTCTTTCTTATCTTCCTGTATATTGCCTCATTATTAGTTTTTTTGACTATAATTTCATCTACAATTTCACTAGGAGAACCACCTAAAACTAAAATACGATCAGAAATTTTTATTGCTTCTTGAATATCGTGAGTAACTAAAATTACTGAGAACTGAAATTCATCCAATAATCCTATAAGCCAGTTCTGAAGATTTTCTCTTGTAATCGAATCTAATGATGCAAATGGTTCATCCAAAAGCAAAATTGGCTTCTGAAGTAGTACAGATCGCATTAGTGAAACTCTTTGCCTCATTCCACCAGATAACTGATGTGGAAACTTATCTTCAGAGCCTTCAAGGTTGAATTTCTTTAAAAGCTCAAAAGCTAATGATTGGGATCTTCTTTTATCTCTACCTTCAATTTCTAAACCGAAAATCGCGTTTTCTAGTAGGTTTTTCCAAGGTATTAGAAGGTCTTTTTGTTGGGCAAATGAGATATAATTTCTTTTTTCTTGGCCTCCTAGGGAAGAGTCGATTAAAACNTCTCCAGAATAATCTTTGTCTATTCCAGAAATAATATTTAATAAACTAGATTTTCCGCACCCACTAGACCCAATCAGAGTAAGAATTTCATTTTCTTTAAGATTAAAGGAGATGTCAGAAAATAGTACCCTTTCCTCAAAGGTTTTTTGTAAATTTGAAACTTTTAAACAGGTTTTCATGAGTTCCCTACGCTGGTATTATCCAGATATCAGGTTATATGGGTCGGCCTCAAAGAGCCCTCTCAGCATAATCGCTCCCCTCATACAAAGATAATTTTAAAGTATTTTTTTTGTATTATCAAGGGAGAAAACTATGATATTAAACTAGGAAAAGACAAATATGGATTCAGAAAAAAAACATAATTGTATAATTTGTGGAGCAGTAATTTTGAAAATTCATTGTAAAATAAAATGTGATAACTGTGGATATATAAGAGACTGCTCAGACCCTTAAAATGTTACAGATAATTATTAAAAAAATTAGTCTCCGTTATTTAATATTATTTTTATTATTACCTTCTCTTTATTCTTGCANGGAAAGTATAGAAAATGACCTGACTGCGCTACAAATTCTTGATTCTGCTTCAGAAAAACTAAGTACCTGGAAATCGTTTCGATTTGGACTTGTACACGAAGAAGGCATAACTACTCTTTCAGATGGTTTCTATCAATTGAAATCCGTTAGAGGAGAGGTAGTGCTTCCTAGGAGAGTTAAATTAGAGACAAACGTAATTACTTTCGGGCAACTTGTTAAGCTCGATATAGTGCTCATTGACGAGAGTAGCTTCTGGACAAATCCGATAAATCATAAATGGAGTGAAATTCCTGAAGGGCAAAGTCCTTTTGGGAGTTTTGATGTAAGTGAAGTTATTTTGGACATTCTAGGAAGTATGCAAAATCCTGAAAAAATAAATAATGCGTCAGGAAATATACAGGAGATAAGTGGAAGAGTTGAGGCTAAAGTGTTTGAACCTCTCGTCGGTATATCAGACCCCAGTAAGATAGCTGATGTAGTTCTGTCGATTGATCTTGAGACAATGAATGTGATCTCTGCTCGCATTGAAGGACAGGTGAACCCCCTAGATGAAGAAGGAGTAATCAGAATCATTGATATATGGGACGTAGATGCAGAATTTTCAGTAGATCCTCCACTTTGAAGAACCAAATATACAATGTAATCAAACCTTATCTGCTACTGCTTCCTTTTTGTTTGGGTGTATTTCTAGGAGCTGACGATCAAACTAAGGTGGTAACTATTCTCCCTCAAATAATGATCGACTTCGAAATTCCAATTACTAGTCTTGATACTGCCTCGTGGCTTATAGTTATTTACTTGATAGGTTACACAGCCGTTATGCCTTTTACGGGAAGACTTTCAGATAAGTTCGGATTCAGAAATTTATTTATCATATCTTTAATAATTTTTTTAATCGGTTCAGTGTTAACTGCTCTAAGTCCAGAAATTTCAAAGATCTTTCATCGGGAACCAAACGTAAATTGGATACTAGCTACAAGATTCATTCAGTCAATTGGAGGAGGAGCTCTGGTTCCGATTTCTATAGCAGCAGCTGGATTTCTTGTTCCTAGAAATAAATTGCCGATAGCTTATGGTTTGATTGGTGCAAGCGCTGAGGCAGGAGCTGTTTTCGGTCCATTAGTAGGAGGAGCCCTTACCGAGTTTCTATCCTGGGAATGGGCTTTCTGGATCAATCTTCCTCCAACAATATTAATTATCATTGCTGTTATAATTTGGATCCCAAAGAGTACCTTCCGAGATTTGAAGATTGATTATCTCGGATCAATTATCTTCTTCTTATTTATTGCAACATTATCACTAGCATGTGCTCAAATTACCAAATCTAATGAACTCTTAATAATTTTTGCTGTTATTTCATTTGCAACATTAATTGGAGGAATATTTTTATACAAAGCTTCAAAAGAGTTTATTATTCCTAAACAAATAATAAAAAATAAATTATTTATGCTTGCAAATCTTACTCACTTTTTTATTGGTATTACATTAATAATTGCAATTATTACCGTCCCAGTAATGGCTGAAACAATTTTAGGAGCATCTCCGCTTGAAGCAGGACTGAGATTATTGAGGCTGACAATAGCACTTTCGATAGGTGCATTTCTAGGCGGAGTGCTGACACAAAGATTAGGAGCAAGGATTCCATTGATACTTGGATTTGTGCTAATCGCAATAGGGTTTTATTTTATGTTTGGATGGGATCTAAAATTAGCTGATCCATCCATGACGATACACCTAGCAATATCAGGTTTGGGATTCGGTCTCTGCATTTCACCTATTACCGATACAGCCATGAAAGAAATAAAAGATTCTGACAGAGGTTCTGCCTCTGCTCTTCTAACTGTCTCAAGGATGCTCGGAATGACCATAGGGCTTTCATCCCTTACAGCTTGGGGGACTACTAGATTTGCTAAATTTACTAGCGGTCTTGAAGGATTCTCTCTAGACCCGATTGCACAAAAGAAAATGACAGATGCGAGCCTAAATGCCGGACTAGATGTATTTCAAGAATTTTTTCTGATCGGACTCTTAGTAACTTTAGTTGCCGTCCCGCTATCTCTTGCAATTACTCTAAAGAAAAATAAAGGAGATCGGTAGTTCAAATCTGCTCGAGGTCGCACTATTACTATTTTTTTATTCTTTTTTTATCTTGCTTTTTTTCAGCTTCGAGTCTTTGAAGTTCATAATCATCATGATCCACAAATGACATCAATTCTGAGATGACTTTGTGATCGGCCTCTTCAGAAATTAGTTCATGCATCTTTCTGCATATATTTCTATAAGAAACATGTCCTTGCTTAGAAGTTCTAAGTTCAATCAAATGAAAGGCTTGTCTTACATTCATAGTTATCGAATATCTGACTTTATGACCTAAGAGAAGAGCGTATTCTCTCAAATCAGGCATATCTCTTGAAAGTAAATCATGTAGATCCTCTGAAGTTTTAACTAATTTTTCACAATCTTCTTTCATTCCAACTTCAGAAACCTCTTCCGGCATATCAAAGCCCAAGCCAGGTGACATTTTTTGCCACTCTATGGTCATAAGCCTGTGCCTCTGAAGATCTCTAAATGCTCCGTAATCAGATAAAATCATCCCCGCCAATGGGCCAGAAATCACTTCTGTAAATTCTAGTACTGATATACCTTC
>PACM01000044.1 GCA_002700125.1 Dehalococcoidia bacterium
TGGTTCTTCAGCTTTTGGTTCTTCAGCTTTTGGTTCTTCAGCTTTTGGTTCTTCAGCTTTTTCTGATATCTTATTTTCTTTTTTAACCATTTTTTCTCCTTATTTAGTTTATTTTTTTGTTTCTACTATATTTGATAAGACAGACACTAACGATGTAATTTGCGAATTCAATATAAACACAAGACCGTTAATGGGAGATCCAATTTGCCCTATGATATTAGCAATCAATACTTCCTTGGAAGGTAATTTCGAAAGTTGATTNACTCTATCAGATGAGAGCACTTCACCATCCAAAAATCCTCCAAGTACATCTATTTGTAATCCTTGGTCATTGATGGACTTGAAAAGTGCCTTTGATGCTTGGGCAGGATCATTTNCCGTTGTCATAATTGCGCACATTCCTGTAACGAGATCTTTCAATTCGGGCAATGCGGCTTTGTCTGCTGCAAGACGAGCGATATTATTTTTCACTATTTTATATCGAGCTCCAGCAGAATTTAGAGCTTTTCTCAAAGCTACCATTTCATTGGCAGAAATATCCTTGAACTGAGTAGACACCAAGTAACTGGTTTCCTGAAACATTTCTGCTAATTCATCTAGTTGTTTTATGTTCTTTTCGCTTGGCATAAAAAAATCTCGAGAAAAACTCGAGATACCATTAACTTAATATTTGTTATTTAATACTAGTATACCTCGGTAGGTAATTAAGCTTCCGCACCTACTGTCTTTAGCAACTTGGCAATATTACACGTTATTGATAATTTATCCAAATTAATTTAACGCTGATGCTTCCAAGTCTTCTATATCTAACTGTATTCCAGGCCCCATAGAAGTACTCATAGAACCTTTTTTTAGCAATCTTCCTTTAATACCTTCAGGTTTCGCACTTACGATCATTTTGATAACACTTTTTAAGTTTTCAGTTAATTGATCATTAGAAAAGCTCGATTTGCCAATATTAAAGTGTATAGTTGATGCACTGTCTAACTTCAGTTCAGTTCTGCCTTTTCTAGAAGATTGNATAGTTTGGCCTATGTTTTGAGGTTGAACAACAGTTCCAGTTTTAGGGTTCGGCATTAAGCCTTTTCTTCCTAGGTATTTGCCTAGCTTACCAATTTTACTCATCTGATCTGGGGTTGCTATTGCAACATCAAAGTCTGACCATCCATCTTCAATCTTTTTTACCATATCGTCATCACATATGTAGTCAGCTCCATTATCTTTTGCCATCGCAGCCGCATCACCTTCAGCAAAAACCAATATCTTGATCTCTTTGCCAGTTCCGTGAGGGAGGTCAGCAACTGTTCTAAGTTGTTGGTCAGCATTTTTGGGGTCTGCTGAAGTAATCAAATGCACTTCAACCGACTCGTCAAAATTCGCTGAAGAAACATCTTTAACTAAATCGATTGACTCTGCAACAGAATAGGATCTATCTTCAATTTTTTGTTTCTGTTCAATATAACGCTTACTCTTCTTCATTATCTTAACCTTCTACTTCTATGCCCATGCTTCTAGCAGTCCCGGCGATAATATTCGCTGCGGCTAATTCATCCAGAGCATTTAAATCTTGCATTTTTTGTTTACCAATCTCTTTCGCTTGATCAAAAGTTATTTTACCGACTACTTGAATTCCACTTTCAGAGGCACCTTTATCAATACCTGCAGCTTTCTTTATTAATGCAGATGCAGGCGGAGTCTTAAGTTCAAAAGTAAATGATTTGTCCTGATAAATCGTTATTTCAACTGGAACAACATCACCTTTCATAGAAGCTGTTTTCTCATTATATTCTTTTACAAAAGCCATAATGTTAGCTCCATGTTGTCCCAAAGCTGGACCTACAGGTGGGGCTGCAGTCGCTGCTCCACCTTCTATTTGTAACTTAACTAAAGCTTGAATCTTTTTTGCCATAATAAATCCTATTAATTTCTCTGAAGTTGCAGAAAGTCAAGTTCGACAGGTGTATCTCTTCCAAAAAATGAGACAAGAACACGTGCCTTACCTTTATCCTGGTCAACATACTCCACAGTTCCCAAAAATTCTGCAAAAGGNCCATCTGTAATTTTCACTGAATCGCCTTCATTAAAACCAACTCTGACTCTAGGAGTGTCTGCATTCATTCTAGAGAATATATGTTCCACTTCGGATTCAGACAATGGTACCGGCTTAGGTCTTGTATCCTTTGTATCTTCTGCAGATATAAACCCTGTTACACCAGGAGTGTTCCTTACATCAAACCAAGTCTGGTCATCTAGAGACATACTAACTAAAATATAACCAGCATACATCTTTTTCTCGACTGTATGCCTTTCTCCATCTTTCACTTCTATTTCTTCTTCTACAGGTACAACAACTTCGTAAACTCTTTCATGTAATCCCATAGTTTCTATTCTTTGGTCCAGATTCTTTTTTACTCGATCTTCTTGGCCCGAATAACAATGTAGGATATACCATCTAGGAGCGGGTTGAGAATCTTTTTCTGGATTTTCATTTAATGTATTTTCTTCAACCATCTTAAGTACCTGTCAATATTCGAAATAATCTAGCAAATCCAAGGTCTACTAAAGATAATATGGCCCCAATGACCCCNGAAATCGCTAATACTAATATTGTAAGCCTGGTTGCCTCTTTCCTTGAGGGCCAGGTTACTTTTCTTAATTCATTCCATATAGCCAAGAATGACTCCTTAATAGACCTTCTTGGAGAATTAGAATTNATATTTTGATTAGCTGCCATTCTGATTAACTTTCTCTATGTAATACTCGTTTTCTACACTTAGGGCTTTTGCAGAATTTAATCAACTCAACTCTTTCAGTAGTATTACGTCTATTTTTTTCAGAATGGTAATTTCTTTCCTTGCATTCTGTACACACAAGGGTAATAAGCACTCTTGATCCAGTTTTTGCCATTTAGAATAATCCTCTTAATTAAAGTTACCCAGTTACGGAAGTTATTACACCTGAGCCGACGGTTCTGCCACCTTCTCTTACAGCAAATCTAAGTTCTGCCTCTAAAGCTACAGGGTACATTAATTCGACATCTACAGTAGTGTTATCACCAGGCATCAGCATTTCTGTACCTTCTGGCAAAGTTATAGTGCCAGTCACATCTGTTGTTCTGATGTAAAACTGAGGTTTATATCCTGAGAAAAAGGGTGTATGTCTTCCACCTTCTTCTTTAGTTAGTACATAAATTTGTGCCTTCGCTTTGGTGCCAGGCTTTAGAGTATTAGGCTTACAAATAACAGCTCCTCGGGCTATGTCTTCTCGTTCAAGGCCTCTAACTAGGCACCCTACAGCGTCTCCTGCAATCCCTGACTCCAATGATTTATGAAACATCTCTACTCCGGTAATCGTAGTCTTTTGACTCTGGCCAAAACCAACAATTTCCACTTCCTCTCCAATNTTTACTTCACCGCGTTCTACTCTTCCTGTAACTACAGTACCTCTACCTTTGATGCTGAAAACATCTTCAACAGGCATCAAAAAAGGCAGATCTGTAGGTCTGTCAGGAATAGGAACATATTCATCTACTTTGTCCATTAATTCGACTACTTTATCAGCCCATTCTCCTTCTCCATTACTCTCTAGAGCCTTAAGAGCACTAACTCTCACTACAGGAACTTCATCTCCAGGGAAATCATATTCAGTTAACAAATCTCTAACTTCCATCTCCACGAGCTCCAAGAGTTCTTCNTCATCCATCATGTCCGCTTTATTCAATGCAACAACAATTTTAGGGACATTTACCTGCCTTGCAAGCAAAATATGTTCTCTAGTTTGAGGCATTGGACCATCTGGTGCACTCACAACGAGTATGGCNCCGTCCATTTGAGCCGCGCCTGTAATCATGTTCTTAATGTAGTCAGCGTGCCCTGGACAATCCACATGAGCATAATGCCTAGTGTCTGTTTCATATTCCACGTGTGTAATAGCAATTGTTACACCTCGTTCCTTTTCTTCAGGTGCATTGTCGATAGAGTCGAATGCTCTAAACGTGACATTATCACTCTTTTTTGCCAAGCAAGCTGTTATAGCTGCTGTCAATGTTGTTTTTCCATGGTCTACGTGACCAATAGTCCCCACATTTACGTGAGGCTTACTTCTATCATATACTTGTTTACCCATTTTTTTTACCTCCGGATTTATACCAATCGATATTCTACTATTATTTCTAAAAATCTGCTATGGAGCCCACAACCAGAGTTGAACTGGTGACCTCGTTCTTACCAAGAACGTGCTCTGCCACTGAGCTATGTGGGCAATTATATCTGGTGCAGGGGGAGGGATTCGAACCCCCGTAGCCCAAAGGCGCCAGATTTACAGTCTGGTGGTATTAGCCACTCACCCACCCCTGCCATTTGATGACCATATAGATCTGTTAGCACAGATGAGAATTCTAATACCAGTTAAAGAAATAGACAATAGTTTCTTGCTATCGTTTATGTGGAGCCCCGGGAGGGAGTTGAACCCACAACCTGCTGATTACAAATCAGCTGCTCTGCCATTGAGCTACCGAGGCTTAATTTTTGATTGGATAATTGCTTCTTCAAAAATTTCTTTCAATGGAATATTATGCATTTTTGCCAATTTCTTGCAATCTTCAAACTCTGGAGAGTAGTCAATTTCTTCGCCTTCATCGGATAATTTAACTTTTACTCGTAATTTCCCGAACTTGGTTAAGACTGTTTCTGTTTTTCTTTTAAACCTGATTTGATTCGAAGAAATGATCCTTACTCCAAACGTTTTTGTCTCGAACTTTAGGAGGTTAATTACTGGATCAATCTTATTTGGATCTACAAGTACTGACATCTTCAGTCCCGGCCTACCCTTTTTCATCAATATATTAGTGTACCAGGCATCTTTTATATCTAACTTAAATAATTCCTCCATGAAATGACCTATGATCTCTAAATTCATATCGTCAATATTGGTTTCAACTATAGAAAGATCTTGGTTTTGGTTAGAGGGTGACATCAGCATAGCTGTAACTAGGTTAGCCACGTCTTTACGATTTGTTTGACCTGCACCAAATCCAGTTTTCTCAATCACAGAATTCCCCATTGCTCCAAACTTGAAGAATTTAAGGAGACTCACGCCAGTTGGTGTACAACTCTCAAAGTTAGGTACTAAATTTGAATCAAATACAGGAATCTTCAGTTGCTTGATTATTTGTAAAGTTACTGGAGAAACTGCGGGTACAGTACCATGCGATATATTTATACTTCCTTGAGAAAAAGGTATCCCAGAAGAATGAAGGGATCTTACTTTAAGAAATTTGACTGCTGAATAAAAGCTAATCAAATCAAAGATAGTATCTGCGCTACCAAGTTCATGAGGCTTTGATNTGTCAGTATCATGAACCTCGTTCTCAGATGTTCTTAACAAGTCGAGAGAATCTTTTAAAGAATCATAGTACGAATTATCACTCTTGAATTTTTTTATCATTTCATAAAAATCAGGCCAGTCATATCGTCTATTATTAAATCCAGAAGTGAATACGGGAGTAATTAAGGTACAAGTTAGGGGNCCCCTTTTCACTTTACGAGACTTTAAAGATAAACCTGAAGATATTTTAGATAAATCTGACTCGAGGACTGAAATTGGAACGCCCATATCTACTAGAGAGCCTATCAGCATATCGCCACTTACCCCAGCATTAAGATTGAAGTATAGAAAGTTTGTATATGTATTACTAGAATCCAAGTCTAACTTTTCAGGCTTTTATTCAAATTGCCTGACTGGAACTCAAGTAAGTCGACCGAAACAAACTTGAATCCGATGCCTCTTAGATATGAGGTAATTTTAAGCCTTAGGTCTTTTTCCANAATCCGGTGTAAATCATTTTCACTTAACTCAATACGTGCTATAGATCCGTGATTCCTTACTCTGAAATTAACAAAACCTAATTCAGACAAATAATTTTCTGCTTCTTCTATTTGTTTCAAAATTTTCATAGTTATTTCTATTCCATATGGAACCCTCGAAGACAAACAAGGCTGAGCCGGCTTATCCCAATTTTCTAATGCTAGTTCCTTAGCAATTTCTCTGACTTCCAATTTATTGATTCTACACTCCAGTAATGGGCTAACAATGTTTTTTTCATCTGCTGCTTTTAATCCTGGTCTATAATCAGATAAATCATCAAAGTTTGTACCGTTAAATACTACTTCATATCCCTTATCATCACAGATAGATTCTAAAAGTGAATAGAGTTCAGTTTTACAATAATAACAACGATCAGCCTTATTATCCCTATAGCTTTGATTTTGGAACTCAGATGTTTGAATTATTTTATGATTCCAATCATTTTTTTGAGCCAATGATGTAGCATATTCGAGTTCCTTAGAATTCACACTCGGTGATTTAGCAGTTATTATTAGTGAATTTTGCTTACCTAATAATTCAGTTGTAACTAAAGCCAATAGTGATGAATCAATTCCACCACTATATGCAACTATAACGCTACTATAATTACTTACAAAATCTCTGAGTTTCTGGAGTTTAACTTGTAAAGTTGAATTATTTAGCACCATAGGTTGAATTACTGACTCATCCATTATAGTTTTACGAGTCTCTATTCGAATTGACCTTGTCCAACTGGCTAATTATTATTTTTTTCTTTACTAGATCCAATTCAATGACATCTCCCGGGGAATATGTGTCTTTTAGAAATTCTTCAGACAATATATTCTCCACTTCATCCTGAATCAAACGTCTCAATGGCCTGGCTCCAAATTTTGGATCATATCCATTCTCCGCCAGGTAATCTCTAACCTCGTCTGTCACTTGTAAAACATATCCATTATCCAAAACTCTCGCTTGTAGCTCATTCAGTAACAAATCTACTATCTCGAATATATGTTGTTTTGAAAGAGGGTGGAATACTTCAATATCATCTATCCTATTAAGAAACTCAGGTTTAAAAAATTTCTTTACCTCGTCCAAAACCTGGGTCTTCATTTTTTCATATTGAATTTTATTGTTCTCAATATCGCTTGGATTTGAGAAACCTAGAATACTGTCATCTCTGATCAAATCTGAACCTAGATTACTTGTCATTACAATTAATGTATTTTTGAAATCTACTCTTCTGCCTCTTGAGTCAGTCAAAAATCCGTCTTCAAAAATTTGTAATAAAATATTGAATACATCTGGATGGGCTTTCTCAATTTCATCTAACAACAAAGTTGTATATGAATTTCTTCGTACTGCTTCAGTCAGTTGGCCTCCATCTTCGAAACCTACATATCCAGGCGGAGACCCTATTAATCTAGCCACAGTATGTCTCTCCATGTATTCAGACATGTCAAGTCGGACCATCTTATCCTCGGCCCCAAATAAAAATTCTGAAAGTTTTTTTACGAGATGAGTTTTACCAACACCAGTTGGACCTAAAAACAAAAAGCAACCAATGGGTCTAGTAGGATTTTTTAATCCACTTCTAGCTCTCCTAACAGCTTTAGAAATTGCTTCTATTGCGTCTTCCTGGCCAGCAACCTTCGTAGTAAGAGTTGCTTCCATATCAAGTAATCTTTGTTTCTCTTCGGTTCCAAGTCTTGCTACTGGAATTTTTGTCCACATACTCACCACTTCTGCTATATCGTCAGGAGTGACTTCCATTTTCAGATCCTTGTCCTTTTCCCAACTTGTTTTGAGTTTTAATGTTCTNGCTTCTTGTCTAAGCTCTTCATCTCTCAAATCAGCTGCTCTGTCATAATCTTGCTTTTTCATTGCACTTTCTTTTCTAAGTTTGATTTGATCAAGCTTAGCGGACGCCTTTTTAAGAGGCTCTGGAACAGTATTATTGTTTATTCTAACCCTAGAACCAGCTTCATCAATTAAATCTATTGCCTTGTCAGGCATAAATCTGTCAGGTATATATTTGTCAGCCAACATAGAAGCTGTTCTCAAAGCATGGTCTGTAATTTCAAGCCCATGATGCTCTTCATATTTATTCTTAATGCCCATTAAGATATCGATTGTTGCGTCAACATCAGGAGGATCTACTTTCACAGGTTGAAATCTTCTTTCTAAGGCAGGATCTTTTTCAACATTTTTTCTGTAGTCACTTGTGGTGGTCGCTCCTATTATCTGTAATTCTCCTCTAGCCAAAGCCGGTTTTAAGATATTGGCTGCATCTACAGCACCTTCGGCAGCGCCTGCGCCAACTATTGTATGCATTTCATCAATGAACAAAATGCAATCCCCACTTTGCTTTAACTCTTTAATAATTTTTTTCAGTCTATCTTCAAATTCTCCTCTGTACTTTGTCCCAGCCACTAAAGATCCTATATCTAGAGTAATAACTCTCTTGGATTGAATCATTTCAGGGACATCAAGATCAAAAATTCGTTGAGCTAATTTCTCTACTATTGCCGTTTTACCGACACCAGGTTCTCCAATTAAAACTGGATTATTTTTAGTTCTTCTACAAAGAATTTGGATCACTCTTTTTAGCTCATCATCTCTTCCTATTACAGGGTCTAGTCTGTCATTTTTAGCCAACAGAGTAAGATCCATGCCCAATTCATCTACTAGGGGAGTTTTAGATTTCCCTTTACTAGAAGTAGAAACAGGAGAAGAAACACTGTCTGCTAAAATCTTTTCTGCCTCTTTACGTACATCATCAAGGCTCGCGCCCAAATTTTCTAGAACACCAGCCGCGACTCCTTCTCCTTCTCTCAATATACCAACAAGAATGTGTTCGGTTCCAATATAGTGATGGTTCAATCTTCTTGCCTCATCTACTGCCAACTCAATTACTTTCTTCGCTCTATCCGTCAATCCTATGTCATCTCTTTCAGGCTGGTCACTTTGTCCAACTATAAATTCTACTGCGGTTCTTATCCGTTTTCCGTCGATACCAAGCACTTTGAGGACTTTACTGGCAATACCTTCAGTTTCTCTAGACAAACCTAATAAGATATGTTCGGTTCCAATATAACTATGATTAAACCTTTGCGCTTCTTCTTGAGCCAGGGCTAAAACTTTTCTCGCCCTTTCAGAAAATTTTTCAAATCTACTTGGCATAAAAAATAAAACTACCTTCCATTTAAAATTAAAGCTATTATATCAGCTTACTGAATTGTTAGTTAAGAAACCTTAAAACTACATGGGCATTGAGGATCACTTCGAAGACTTTCTATTTGTCTTCAGATTCCTCTGAAGAGGGCTCTTGGTCACCGTCCTCTTTTGATTCTACATCTACATTATTATCCTTAGGTTTTTCTTCAGATTCCTCTGAAGAGGGCTCTTGGTCACCGTCCTCTTTTGATTCTACATCTACATTATTATCCTTAGGTTTTTCTTCAGATTCTAAGTTTTTATCTAACAATAATGAAAGCCCCAATCTCTTCCTCTCTTCCTCTATCCTAATAATCTTTACATCAACCTCCTGTCCTTCTTTAACTATTTCACCTGGATGCTCAATTTTATCGTAACTTAGTTCACTAAGGTGTATTAATCCCTCAAGTCCACCTTTAACTCTGGCAAACGCTCCAAATGAGGCTAGCTTCGTTATAGATCCTTTCATCACATTTCCGACATTAATATCAGATGATAGTCTGTCCCAAGGTTCAGGTTGCATTCTTTTGAGACTCAATGCAATTCGTAAATTCTCTATATCTATATTGATAATTTGTACATCCAGTTCTGTCCCTATTTCAACAAAGTTTTCTGGATCCATCACAGTATCCCAAGAAAGTTCAGAAATATGTATTAATCCGTCTGCTCCATCCATTTCAACGAATACGCCAAACTTAGAAGTACCCAGTACTCTGCCTTTCACAATATCATTAACCTTGAAGTCTTTTATTCTCTCGGATTTTAATTTCTTTTTAATTGCTTCGAGGGCAGCGCGTTCGGAAAAAATTGCTCGGTTTCTACGTCTATTCAGCTCTGTTATCCTGAATTCTATAGGCATGCCGATAAAACCTGGTTTAGGGGGACCTGATGGTTGATATAATTCACGAGCAGGACCAATCAATTGAGATAAAGGAACAAAACCCTGAATACCTTCACATTCAACAACTGCACCTCCTTTATTACTGT
>PACM01000045.1 GCA_002700125.1 Dehalococcoidia bacterium
GATGTTACAGGAGATAATATTTTGCTAGAGGAACCATGCAACGGTAAAAAAGTAGCAGACAATTTAAGAATAGAAAAATTCTTAAACCTTGTGCAATCACCCAAAATACTTGCAGTTGAAGAAGTAGCCTTAGAAACACAAGAGGATTTTCAGAGATATGGCATTACCAAGGAGTCAATCTATATATATCTAAGAAATAACACATTTTCTGAAAATGGATCATTAATCATAAGGCCTATCACCATAAGTTTGAGTAATCTATCAGCCAAAGAAATATCAGCTGTTTTTCAAGACTCTAGGGACGTTGTATCTGTAGATTCTGAATGGGCTAATCAAGTACACCAATTAATTAAGTATCCGTAAGATTTTTATAAAGCTGAGGTAATCTAAGGGGTAAAGAAGATATGTCATCCAGTACTTCATAGCTCAAATCTTCCATCATGCTTTTCATATAATCATGGCCTTCCTTATCTACTGTCAAGCAGAAGGTTGTTATACCCTCACTTTTTGCTTCAAGGAGTGCTTTCTTAGTATCATTCACCGCATATTCCTTTTCCACCCCTTCTCTACTGTACCCTCTGTCTTGAGGCCTGCCGTCACTAATTAAAAATATAAACTTTGATTTCTCTTCAGTCTCAAGTAGCTTTGTTGTGCAATGCCTAACAGCAGGACCCATTCTTGTGGCATGTAGTGGGCTTATTCTGTCTATTCTTTTTGGTATTTCTGGCGAAAATTTCTCGTCCAAATCCTTGATTATAAAATATTCTACGTTTTCTCTCCCATATCCAGAAAAACCAAAAATGCCATAAGTGTCCCCTAAGGCCTCAAGGGCATCTAACAAAAGTATTAGTCCTTCTTTTTCCAAATCGACAATTCTTTTGTAGGATCTCCGGAATCCTTGACTCCTCCGTTTCCTTAACCACTCCATATATTTTTCTGGGTTGTCAGGAGCTGACCATTCATCTCTAGAATAATCTGTATCATCAATTGCTTCAGCAGTAGAAGCGCTCATATCGAGGAGAAATGCCACTGAAATACTCCTCTCTGTCTTATTTCTTTTCCAGTAAAGTTTTTCAGATGGGCTAACGCCTGCTCTCAAATCAACCATAGCCTCTACTACTAAGTCTAGATCTTGCTCTTCACCTTCTTCTAGGCGCTTAACTTTTCTGTATGTTTCAGGATTAATTAGTTCAAATTGTCTTTTTATATCAGCAACAATTTCAGCGTGTTTAATCAAAGTTTCTTCATAATAATCAAGATCTCCTTCGCCTATCTTTTTTTCATTTACTAAGCACCAATCTTTTTTATAGGCTTGATCTCTGAAATCCCATTCATCATAAAGGAACTGATTTTCTTCCAAAGCTTCAAGAGGTTTCCCTTGTTCATCAAAGTGGTCAAATCTATCAGAAAATTTAGAATCATCATCAATTTTCTCTGATTGCAAATCGTTCAGAGCATCTTCTAAGTCTTGTGTAATGTCTGATTCTGATAAATCATTCCCCTCTTGTTCGGCATTTTCCTCAACGGATTCTCTGAGCATCTCTTCTAATTGCTCTTGACTAATGTCAGATAGATCTCCTTCTTCAGAAAATTCAGACTCACCTAAACTAATTTCAAGTAGTAATTGTGATAATTCTGGTTTAAAATCTCCCCAAAACTCAACCTCTTGAGGAGGTTTGTAATCTTCAGTTTGGTTTGTGCCTTCCTCCAGGTCAGTCTCTTCAATGCTATTTTCTTCATTTTGCTGAGAGCCTTTTCCAAGATAATCATAAAACTCTAACAATTCATCAGTTAAATCTTCATAATTATCTAATAATAATTTTTCATCAAATTGAAATTCCGTGAAATCATCTTGGAGGTTATTCTCTACAGACATTAATAATTTATAAGCCCTAATAGTAGCTTCAGCGGTATCTTCAACCAATGCATTACGTTTTCGGAGTATGTTGAGCAAAGTAATTAATTCTTCAAGGGTAGCTTCAAGTTTCTTAGGAATCATTAATTTTTGTTTTTTAAGGCTATATTTAATTAGAGATTCAACTAACATCTCCCTTCCTGGCAATTCTTTAAGCTTGGGTCTTGATTCAAGAGCATTTTCTTGAACCTCACTATAAGATCTTGCAATTCCTTGATATTTTGACAAAACTTTGGAATCTACTCGTACGGCTTCAAAGATTGAAAAAATGTCTTGCGCTAACTTGCGATCTTCAAATAGTTTAAAAAATCTAGTCATGTCAGTAATTTCAGTAGTATTTTCAGAATAAGATTGAGCAGACTTCTCAACCAATTTAAATCTTGTATCATTAAAATATTCTGAAGAATTATTTAATTTGAATTTAAAAGTTCCAAATTCAACATGACCAACTTGGTGCGTAGCTATCACTTTCAACCAAGAAAAATTCTTGTCTTTTTCCTTAAATTTTTTTATCGAGTTAGGCAGATAAATTGTTGTACCTTCAGTAGTTGCCAAATCCGCATTTATCCATCCAATTTCTTTGTCTACCATAAATTGTGAGCTCTGAATTCCTAGGTTTTCCCCACTCAAGGCACAACAATAAAAATTCATTACTTCTTTTTCACTTTCTAGATCAACTGAAAATGTGAGTTCGTTAAATAATTTTCTTGATCCATCTTGCTCAAGAGAAAAATAGCCTTTTGTTGATATATTATTAGCTATCAAAAAGTCAATACCAGAATCAAACCAAATTTTAAATTTTTCGCTGGATACACGGTCATTTAGTGATTGAAAATTTACAGAAAAATCTTTTAGTTCGTTAGACGATTGAGAGATGAGAGACTTCATCATGGTTACATATTCATCTGATCTATTTTCCGTATGATAGTTAAATATATCTATAGATTTCTCAAGAATAGTCGTAAAGTTTTGCGGATCCTTTTCTAAAACAATGATGGCTATATTCAAGAATTCTCTATTTTTATTTATTTGCTCAGCGTTATCAACTAAGTTCTGAAAAATAACTTCAAAATTTTTGGCAAGGTTTTTAGAAATAAGGTTCAGAATTGTGTTCCATAGCTTGACATCAAAAAGTTCATCATTCGATATTACATGAACCCAATCTAGTAACTTCGTGGAGATCTGTGATGACCTTAGCATCGCTCTACTTAGAGTATCTGCAAGAATTTCTAAGTCTTGATATGATGACGCAGCCAATATCGTTGGAGAAAATTTATAAAATTGCTGAGCCAATATCTCACTATATTTATCAGAGCGATACAAACTTAAACCTATGTTGCCCCAGTCAAGTAGATTTCTTGGTCTAAGCTTTTCTAGAACAGAGTAGGTACTATCTACATAGGCTAAACCCAAGTTATTTTTCGTATTATAAATTCTTGAAGACTGATTCACCCATTCTAAGAATTGGGCCTGAGGAAGCTTAGAAAAGATTTTAGGAGATTCAACTATATAGGATTTCAAATAATTAAAATTGGNAGTCGCATCTGAACTATTTTTAATAATATCTAGTAAGACATCGACCCACGCATCCACTTCTTTTTTAGGTAATCCTTCAAACAACTCTGTAACTGCTAAATCTAATTCCTGATCTANGCCTATNTCGAATTTACCTAATTCTTTCTTTAATTGGCGTATTTTATCCATCTTGGTTTATTTTATATCCAATTTTGTTAAAGAAGTTAACAATAATATTAGCTGTAGCGCCCCAAGCAACTTCACCATCAAGAATAAAAGCTGGTTTACTATAAAGATTTTGATCTACATCTAAAAACCACAGAGTTCTTAAGTTACTCCCTTTAATAAGGTCATTTATGGAGATTGAGAGAATGTCCACAATTTCAGTTCCATCAATTGTTAATTCAACATTATCCTCTAATAATCCTACAAATGGCTTTATGGTAAATCCTGTTCTTGTGTCTTCAAAATCAAGTGTGGATATTTGACCAATTTTATTTTTAGGAACACCGATTTCCTCTTCAACTTCTCTGAAAGCGGTTGTCAGTAAGTCTCTATCTGTACTTTCAAATGTTCCTCCGGGCAAACAAATTTCACCTCCATGAAATTGAACTTGCAGAGATCTTTTAAGCAATATTATGAAAAAATCCTCTTTTTTCTCTTCAAAAAGCAAAAAGACTGATGCAAGTCGNGATTCACTATCAGGAATTTGGATGCTTTGATTTTCAAATACCAAACTAAGTTTTTCGATGAAATGTTTAAAGTTAAGCATTATGTAAATTATGGGAAAATAGCAGTAATAACTTCTTCTATGCTCCTATAAAGCTTCTTGTCATCCGTAATGCCCCAGGCNACAGCAACTTGGCAAGCCCTTCTCGGTTTAATTCCAACTTTTATTAATTTGGCTGCATATATAAGCACTCTAGTGCTGGCAGCTTCAGAAAGTCCNTGATCAGTGAGATTCCTAATTTTTTCTCCTAATGCAGCAAGAGAAGTAGCTGTTCTGTCATCTACATTTGCTTCAAATTTTAATATCTGTGTTTCAACTTCAGTTGTGGGAAAATCAAACTCTATTGCCACAAACCTTTGTCGAGTACTTTGCTTCAAATCTTTCATTGCATTTTGATATCCAGGATTATATGAAATCACCATTAAAAACCCNTCTGCGGCTTCAATCACTTCTCCTAATTTGTCAATAGTCAGAATTCTTCTATGATCCGTAAGAGGATGAACTATTACGGTTGTATCTTTTCTTGCTTCGACAATCTCATCGAGATAGCAAATTCCTCCATGTTTTACAGCTCTAGTTAATGGACCATCTATCCATTTTGTTCCAGACGAATCAATAAGATATCTGCCAACTAAATCGCTCGCGGTTAAATCTTCGTGACAAGCAACGGTAATTAAGGGAATATTTTTACTCGTCTTAGTTGATAAATACCAGGACATATATTCAACAAATCGAGTTTTTCCAGTACCAGTAGGTCCTTTTAATAAAATTGGTATCTTCTGAGCGTAAGCGGATTCAAACACCTGAACTTCGTCAGAGACGGGAATATAAAATGGTTCCTCGTCTATCGAATAGTCTTCGATGCTATAATTCTTTGCAATCTTAGATTTCGTGGCCATCTATAATCCCTTTCTGATTCTTTCCAATAGAGATTTTACATTATTATAGAGATTTTGTTTTGTAGAATTATTNTCAATAATTTCATCTACTCTATCTTGAATCGCCTCCTCTGAATACAATGGTATCAAGGTGTCTAGACGATTCGCAAAGTCACTACTTGTAACCAATTGATTTCGTTTTTTTATATTTTCAACCGTGGAATCTACTAACCATATAGAGTCACAGTATCTATCAAACCCAGCCTTTAGAATTAATGCTCCTTCGATTANTTTGATTGAACCTTCCTCTTTTTCTGAAATCTCTTTCTGAATTACTNGTTCCAATCTAGGCCATATAATTGATTCTAACTTGGATGAGCCTTCAGNAATNGACTTGCTTAAATCATTAACAGGAAAAATAATATTTGCTAGTTTTTTCCTATCTATCTCCAAACTTTCATCAAGGATNCCTACTCCCCATATAGATAAAATCTCATTGTAAGCATCCGTATCTTTTCTGTATAGATCATGACTAATTTTATCAAGGTCTATCACGTCACATCCTTTAGTAGACATAAATTTGCCTACTGTGCTTTTACCTGCTCCAATTAATCCTATAAGACCAATAATTGTCACTAAATTTCCCTTAAAGTTTTAGAAACTGCAGCTAAAGTAAGATCTATATCATCACTAGTTATACCATAATGGGTTACCATNCTAAGGGAAGAGTTTGAAGGATTAACTAGAACTCCATTGGACTTCAAGGTTTCATAAAACTTTCTAGGATTGTTGTTCGAAATAGAAAATCTTACAATGTTTGTTTTTACGACCTCTGGGTTAATGTCGATTCCATCTATGTCAGCTAATCCATGGGCTANCCGGTAAGCATTTTGATGATCTTCTCCTAATCTTTTTGTCATTTTATTCAAACCGATTATCCCTGCTGCTGCAAATACCCCAGCTTGTCGCATTCCTCCTCCAATTGACTTTCTCCATCTTTTCGCTCTTAGAATGAAATCTTGTGAACCACAAATAATACTTCCAATTGGACAAGAAAGACCTTTTGATAAGCAGAAAGTTACTGANTCNACGTGCTTTGTTAAAGCTGAAGCTTCAATATTTAAGTAGACAGAAGCATTAAACAGTCTTGCCCCATCCATATGAATTTTTAATTTGTTCACATTACAAAGATCTTGAAGCGCCATCAAGTATTCTTCTGAAATGGGNGAACCACTGCACTGATTCTGAGTGTTCTCAATACTAACAACGCTTGTAGAAGGCTTATGATCATCAGTAGGATTTATCGCGTTTTTTATATCATTCAAATCTAGTGTACCGTCATTTTTGTTCTTGATAACGTTGAGNCTTACACCACCAAAAATAGGAACTCCGGCTCCCTCCCAAGCATAAACATGGCATTGGTCTCCCAAAATTATTTCCTCTCCACGATTTGTTAAGGTCAGCAAAGAAACTAAATTTCCCATTGTTCCTGAAGAAACTAACAAAGCAGCCTCTTTTCCCGTTATCTCTGCTGCAAGATCCTGCAGTTTATTAACGGTGGGGTCTTCACCATATACATCATCTCCAAGTTCTGCATCATACATAGCTTTTCGCATTTCATTTGTTGGTTTAGTAACGGTATCGCTTCTCAAATCTATCAAAATACTAACCTCGTCTATGATTTTCGTTTAAAATATATCGAACTGCTTCGAAATTTTTCCTAGCAATGAGTTTATCAAATTTAATCAGAGCAATGAAAAAAATTATTTTAAGTTTCCGATCAAGACCTTTTTATACAACTATAATTATTTTATTTTTTGCTATTATTGATCAAATATCTAAAGAAATTATCATACGGAAGCTCAATGTACATCAATCTTTACCCGAGGAAGGTTTTTTTCGGTTCACACATGTAAGAAACTATGGAAGTGCTTTCAACCTAGTTGATGACGCTAATATTCTCCTGTTGATTATCGGAATATTCGCAGTATGCTTGATTATATACCTCCTAATTTTCGTAGCTAAAGGATCCTTATTTCTTGAAATATCTATTTCTTTAATGCTCAGTGGGGCAATAGGAAATTTGACTGACAGAATTAGGCATGGATCAGTCACTGATTTTATTGATGTTGGTATTTGGCCAGTTTTTAACATAGCTGATTCTTGCATCTCGATAGGCATGGCAATGTTAATATTTCATTTATACAAGGATTGGAAAAAGGAAACCAATGAAAAAAATAAGAATAATCTGTAAAGAGAATGATAATCCCAGGATCGATTATTATTTGAGTAAGACGACAATCTATTCAAGATCCAACATAGCAAAGTTGATAGCAAGTGACCTTGTAAAGAAAAATGGGGTCGAAATAAAAAAGAGCTCAGAATCAGTCGGGTACGGTGATACCATATCTGTAGATTTTTCTAGTCTCTCTGTGAGCAAATTAAATCCCACTAAGATGACACTAAAAATCATGTATGAAGATGAAGATATTCTAGTAATATCAAAAAAGAGCGGTATCGTAGTTCATTACGCTGATAGTCATACGGGTGATACATTAGTTGATGGGATAATAAATCAATTTCCTGATATAAAAAATGTGGGTGATCCAGACAGGCCTGGAATAGTCCACAGACTAGACAAAGAAACTTCTGGATTGATAGTGATTGCAAAAAATAATCTGTCCTATAAAACACTTAAGCAAATGTTTAAAGACAGAGAAATTAAAAAAGAATATATAGGCATTGTGACTGGCTCTACACCTCAAAAAGGCAGAATAGATGCCCCAATTGGCCGACACCCCTTGAAGAAAATAAAACGTGCGGTAATAGAAGGCGGCAAACAAGCGTTGACATCTTATGAAAAATTAATGGAGAACCAAGGGCTAACATTGGTATTAATTAAAATACAAACTGGCAGAATGCATCAAATAAGGGTTCATTTTTCTTCAATTGGTCACCCTATTTACGGAGACACTCTTTACTCATCAAGTCAAAATTTAAAATCTGATAGATTATTTTTACATGCAAGCAGAATCAATTTTGAACATCCTTTACAGAAAAAAATATTAGACATAAAAGATGAAATACCAAAATGTTTTAGCCAAACGATGAATTTGAATAAAATAATATTTTAATGTCAGAAAATATGAAAAATATCAGAGTAAGATTTGCTCCCAGTCCAACTGGCGACCCTCATTTAGGAGCTATGAGGACTGCACTTTTTAACTGGGCATTTGCAAAAAAATACAAAGGGAAATTCATTTTACGTATTGAGGATACTGATAAGAAAAGGCAAGTTAAAGGCTCAATTAAAAACATCATTGAAGGACTTAAATGGTTAGAGCTTGATTATGATGAAGGCCCTGACATAGGGGGTGATTTAGGGCCTTATACGCAGTCAGAAAGAAGTGAGATTTATTTGAATACAGCAAATAAATTAATCGACTCTGGAAATGCCTACATGTGTGACTTAACTCCTGAAGAACTTAGCAAAATGCGAGAGAGGCAAATCTCTGCAGGCAAAGCTCCAGGATACAATGGTTATTCACGGAACAGGTCTCGTGAAGAACTTGAAGAGTCGAAGCGTAAAGGGAAACCTACTGTAATAAGACTAAAAGTACCATTATCGGGTCAAATGGAATTCCAAGATCTCAGAAGAGGAATAATGAAATTCGATCTATCCAAAATAGATGATTTTGTGATATTGAAGGCCGATGGTTTACCCACATATCACTTAGCAAACGTAATAGATGACCACAAAATGAAGATTTCTCACGTTCTTAGAGGAGAAGAGTGGATATCCAGCACACCTAAACATCTTTTAATTTATAAATATCTAGACATTACGCCACCAGATTTTATTCATCTCCCCCTTATATTTGGCAAAGACAAGACTAAGCTCAGTAAACGGCATGGAGCAAAATCAATAATTGAATATAAAGAGAGTGGCTTATTGCCTAGTGCCCTAAAGAACTATATTGCACTACTTGGATGGTCTCCAAGAAGTGATGAAGAAATTATGAATCAGCATCAATTTATTGAGATGTTTGACTTCGAAGGCCTAAGCATAAGCCCCTCAATTTTTGACCCTGAGAAGCTCTCTTGGATCAATGGAGTGTACATAAGATCTATGAAAGATAGCGAATTGGAAGATTTAAGTTACAAATACTTGCAATCCAATACATCAAAGAAGGAGTTTGCAGCAATAGACAAGTCCAAACTGACCGATATAATTCCTTTAATAAAAGAAAGGATAAAATCTCTAGATGAGATATTTCCTTTAATAAAGTTCTTTTTTATACATGAAATGCCGAGTATCGAAATGCTAAAGTGTGGCAATAAAGATTCTTCAGAAATTGAAGTTATTTTACAAGATGTTATTAATGAATTCGAAAACTTGGTACATTCAAAAGATTCAAGACACCAAATCATTGAACAAGTTTTGAGGAAGAAAAATGAGGAATTAGGACTCAAACTTCGTGATTATCTAGGATTAATTAGGAACTGCGTGACTGGATCCACGATATCACCTCCATTATTTGAGTCTATTGAAATCCTCGGATTAAAAGAGGCTATCAGCAGATTAAACTTAAGTTTAGATAACTTAAAAAATTAGTCACGGTTGAAGCTTATAGCAACTACATGTATAATCTCAATCTGTAATTGCAAGGAGATAAATGACAGAAGTCAGACAAAGAGATGGCGAAGCCTTTGACAGTATGCTGAGAAGATTCAATAGAAGGGTTCAACAGAACGGTATTTTGTCAGAAACTCGAAAGAGGCAATCATTTGAGCCGCCAAGTGCTTTAAAGAAAAAGAAATTAGCTAACAAGAAAAGAAAAAGTAGAGAATACTAATTTACCCCCGTTTTTTCCCTACAATTTATTTAAAGTCTCAGAATCAAATTTATCAAACTTAATTTTCATATATATTATTATCATATGAAAATTGGAATTGTTGTTTTCCCAGGCACGTGGAGTGATAGAGATTGTAAACAAGCTCTTAACAATATACCTAATACAAAAAGTTCATACCTCTGGCATAAAGATAGCAATGTAGGAGACGTAGAAGCGATAATACTTCCGGGAGGTTTTTCTCATGGTGATTACTTAAGGGCTGGCGCTATAGCTCAATTTTCACCAATAATGAAAGAGGTGGCATGCTTCGCAAAAAAAGGCTTTCCAATCCTAGGGATTTGCAATGGATTCCAAATCCTTTGTGAATCTAAACTTCTCCCTGGTACATTAATAAGGAATAGGGACTTAAAGTTCAAGTGTTGCGATACGTACTTAAAATCAAGCACACGGTCTAAATTCTCATCCCTTATTTATAATTCACAAGTATTAAAGATACCGATTTCACACGGAGAGGGAAATTATCAAGCTTATCCTAATACAATAAAGGCTCTATTTGAAAACGATCAAGTAGTTTTTAGATACTGCTCAAAAGAAGGATACGTCGATGAAGATAGTAATCCTAATGGATCAGTAGACAATATTGCAGGTATTACGAATATAGAAGGAAACGTCCTAGGAATGATGCCCCATCCAGAAAGGTCAAGCTCTTTAGATTTAGGCAGTGAAGATGGAAATCTAATATTTCGGTCTATGGTTGAATCATTTAGTCAAGCTGTTTAGATGACGATTGATAAGTCATTATTAAAAGAAATTGCCCTTTCTTTTAGTGAATATGAAAAAATTATAGAACTTCTCGGCAGAAAACCAACTACTTTAGAACTGGGATTGTTTGGTGCTTTGTGGAGTGAGCATTGCGGATACAAGCACACTAAACTTCTCCTAAAGACTTTACCAAATAAAAGCTCACGTGTAATTTCAAATTTAGGATCAGAAAATGCTGGAGTAATTGATTTAGGCAATGGATTAAAAGCTGTTATGAAAGTGGAATCCCATAACCATCCTTCCGCAATAGAACCAAAGGAGGGTGCTGCTACCGGCGTTGGAGGAATCGTAAGAGACATCTTTGCAATGGGTGCATTTCCAATCGCCCTTCTGAATTCATTGAGATTTGGTCCGCTAGACGAACCGAGAAATAGATATCTTTTTGATGGAGTTATTGAGGGAATATCCAGTTATGGAAATTGTTTAGGTATACCTGATATTGGTGGCGAAATTGAGTTTGAAGACTGTTATTCTAAAAACCCTCTAGTAAACGCCATGTGCGTAGGGATAGTTCGTGACTCACCTCTTATGAGTGCCAAGGCTGAAAAAGAAGGAAATGTCTTAATTCTGGTAGGGGCAGAAACAGGAAAAGATGGAATACATGGTGCATCAGGATTAGCATCTCAATCTATCGAAGAATCCTCTAGTGCACGTTCAGCAGTTCAAGTAGGCAATCCTTTCTTAGAGAAAGTTCTTTTAGAAGCATGCTTAATCTCTGTAAAAATGAAAGGGATTGTTGGAATGCAGGATCTAGGAGCAGCAGGATTAACTAGCTCAGTGATTGAAGTTGCATACAAGAGCAATCTAGGTGTGAATATAAACCTAGACAAAGTGCATCTCAAGGAAGAAGACATGACGGCATACGAAATCATGCTTTCCGAATCCCAAGAAAGAATGTTAATTATTAGCGAAGAAAAGCACGCTAAAAAATTTATCGATTTTTTTAATACAAGGGATCTAACAGCAAGTATCATTGGACATTTTAATAATTCCAAAAATGTAACTATTATGCACAAAAACCAACAAATATTAAAAACACCGGTGAAAATACTAACCGAAGCTCCATCCTATGAGTTAAATGAAGTGAAACCATCTTGGATTGAAGAAGTCCAAGAATACAAATCTCCAAGTTCAACAAAAAATTTACAAGATATTTTTGAAGGGTTGCTAAATTCTCCTAATATAGCTTCTAAAAAAGAGATTTTTCAACAATATGATCATCAAGT
>PACM01000046.1 GCA_002700125.1 Dehalococcoidia bacterium
ATTACTGTTACTGCTGGCCCGAATAATTCTTCTTTACAAATTCTCATATCCGGTTTTGCATCAGCAATGATTGCTGGGCTCACAATAGCTTTATCTCGCTCTCCTCCTGTTAATAGTCTAGCGCCGCTTGATACAGCTTCATTTATCCATTCAGAGACACGAACTGCGTCTCCCTCTCTTACCATAGGTCCAAGTTTCACTGGATCATCAATAGGGTTGCCTATAGTTAAAGACTCGACAACGGGAACTAGAGCATCTAAGTAATCTCCATACACGGACTGATCTACTATTACTCTTTGAGTTGAAATACATACTTGTCCCGCATTTGAAAATCCACTTTGAGTTGTGGCTTGTGCAACTTTTTCCAAGTCAGCATCTGGCAACACAACTAGAGGGCTATTCGATCCAAGTTCCATAGTGACTTTTTTCAATCCTGCTGTTTTGCAAATCTGTTCACCCACTTCTTGGCTCCCCGTGAAAGTAATCTTTCTCACTTTAATATTGGAAACTAATGCGTTCCCAACAGTTCCTCCAGGTCCTGTAATACACTGAATTGCCTCAGAAGGAAATCCTGCGTCTAACATTATTTCAGTCAGTTTCAAAGCTGACAAAGGAGTGTCAGATGCAGGTTTTAAAACTACTGCATTACCTGCAGCCAATGCAGGTCCAACTTTATGAGCAACGAGATTCAAAGGAAAGTTGAACGGACTTATTGCACCAACTATTCCTACTGGTACACGTAAAGTAAATCCAAATTTGCCTTCGTTTCCAGGGGCTGCATCCAAGGGTAACACTTCAGATTGCAATCTTTTGGCTTCTTCCGCTGAAACTATAATTGTTTGTTTACATCTGTCTGCCTCCACTCTCCCTTCAGAAATTACCTTTCCTTCTTCGAGAGTTATCGTTCGGGCAAGATCTTCTTTTCTTTCTTCAATTAATTCTGCAGCCTTCATAAGAAATGAATATCTATCGTGAGCACTTAAAGTCTTCATCTCTTTAAATCCTCTTTCGGCACTATCAACTGCAGTTGCTACGTCTTCAACAGACGCTGATGGAACTGTATCTACTACAGATCCGTCATAAGGATTAAGAACTTCTTGGACATTATCACGAGAGACCCATTCTCCATTTAAGTACATTTTCATAAGATTTTTTCTCCTTTGATATAAATTTCAAGTATTTTAAATTTAAGATCAATATACCATAAAAATGACTGATGGATAGATAAAAAATATAGAGTAAACCTACGGTCTCATTCCAAAAACGACTCTGAACCATTTCAATCTTCTAACAACTTCATATAAAAATACAGAAACCAATATCGTAGAGAAAGTAAGAATTATTAATTTAACAATTGGTACAATCGATAATGGGTATATAAGAGAAGCTAGAAAGTTTTGTACAGGCAGGTGGAAAATATACACTGGAAATACTGCTGGAGTTATATAATCTAAAATTGTATTCTTTTTATTTAAAAATGAAGAGGCAAAGCCAACAAGAGATAGCATCCAACACACTGATTCAAAAGCAGTAAGAACGTTACTTATAACTAGCGGATATGCTCCTGGGCTTCCTCCCCACACAGGCAATAAATAAAGAAATAACCTCTGCATAAATAACGCAATAGCAAAAGCTAATGTTATAAATTTAATACTTCTTACTGAATTCCAGAATATTTCTACAGATGATGCGAAAAGAAACCCAATTAAAAAGCATATTAAGCCAACTAAAAATCCATGAATATTCGTATTAATAGAAACATCTAAAAGAGGAAATGCGGCAAAATTAACAAAATTTGGATATGTTTCAGGATTTCCTAATGTAGCAATTATTACCATTGGGATAGAAAATATAAAAAACATTCCAAACTTGTTATTTAATAAATTATGAAAAAAAACAAATATTTTAGGATTTGTTTTTTGTATAGAAATTATTGGAAGCGTCAGTAAGGAATAGTAAAAAATTGCATTTAAGAACCATAAGTAAGCAGGTGCTGGCCAATAAGAATAATCGTAATTGTAATAATTAGCGTGAATATAAAAATAGGTAGGTGTTATAAAAATACTACAGAAAAATAATGGCACCAATATTCTAAGCGATCTCTCTTTAAGTATTTCTGTAATATTTCTACGTTGAGACGAAAAATTAATTGCCATCCCAGCAATAAAAAACAATATGGGGATTCTCCAGATATTTAATGCTTGAGATACAACAATCAGCAAACCTACACCTAAATCTGCTTTGTCGGGATTCACAATAAAAATTAATGCTTTGGTCTCCGGAAAGAACGAAATAACAATGTGATAAAAGATCAATAAAAGTAACGCAATTGACCTAATTGAGTCAACTTCATACCTTCTCAAATTAATTTCCTAGCAAGCTAGAAAGAAGTTTGCTGTATTCAGTTGGCTTTTCAGCCCTTACACCATGTCCAGTGTCCCAATAATGAATTTCGCAATCAGGAATGTTTGCTTGCACTTTTTTTGCAACACTTTCGAGCATCAAGCCACCCTTTTCTAAGTTGCCTCCAAGAAGAATAGTTTTAGCTTCTACTGATTCTGACAATTTTGGCGCGTCCTGCCATATCCAGCCTGGCTCTACATTCCATATGTTTATGTCATGATGAAATGCATAACTTGCCCTCACTGCACCCCAGTATGGATTTGTCTTAAATATTTCAGGATCGTGTTTTTGATAATCGAATATTGCATCAAGAACAGTTCTCCACTTAGGCTTATTCTCTAAAAAGAATGCTTCCTGTCCGTCAGAACTTGTAGATTTGTTCTTATTTTCAGAAAACCAAGGAGGATCCTCAAGAAGCATAGCTTGTATCTTTCTAGATCGAGAGGCAATCTCTATTGATGATGCAGATCCAAGTGAGTGTCCAACAAGAATTAAATTATCTTCAGGTAATGAATTCACAAAATCTAATAAAGGGGGATAGTAAGTATTAATGTTGTAGTTTTTCAGATGGCCTGACTTATTATGTCCAGGCAGATCTAAAGCATAAATCTTATACTGGCTGAATTCTTGTATCAAAGGTTTCCAAACTTCCCATCCGCCTGTCCATCCATGAATTAAAACCAAGGTATTTTTAGCCTCAACATCATTACAAAAATAATTTAATGTTAGACCATTGGTTTTGTATGAATATTCGGGCATATCTCTCCAGATATTTAGTTTGGTTGTACTTGATTTATCTTAAAAAATTTAAGAAAAAGTTCTGTATTAGTTAAAAAATTCTTCATCTTCATCTTTAAGATATTTTTTTGCCTCATCATTAAAAGATATACCTAAGCCTGGAGCGTCCCATACCTCGATATAACTATCTTTTACAATAGGGTTTGGAAGACCATCAATAATATCATACCACCATTGATGGCAAGGAACAGAGTACTCAAAAGCGATATAATTTTTTGGCAATGTAGCAGCTAATTGGACATGAGCAGCTAATCCAATAAGGCCATCAATAGTGCCATGAGGAGCAATCATAATACCATTCATATCTGCATACTCTGCAATCCATTTTGTTTCAGCCAATCCACCGACATCTAATGGATCAGGACCTATAACATTGACAGCTCTTTTATCAATAAGGTCCTTAAAATTATGTCTTAAATAAATTTGCTCTCCAGTATGTATAGGCGTAGTAGTATTCATGGTCACATCTCTGTACAAATCTGCTAAAACATAAGGAGTATAATCACCCGTTATCATATCTTCCATCCACATTATATTTAAATCCTCTACTGCTTTTGCTAGTTTAAGTGCATCACTTGGTGAAATACCGGGGCCAAGGTCCAATGCTAATCCAACTTCATCACCTAAAACATCCTTCATCGCTCTAATACAATCAATAGTATAATTAAATCCTTTTTCGGTAATTTGTGCTCCGTGAGGTAGGTATTGACTTAAGGCCCAAGGTTCTGCTGCATCATCGTCAAAAACAATGCTATTATTTTCGTCCCAAACAACATCACCATAAAAATATCCTTCAAAGTTATTTGCCATTTCTCCGTGGAGAGCAAGTCCTTGCTTAATAATAGAAAAGCCTTCTTTCAATTCCTTCATTTTCAGGGTATTTTTTGCAAAATTTTCAGGACTGTCTTTACCCTCCATTGGAAATCTAATTCCTCCGTTATAAACCAAAACCCTATCTCTTACTTTTCCACCAAGTAATTTATATATTGGCAAATTAGATGCTTTGCCCGCTATATCCCATAAAGCAACCTCTATTGCACTTACTGCTGCCCCATAAGGTTTAAAAGCACCTAGTCTTCTAATTTTTCTCATTACACTTTCAACATTCGTAGGGTCTTCACCAATTAGTAGTGGCTTATAGAACAAGACAAATGGCTTTAAATACGGTTTTGCCCATTCTGCCTGACCATAGCCAGATATACCTTCATCAGTACAAATTCTTACAACAGGTGTTTTGCCAATAATTGCACATTTTAAATCAGTAATTCGCATTGTCTTACTCTCACTCAATTTAAACCTCAGTAAATAATAGAGTCAGGTCTCCAATAGTTATTAAAAGATGATTTTATATCTATCTTCCCTTAAGTTTTAGTAAATAATATACAAAAATTGACTATGTGTGTACAAGATAAATATTTATTAAAAATAGAACGTGTTTAAATAGATATTTAAAGAAAGGAAATAATGACAAAGTGTAATAATCCAAATTGCAAGTGCGATCCATGCAACTGTGATCCATGCAACTGCTAAATATTGGCACTTTAGAATTATGTTAATAATCAATTTAACAAGAGAGTTTTGTGGCTAAATTTTTTTCAGAAAAAGATGTTAATCAGCTACTCACTATGGATGAAGCTATAAAGTCTCTAGAGGAGGCATTTATTGCTAGTTCTAAAAAAAAGATTATTAATATCCCAAGAAATCGTATTGACATTGAAGGTTCTAATTTTAATTTTATGGCAGCCAGCTGGGAAGAAAAAGAGATCGTTGGATATAAATCCTATGTTGCCGGATCAAAAGGACTGAGTTTCCACGTTTGTATATATAGCTTGAAAGATAACCGACTTTTAGCAATAATTGAAGCTAATAGATTGGGCCAATTAAGGACTGGTGCTGCTACAGGTATCGCTACTAAGTTTCTCTGCCAGAAAGACTCAATTAGTATGGGTGTTTTTGGCTCTGGGTTTCAAGCTGAAACGCAAATTGAAGCAATTTCAAATGTAAAGAAAATTACAGAATGTATTGTATATTCTAGGAACCTTGAAAGAAGTCAACAATTTTGCCAGAAGATGAGTGAAAAACTTAAGATTCCTGTTAATTCTACAAGTGATCCTGAACAGTGCGCTGTTAATAAAGATGTAATAGTAACCATTACAAATTCTCAAGAACCCGTATTGAAAGGAAAGTGGCTATCTCCTAATACTCATATAAATGCTGCAGGAAGTAATGTCGCGAATAGAAGAGAAATAGATATTGAAGCAATTGAAAGAAGTGATCTTATCGTTGTAGATGATATGAATCAAGCAAAGATCGAATGTGGGGATTTAATACAGTATAAAAAAATAGATTCTACTTTTGATTGGAGTAATGTTTGCCTGCTTGGGGACCTTGTGGCGAAAAAGAAAAAGATACCAGAAAACACTATCACTTTGTTCGAATCTCAAGGCATAGCCTTAGAAGATATTGCAATCGCGCATACGCTACTCAAGAAATCAATAAAAGAGGATAGAGGCATATATCTGAATTGAAACCACAATTCTCTGCTTGGTAAGCAAATACCAACCCATAAAAGCGTTAAGTTCTTAGATAACAGAAAGTCAAAGCCGGTTCTTACCACCTCCTACAGTGATTACTTCACCGGTGATATAATCTGCAGCATCAGATACAAGGAAAGCTATTGCAGAAGCTATATCTTCTGGTTCTGCGAGCCTACCTAATGGAATTGATTTTACCTGCTGGTCCAAAACGTCTGGATTTGTTTCTTTTACTTCATCGTGAAAGTGAGTGTTTACTATTCCGGGAGATATAGCATTCACTCTTATTCCAAATTCTGCAAGGTACGCAGCGGCAGTTACTGTCATAGTAATGACTCCAGCTTTTGCTATAGCATATGAAGGCGAAGAAGTCATTCCTCCTGAGGCTGATATAGAAGCGATGTTCACAATAGATCCTGACTTCTTTTTCATCATATGTTTTGCAGCCTCTTGCATAATGAAGTAAGGGCCTTTCAAGTTGAGGTCTAAAACCCAGTCCCATGTTTCTTCAGTAACATCAGGAAATTTTACAGGTTTTGAAGCTCCAGCATTGTTTATCAAAATATCGATTCCTCCAAAATGTTGCACAGCTTCTTGAATTAAGGGTGAGGCATCAGATATTTTGCTAGCGTCGTAAATCCCTCCAGTTGCATCAATACCTTCGCTCTTAAGGTCAGAGATCGTTTCCTCTAGTAAACCTGAATCCAAGTCGCTCAAATAAAGCGATATTCCTGATTTACCTAAATGAAAGGCTGTTGCCCTCCCGTTGCCTCTTCCAGCTCCTGTAATTACAGCAACTGTGCTTGAGTTAGATTTTTTCATATTTATCCTTTCCTATTTTTATTCAATTTCTATACGAATTCTCTTGTTTGATTTACCTTTGCTCTGATGACCAACAACTTTGACTTTCCCAACTTCGCTTGTAGATTTAACGTGAGTTCCACCATCAGCCTGAATATCCAATCCTTCTATATCGATTGTACGGAGCGTCTTGATACTTGCAGGCAAAAGGTTAATTTTAGTTCGTATCAAACCTGGTATTTTTTCTGCTTTTTCACGAGAGATAAAGCCGACAGATATAGGAAGGTTTTTATTTACCTCTAAGTTTATTTTTTCTTCTATGTCTTTCGTCATCTCAGATGTCAAAGATTCAAACTCAAAGTCTATCCTTCCATTCAACTCATTCATATTGCCACCTGTTGCGAGAGCTTGAAAGTCTCTCCATACAACTCCACACATTATGTGCAAGGCAGTGTGAGTTTTCATAAGATTATGTCGTCTTTTCCAATTTAAAACACACTGAATTTTATCACCGACATTAAGATTATCTGTGTTGACAAAATGGAATATTTCTCCCTCAATTCTCTTCACTTGATTTACTTCAAGATCTTTACTTTCGNTTTTCATTATTCCTTTGTCACAAGGTTGCCCTCCACCTCCAGGAAAAAAAACNGTTGAATCAAGGAAAATACCTTCATCTTGAATCTTAGTTATAACCGCATCACATTTAGCTGCATAAGCATCTAGATTATAAATCTCTTCAGTCATATAGATATGTCTCTCAATCAAGTTTCTTTATATGATAATAGGAATTCTACTATTCTAGAACCCCACTTTAACAACAAGGGAAAGCTTCGTCTGAAGTTATGTAACAATCAAATTATCCATTA
The DNA here is from genome assembly GCA_002700125.1 of Dehalococcoidia bacterium. Taxonomy (GTDB): domain Bacteria; phylum Chloroflexota; class Dehalococcoidia; order Lucifugimonadales; family Lucifugimonadaceae. The sequence continues at coordinate 7,406 of PACM01000046.1, forward strand.
GTGCAATCTAATTATTCTAACTAGCCCTATAAAGGATACAAAGAAGGTACTTCATCAATCACTAAATTCTTTAGTAAATCTCCTATTAAAAATGATTGCATTATACCCCATCCGCCGCCNCCAGTAGCAACAAAAATTCCAGAATTTTGAATCAATTCTCCCACTCTAGGCATCCCATCCTTTGTAGCTGGGCGCACACAAGCTGTATGTTCAACAACTTTTTGATTAGATAGGATTGGTAGCATCAAAGATGCGTCATTAATCAATTTGGACTCAGCCTCAAGAGTAATGTTTGAATCAAAGATCTCGTCTTCATAAGTAGCACCAATCCAAATCAACCCGTCTCTTTTCTTAACTACAGAACAAGATCCATGCAGGTGATTATTGATGCTTATTTGTGAAGATTCTAACTTTATAATTTCTCCTTTGGCAGGAAACATATCAACAGTTTCTCCAGTAGATGAAATGAGTTGATTTGTCCAAGGGCCAGCACATATTATCAAGTTTTCATAATCGATTATTTCGCCAGATTTTAATCTCAACTGCTTGTCTTTATGAAACAACTCTTCAACAAAATCATTTATAATTTTTGCACCAAGAGTTTCTGCTGATTTTCTCATGCAAGATATAAATAAATTAGCATCCAGAAAGAGAGAACCCGTAATCAATGCTATGCCAAAAATTTCAGAAGAAATCCCTTCTTGATAGCTTTCAATTTCTTTATAATCTTGAGTAGTTTTTACATTAAAACCAAGAGATTGCATTTCTTCTTGAGAATCTTCAATACTTGAAAATTCATCCTCGTCAAAACAGATTTGGATAGTAGGTATGTCTTCTAAGTAATAATCAATTCCGGAAAGTTCAACCAACTTTTTATAGTTAGATTTATGCCTTAAAAAACTCTCCAAAGCTAACTTCTTNTGATTTTCAGGTTTTAAAGGTCCGCTCAAGGACTGTTCTTGATCTGAAAGGTGTCCAGCAGATCCAGCCCCTTTGAGAATAGGATCTAGTCTGCCAAGAGCGCTCCTAGAAGCAGTATTAGGGAAGCCACACTCAATAATTGTTACATCCTCTAGTGCTTCTCTAAAACTCAATGCAGTAGCTAATCCAAAAACTCCAGCACCAATAATTACATTTTTCATACAGTTATTCTAGATTTTAGTTTATTCCGTTAGAAGAAATAATATAGAAAGTCAAAAATTAAATCATAAATTATTTTCTTGAAGCATTAAAAATAAAAATNGATATTTCTAATGTACATCAAAATCAACAAGGACATCTAGGATATTTGTTGAATGGATAAAGTGTCATAAATTTTTGTATTTTTTAATTAATTTCGAGAAAATTGTAAAAGATGAGAATATAATTTGGATTTATTTGACCACAATAGCGAAATACTTAAAAGTTACAACTCCCCTCTTTCAAGAAGAGTTAGACCAAGGAATTTTGAAGAATTCCATGGTCAGTCACATTTATTGGATGAAACTTCTATCNTAAAAAATTCTGTAAAAAGAAAAGTTGTTCCTTCAATGATTCTATGGGGGCCTCCAGGGGTAGGCAAAACAACCTTAGCGAACATAATTTCAAANACTGCAGGTTACAACTTAGAAGTAATTAGTGCAGTAAAATCTGGTGTTGAATCGATTAGGCAAGCATCAAAAAAATCTAGTGAGATTCTTGGCACCCAAAATATCCAAACTATTATTTTCATAGATGAAATTCATCATTTTTCTAGAAACCAACAAGAATCTTTACTAAATATTATTGAGGATGGAATTGCAACAATCATTGGAGCGACTACAGAAGATCCAGGAAGAAGTTTGATTGGCCCACTAATTTCTCGGTGNAGGGTATTTGTTCTTAAACCTCTTAATTTTGATGAAATCAAGGCCATAATTATTCAAGCGCTTAACGATCAGAGAAGTCGCCTACATGATAAGAAAATAATTATATCTGATGAAATGATAAAAATTTTGATCACTAAAACTTCAAGTGATGTCAGAATAATCCTTGACACCATTGAGTTAGCTTCTCAAAGTGAAGATAAAACGGTAACAATAACTNAAAAAGAAATTGAAAAAATTTTACAAACAAACCTNAACTCTTCTCATAACGATGACAATTACTACAACCTCATCTCAGCATTAATAAAATCCATAAGAGGCTCAGATATAGATGCCTCAATTTATTGGCTTGCTCGACTTATAGACACAGGCATAAATCCTGAAATTATAGGGAGGAGACTGGTAATTTCTGCTTCTGAAGACATTGGCTTAGCTGACCCCATGGCACTCACAATCGCCTCTTCAGCACTAGTAAGTGTTTCTAAGATTGGGTGGCCTGAATCAAGAATTATACTTTCAGAAGCAACAATATATCTTGCTAAATCTCCCAAAAGCAATTCAGCATATCAAGCAATTCAGCTTGCTCTAAAAGAAGTAAACAATACTCGGAAAGAAGAAGTGCCTTTGCATCTAAGAAATGCTACTAATTCAGTATCTAGGAGGTTTAATTATGGAAAAGACTATGAAAATCCTCACGATAATTCCTCTAGTTTACAAAATTATCTCCCTAAAAAATTAAAGGGTAAAATTTTCTATAAAAAAGATTAAAAAGTTAACTTGTATAAAATCATCTATTTCCAAATAATTTTATCTAAATGACTAGACCGTCTTGTCGGTAGAATTTCAGGTTTCTTTATTATATAACCCATAGAAAGACACCCAACAATTTTAGAAGATTGTGGAACTCCTAATATATTGTATAAATTAGAAACCTTTACAGTCTTTCCAGTAGACCATCCGACACCTATTCCTAAGGACCAAGCATATAGAGACATGTTTTGAATTGAGATACTAACTGAAGAAAAGTTCTCAGTAGTTTCTTCTTCATTTTTTCCTGTTTTGGAAAATACATAGACGATACAAGGGCAATTAGTAAAATCCATTCTAGCTTTTTTTGCTGATTTTTTTACAGTTTCCTTATTTTTGTTTAAAGCTAGTGTGTTTGCCAATTTTTCAATTTGATTACCAATTTTTTCTCTCTCTTCAGATCCTTTAGATACAACAACGAAAGTCCAAGGTTCGGTCATTCTATGATTTGGTGCCCATATGCCCA
>PACM01000047.1 GCA_002700125.1 Dehalococcoidia bacterium
TTCCTGTAGAGAAGATCGTTGAAGTCGAGAAGGAAGTTATCGTAGAGGTTCCTGTATCTTTAGTAACACCAACTCCAATCCCTACTCCAATTCCAACTCCAACCCCTCAAAAGCCGGCATCTTTCGAACTTGAATGTGATATAACTAGTAATCCGTGTAAATTGGCTTTAGGAACTCTTGAAGATGCTACTTATGTCGTAAATCCACGTTCAACTTACGATCCAGGATTGAGCATTATTACTGAATATAAAAGTGATGAGATAAATTTAACTTGGAATATTTGTAATCCTAAATCAACGCCTTGCTGGAAAGATGGATCTGCTGAAGGTTATGCAGCTGTTATTGCCCAACCACACTTAAACGATTATTCCGAAGCTACTGAGAAATGGATACCTAGTTTAGCATCAGTCGGTTGGGTGGGGCGAATAACTTACACACATAAAATTATTTTCAGAACACCAGATACTCTATTTTATTGGGATTACAATCCGATTCTGACTGTATCAGAGCCAGAAGGCCGTACGGTACAGTTCTCTTTTAAAAGTTGGAGGGCAGAAGATCCAAACGATTAAATTATCTTTGATGGTAAATACTTTTTAAATCTGGTTTTGGGGTGTTTTTGTAAGAATCTAATGCAAATCCTTCTTTATCCCAAACTATTTCGCCGGCTTTTATAGTCATCTGGTTTTCGATTAATTGTTTAGATTTTAGCACCCTATTACCAGTCAAGCCGTTGTCTATAAGTCCAAAATGCCCATCTTTGACCTTTAATACAGCTACGTCAGCCTCTGAACCTTCGCCGATATGACCCAACTCTGGATGGCCTAGTATTAGTGAAGGGGCCAAGGTGGACTTCTCTATCACTTCTGGAAGAGTCAAGCCCAAAACCATCATTTTCGTCATACAATTTGTCATGTTAGAGTGATTCGTCAGCATAGAACTTCTGTGATGATCCGTACTGATTGTATCAGGTGGAAATCCTTGGTTAATTGATGGCTCGGCCATAGCGAACGAAAAGCTTCCAGCCCCGTGTCCAAGGTCAAATATGATCCCGCTATCTCTTGCCTCGAAGAAATATTTGGCAACTTTTCCATTTTCGTCAATTATAGGTTTGCCCCAAGCGTATACGTGAGTTAATATATCTCCTTTCACCATATGGCTCTTGAGTAGATCCTCCATTGTTCTCCCATTGATTGGATTCTGATCCACCATCATGAAAGTATTCGATATCTCGGCTGCTTTCCTTCCTCTGTCTACAGCTTCCCACGATTCTGCTTCGAAATGAGCAACTTTGACCCCTACGATCACATCTTTTCGCTCATTTATTTTATCTGCAGTAGCAATTGGATCCATATCAGATACGACTTGTTCTTTATCTAGGATCATTCCTGAACCAACAATGTTCAATAAAGAGAAGACTCTAGTTATACTTTTGGAAATTACTGTTTCGTTCATGTGGTCGAACGTTTTCCATCCAGACCCTCCAGCATCCAGCATCGTAGTTGTTCCAAAAGGAATGCAAAGTTCATCAGGATAAATGTTCGCAAAATACCCGTAACAATGGGCGTGAAGATCGATTAATCCTGGGGTTATAATCATACCCGAGGCATCTACTACTGTCCCTGCATCTTTTTCTGGTATAGAAGAACTTACAGCTGAGATTTTAGACTTTGATATTGCAACATCAAATGCCCCATTAAGTTTATTGCCAGGGTCAATTAATGTTCCATTTTTTAGTAGGATGTCATGCTTGGGCACTACTCTAATCCTGCAACAAGTTCATCACATACTTCAATTTGGACTTGACAGAGCACGACGACATTACCGGATATTATGTACGCTCCATAACTGGATTTGGCAAAAGTTCCTGCTCCTTTTACAGCCCCACCGGCTTCATGTCCCATAGCGATTGTTTTATCTGCAGGAGGTTGACCATAAGTTATGGCATCAGCGTGCGAAGCATAATATCTCACTTCAACATCTTTTGGCCCCATAGTACTCTTATAGAAACCAACGTAAATTTCTGTAGCGTTGGGAGTGACAGGATTTCCAGTCTTTTTATCAATTGCATCAGCCTGTATAGATCTTGGCTTTTTTAATCCTGCAGTTTCATAATTTACTAACGAATGCGTTGATTCTTCATTTATGATTCGGCCAATAACAAGGCCCTCGTCAGAGAGAATATCCAATCCAGTTTTCTCTTCATCTCCTCCGCAAGATACAAGCGAAAGCATCATGACGAAGGAAAACGTTAATATTTTAAATTTATTACTTTTCATAAATCACCTCTGAATTACATTATTTTATAGATAAATTACTTTTCTAACTACCTAGAATCCTTTTTTTATCTTTTTCTTGGTCAAAGAAACCAAAATCAGGATCATAGACGTCAGGAATGACATATCGTTCAGGAGGCAACTTGTCAGAATTTGGCAGATTCTCTAGTGCAGGTAGCCTACTGACAGTTGGCTTAGCTTGGGAATGTAAGTGATAAGCCCTATATGATTTAGCTCTTGTCTGGCACTTTGAATCACAGTAGGACATCTTTGCTCTTTTAGAACTAAATAATTTATTACATTTAGTATGTTGGCAAATTTTTATAAATTCTTTATTTGCAAGTGAATCTGATAGTTGAATCCAAGCTACGGAGTCTAATGAATTAGTTTTAGTTTTCATAATGGTATCCTGATTATTTAATTTACTAAGCTCATGATTCAAAATTATTGAGCTTAACTTTTGGTTGATGAAATCGATAAGACTGTCCATTGATTTATACTTATATGCCTCTTTATCTCTAGTAAATATTTTTCCTATACGATCACTTTCTTTTAAATGCCCCCTCAACTCCATAATGTTGAGGATTGTTTTTACTAACTCTCGTAATTTTGTCGATATTTCTAATGGTGATTTAAGCACCAAATCTTCTTTATTAAAAATATTTATCATTTGCTCGGTTGCCCGTTCTTTCTGATTTTGAGATGTCGATTGATCGCTCGTAATCCATAGATTAGATAGAGTCAAAAAAATATTCTTATAATCTTTGATAAAAATTTGTTTTTTTGTAATGGTCATNTATAAAATTTTATTTTCTAAGATATAATCTGTANGAAATAATACTAGATATTTTAAATAAATAGCAATAAATTAAATTAAANTAATTGATTAGTAAAGAATTAATTTGAGTTTATATACCTTCGGTGTAAAATCACTACTCATACATATTTTCTACNAAATTATTGTGAATTTAAGGACATGANAAACGTTATACCTAGAAGAATTATATTAGGACCTGGNCCCAGTTCGGCCCACCCGAGAGTCTTAAGGGCGATGTCAAATCCTGTTATGGGATACCTCGACCCTGATTTTTTTGAGATTCTTGACGAAGTTTCACAAATGCTTTCAGCACTTTATAAGACTGAACATTATTCTTTTGTNATAGCGGGAACTGGTTCTGCTGGCATGGAGGCAGGATTGGTTAATCTAGCTGAAGGCGATGATGAAGTCCTCATATGTAACAACGGATTCTTCTGCAGAAGAATGACATTGATGGCTGATAGGTTAGGAGTGAACTATTCTTCGCTAGATTTTGAGTGGGGCACTGCCGTAGATTTGAACGTTTTGGAAGATAAATTGAAGAAATCTAGCACAAAATTAGTCGCAGTAATTCATGCTGAAACTTCCACAGGAGTTTTAAATCCAATAGATGAAATTGGAAAATTATGTAAGCAATACGGTGCTATGCTGATGGTAGATTGTGTAACTTCTCTTGGAGGAATAGAAATCAAATTTGATGAATGGGGCATTGATTTCGCTTACAGTGGAACTCAAAAATGTTTAGCCGCTCCTCCTGGACTCAGTCCAGTTGCTTTGAGNCAAAGAGCACTTGAATTTATAAAATCTAGAAAGACTCCTCCTAGTTCTTGGTACTTAGATTTGGCTTGTTTAGTGGATTATTGGAGCAAAGATCATATTGCACATCAGACTACCCCGGTGAATTTAATCTATGCTTTGAGAGAAGCCTTGTACTTGACTCAAGAAGAAGGAATCGAAAACAAAATTAATCGGCATACGATAATGTCAGATGGATTGAAATCTGGACTTAGTGCTCTAGGTCTAGAATTACCGATTAATCAATCCATCGCATTGAATCAATTGACAGTTGTGAATATTCCTCATGGAATTGATGATCAGAAATTTAGAAATGATCTTCTAAATGATTACCTCATAGAAATTGGGAAAGGGTTAGGTGAATTTACTGGAAAAGTATGGAGAATAGGCTTGATGGGTGAGTCATGTGTCGCAGCTAATGTTTTTGCATTGCTGAATGCATTTGAGAAGTTACTGATGAAGTATAATTTTGAGGTAGAGGCCGGTCTTTCATTGTCTTCAGCAAGTTCTATAATAAATTCTGCTAATCTGAAACCTTATTAAGTATGAAACTCTCAATTTTAATTCCATCCCTAGAAAAAGGTGGAATTGAAAGATCAATTAGTAGAATCTCACGAGGCTTGTTAGATAAAGGCTGGGATATAGAACTCTTGGTTGAAAAGTTTTCTAATGAAGGCACTGTTTTTTTTGATGAAAGGGTATATATCAAGAAATTTAANGCAGGTTCTTTCAATCAAAATTCGAATATCATTTTTTTAATTTTCAAGAATATGATCTTATTTTTTAGTGTTTTAAAATATTTGAACAAATCTAATACCGATATTCTATTGGTCGCTAAAAATACTCCGCTTGGAGTTTTAGTAAAGAAGTTTTCAAGTAATACTTTTAAATTAGTCATTAGAGAACCTGTAAACCCTTCTTCAGCTTCTAAGATTCAACGATCCTTTTTATCAAGGAAAATATTAAATTTGATAAAAAGGATTTCTTATCCTTCTGCTAATAAAATAATTGCCATATCTTATGGAGTAAAGGACAGTCTCATAAGTTTATTAGATTTAAGTCCTGATTCGATAGAAGTGATATATAATCCAGCTGCAGATTCTCGGATCAAAGAATTGGCAAATAATGAAGTCCCTCCAGAATATAGAAAAGATCATCATCCGACAGTCATTACGATTGGTAGACTGACGCCTCAAAAAGATCATATGACATTAATAAAAGCTTTTGAAAGAGTACTTGAGTCAATTGATGCGCGCCTATTAATTATTGGAGAAGGTCAAGAAAGAAAGAAACTAGAGAAGTATATTCAGCAGAATAAATTATCCGATAACATTAAATTACTAGGGTATATGTCAAATCCTTGGAAGTTTTTGAAAAATAGTGATTTATTTGTACTTTCGTCACTTTGGGAAGGATTTGGAAATGTAATAGTTGAAGCGATGTATCTTGGAGTTCCCGTTGTTTCATCTGATTGTGAGAGTGGTCCTAGTGAAATATTAAACGGTGGAGAATTAGGACACTTATTTAAGGTTGGAGATGATGTTGAGTTATCTGAAATAATTACATCAAGCTTGTCTGAGAAAGAAAGATATTTAGATATTGTTAATTCAGCGCAACGTAAAAGTGAAGAATACTCAATAGAAAAAATTACTGAGCAGTACGAGGCAGTTTTTAGCGATATAATTTTATAATATAATTTCTATTGACCCAGATATATCGCACAGTTCATTAAGAAAAGCTGGAAAACATCGCTTGGCAAGGTACCTTCTTTAACTGATTCTATCAAGGTTGCTAATTCATCTTCAGTATAACTATCTGAAACAGCATCTATCCCACATTCACAGAATTTTTGTGAACCTTGGAGTAAGCAGAGCTCAGAGACCGGAGCTAGTAATTCTTCTTTCGACATCTCTTCTGTAGTTTCAGGAAGCTCTATGTCTTCAAGACTCTCTTCATCTATTTCTATTACCTCTTCATCTATTTCTATTATTTCTTCTATCAATTCTTCCAGTGGTAAAAGTGCACTACATGGCGAGATTGCTTCCATTACTTCAGGTGGAAAGAGACCATTTTCGCCGATTAATTCGTCAATCGAAGTATCTTCACCTAGACTGCCTGACATAAATTGTTCTATAAGGTAATCCACAGGAAATTCTTCAACAGGGATATTTTCTTCAATTGCATCTGCACTGCACTGACAGAATTCTTCACCTGCGGCAGGGATACACAATTCTCGGAATAATTCCTTAAATAAATCTGGATATCCTGTAGGAGTAGGTACGGGAGTAGGAGTAGGTACGGGAGTAGGAGTAGGTACGGGAGTAGGAGTAGGATCAGGTTCCAGATTTAGTATGTCCGAACCGCAACCAATTATTGTAATTGCGCCTAATATGTAAACTATTTTTAATATTCTATTCATAGGTTATGTTGGACTTTATATTAGAGATAAATTAATGTATTTTCAGTATATCTTACATCAAATTCAATTGGAGTCTAAATGAAAGTTTCAGTGATCGGAGGGGCTGGATATGTTGGCCTAATTACAGGTTTGGGAATAGCAACTATGGGACATGAAGTTGTTGCGACAGACATTGATAAAGAAAGAATCTCTTTACTGAATACTGGGAAATCTCCAATTTTTGAGGAATACCTTGATTCTCTTTTAAAGCATTGCATTCAACAGAAAAGTATTTCATTTTCTACAGATGTTCCGACAGCCATAAAAAATTCTGATTTGGTAATAGTGTCAGTTGGTACGCCTTCTAATCCATCTGGCCAGATAGACCTATCTCAAGTCGAGTCTGCGTTGAAAGATCTTTCTGAAAACCTTACTCCATATACTCTTATTGTCATAAAGAGCACGCTTCCAATCACTGCTGTAAATATGTTAAAGAATGAATTGAGCAAAGTTTTTAAGGAAGGGAACGATTTTGAAGTAGCCTCAAATCCAGAATTTTTGAGAGAAGGGAGAGCGGTCTACGATTTTTATAATCCTGACAGGATAGTTATTGGAGCTGGCTCTGAAAAGGCTATCGATATATTGAAGAATTTTTATGATCCATTAGTTAAGCGCAATTTATCAATTTCGAATGAAGTNGAAGTGGAAGAAAAAACTATACCATTTGTTGTAACTAACTTGCCATCTGCCCAAATGATTAAATATGGTTCAAATGCTTTCCTAGCTAATAAAATTTCTTTTGTGAACGAAATTGCGCAAGTTTGTGAATCTGTCGGAGCAGACGTAACAGAAGTTATTAATGGAATGGGAATGGATCCAAGAATAGGAAGTAATTATATGCAACCTGGTCCAGGCTTCGGAGGTCCTTGCNTAGAAAAAGATTTGTCAGCTCTTGTTGAGTTGGGTAGACATTTTAATCTTGAGGCTACATTTATGAAATCCATATTAGATCGTAATGAAAGACAAATTGACCTTATAAAAAATAAACTTGATGGGGCATTAAGTGGTTATTCTAAAAAGGTTTCAATTTTTGGATTATCATTCAAGGCTGGCACGAACGATACAAGAAACTCAGCATCTATAAAACTTATTGAAAAACTTTTAGAAGATAATTTTTATATTAATTGCTATGATCCAGTTGCTGATGTTGGAATTACTGATGAAAGGATTATCCAGTTCGAGGACCCTTATGATTGCGTCAAGTCAACAGATTGCTTAGCTATAATGACCGAGTGGCCTGAATTTAAAGATCTTGATTTGGCTAGAATCTCTGAATTAATGGGAGCAAAAATTATTTTAGATATGCGGAATTTACTAGATAGCGAGATAGCTAAATCAAAAGGTTTTAATTATATGGGGCTAGGATCTTAATTTATAATTAGAATTAATAAGCTGATAGGTTTTATCATCCATTCTTTTATTTATAGTTGATATGGACTGATCCCCAATATCTACTCCGATCCACTTTCTNTTTAGATTTGCTGCTGCTATAAGAGAAGTTCCAGAACCACAGAAAGTATCTAGTATGATATCTCCAGGATCTGATGATGCTGAAATTATACGATTTAGTAGTGAGATAGGCTTTTGAGTAGGATAAGGAGTGTATTCTTTCATGAGTGGTGAGTTAGCTTTCATAGACTTTAAATCGTTCCATACTGACCCTACTAATTTTCCTTCGTCAGCATAATATCTATATGATTTTGAATTGATTTTTCTTTCCCGGTAATTTCTACCGTTTTTATCAATTTTTCTGAAGTGAGTTTTTAGGCTTACGTCGGAAAATTGTGTCTTTAAGAATTCTGACTCTGCATTAAAAATGAATTTGTTAGTTTTCGAATAGACTAGTATGTCATTATGTTGGTTGCTCCAGAATTTTCTACTTTTTGCTCCATTATCTATATTCCAAATTATGTAACCTTTTAAATTATGCGAACCGAATATTTCATCCATTATCACTTTTATATAACTACTTGTTCTATAATCTACGTGAATATATATAGACCCTGCTTCGCTCAGGATATTTTTTAAGAGACTTAAATGCACAAATATTTGTGATAAGTATTCTTCAAGAGAATTATTATACTTGTCATCGAAAGCGACTTTTTTCACTTCATCTTTTTTCATCATTTGTGATTTTCCAGTTAGATAAGGGGGATCAATGTAAATTAATTTCACGCCTCCATAATTATCGACTGTATTTCTGAAAGATGAATTTAACAATGATGAAACTGCCGTCGTATTCTCTGAATGGATTAAAATATCTATCCATTTATTTGACGGCAATTTATTCAGTTTTCGGACCAAGTCTTCATCGCAGTGGTCACGATAATTTACATCCTGGGGTTTATTTTTCCATGTAAGTCGCAAAATAATTTAACTAATTAGTTCATTCTAATTTCATAATCAATTCTTCACAGTCTGCCAACTGAGACTCACATAAGACTAGGGCGTTCCCTAGTATTGCATAGGCATAATATCTAATCTCAGTCGGATTGGTAGGATCTCTGTTAGTGGGATTTTTATTGATTGCCTCTTCAGCATAGGTTTTTCCGTGCTCTATAGCCTTAGCATGGGAATCATAGATCCATACTTCAAAATCTTTGCGATTAAAGAAACCATACCAAATTTCTTCAGTGTGTGAAAAGCCAGTATTGTCTAGTTTCTTATTTTTTTTCCATCCAGTATTGGAAAAATCATCAACATTAAAAGTTCGATTTTCAAATTTAACCAGTGATGTTTTTATTTCGTCAATTTCTGGCTCAGTGTTTTCATTCGAACTTTGACCACACGCCAAAACTATCAGTATTGACAATGCAGAAAGTACGAATTTTTGTGACATGTATTATTTGCCTTCTTCTTCTTCTAGAGAAACATATTTGATGTTATTTTCTCTACACCAAGCCTTATATTCATCATCAGTCTCCTTGGTCCAGACTCTTCTTCCATAATAATCCCTTAAGTGTCCTCCAGCGGCTAATTTTTGCCTAACAAATATTTCCCAATCATGATGTGATCCTGCAGCTTTAGCAAGTTCTTCAGCCATACTTTGTGGAACTACCACCGCTCCATCGTCGTCTGCTACTATTATATCTCCTGGAACAACAAGAGTTCCTCCACAAGCGATCGGCACATTCACTGCATGAGGATATTTGTTGGTCTGCGTGTGGAAATTAGGAGTTACTCCTTTTAACCACATCCCAATCTCTAAATCTTGTGCATGAACGTAATCCCTGATACATCCATCAAGTACTACTCCTACTCCACCTCTTCCTTGAAAAAAAGTCAGCATCATTTCCCCAAAAACACCACTCGTCATATCACCCATTGCGTCGACTACAACAACATCCCCTGGTTCCGTTTGATATAAAGCGTGCCTATGAAGTTGTAGTTCTGGATCACTATACTCATCATCATCATAAACGTCTGCGCGTTTGGGTAAGAACTGAAGCGTAATAGCTGGACCAGCGACTGATTTTCCTGGAGTGTATGAAGTTGGTCCCTGAATGAAAGGGTTTGTTATTCCCATTCTGTATAAGGTACCTGAGGCGTTGGCACTACCTATTTCTTTTAATTTTTTTANTATCTCTTTATTAGGTCTTTTAATTTTAGGAATCTCTATCATCTTATGCTCCACTTAGATTCAAATATTTTATTCATATTACAGAACTAGTTGATTTGAATCTAATATTTACATAGGTTTGGTGCCGAGGGCGAGAGTCGAACTCGCACGGGTTTCCCCACTGGTGTTTGAGACCAGCGCGTCTGCCATTCCGCCACCTCGGCGTAATTCAGCCACATCTTCTGACCAATCATACATTAGGTGAAATCAAATTGTTTACATTTTTTTATTGAAAACGGCCTTCTAGTAACATAGTATTCCCTGTATTTCTTGCAACTTTCTGTGCCTCCTTGAAATACGATCTTGCTTTATCTATATCGCCGCTAGACTCATATATTAAACCCAAGGATTGGTTNGCGAGGACTAGATACTGATTAGCTGGATTATCCCANTNAGNATAATCACTCTCNTCGTCTAAATCNCAGNTAACCTNTCTGCATTCAGAAATATATACATTACTCATNTTGATTGNCATCTCAAANGATTTAATGGCACTACTTATGTCNCCTTGTANNTTCTCTGCCTCTGCTTTAACCCACCAGCTTTGAGGAGAAGGAANACCTGAAATCTCCTCCATTNTGANGCCCAATTCTGCTTCNTGTTTGCCNAANTCTATCTCTCCAGTTGCTACNAGAANATTAGCTAATATTTCTTGANNATCAATNTANTTAGGCATNAGGTTTCTNAATNNTATGTATCTCCCTANAGCCTCTTCTCTNAATTCATCTTGGTTTTTTTTGAACATCTCCCATACTNNTTGAGTAAGAAAATTTTGGNTNTTGAATGAATANGGNACTCTAGATTCGAAATCTACCANTCTTTCATACATACGAGCCAAAATGAAAGGNACTTCTTCAGGATTTACTTGATTNGCTCTNAAGTATACTTTTAAGGTCAATTTGAGCATTTCAGTTTCTATGACCTCTGANTANGGATTNANNNTGGAGGCNTTTTCAAATAATATGATTGATTTTTCAATTTCNCCTTNTTCNAGGTAATGAATACCTCTTCCTAAATTGAATCCAGCANCAGTTGATTTGTAATNCTTCACAGTGAAAACNGAGAATANCAGAAGACAAATTATTANTATTNGNGCAANAGNGATTTTATAAGCNGATGAANTTATATNTACTGAAATCGTNNTTTCTTTTNNGTTTGANGNGGTTATNGATACGAGTGATATTAATANATAGAAATATAGAAGATCTGATATGACAGCAAGTCCAANCATTTGTTCAGCTAATCGAGCTAGTATTATCGAACCAAGTGCAACAAAAAGAAATTTTTCATGCCCTTCAGAATTTANATATCTTGTACNNAATANATACACACAGCCTGAAATTAAAAAAATGAAGGTCATGATCCCTANTAAGCCATTTTCAACTATNTTATNNANGATAATATTATGNGCNTGCGTTGATATAACGATGTTTTTTTGTATTGGCACAGTTATGGGGTAGACGTAGACGTATGTATCTGGGCCATACCCAACTAATAGTCTGNCATATTGAGATTCACNGTTNTCTAAAATTTTNGGCCAATACCTAATNAGTTTGAAAGCTCCAATCCAGTTTTCTCCTCTATAATTGAAAGACTCTGGCTTTATATACATGTTGATCCCGGTTTCTATCTCAATGCTCAAGTCTAGATCCTTAGATATTGACCCTGTTCTTTCGGTCGATTCATCGAAATAATCTCTTTCGGCGATCATTGCAGGTAGATTTATTATAAGAGCTGCAATTAATACTGGAGCAATAAAAAGCAATAAAAAATTGATCACAGATTTTCTGTGGAAAACTAGATAAGCGATCATGTAAGCAATGAACACGATTCCAAATCCCACTATAGGTCCCCTACTTAAAGTCAAAACTAACGTACTTATTTGAATTGAAACTACAGTGAGGTAAGCAAAAAGTAACCTAAGTTTATTATATGAAATCTTTTGATGTCTTATAAAATATAAGATACTTAGAGGGATCCCGAGCAATAATAATGATCCTAGATAGATTGGATTTCCGGTTGTACTTACTATTCTTTCTTGATG
>PACM01000048.1 GCA_002700125.1 Dehalococcoidia bacterium
AACCTTCTCGAAGCTAACCTTTTCTATTTTTGATATATGATTCTTTTTTCCGTTATTAGATATCCTTGGCTTTGAATCTAAGATTTCAAAAAGGCGTAATCCACAAGTAATAGCTCTAGCGTAAGCATTTACCATAAAGCCCATCATTCTAACTGGGCGTTGTAACATACCAAGATAAATTAAACATTGAGTCAATTGTCCTATCGACAATGTACCATCGATAACTTTATGTCCTCCTATCCATATTAATAAAGCCCAAACAAGAAGGAAGCAAAAACCCATTATACTTGTACCGTTTGCAGAAATTTTTACTGACTTAATTGTATCTTTGGTCACGTCATCGTGAGAGGCATTAAATTTCGAGACCTCGTGATCTTCTCCTCCAAAAGCTCTTACAACTCTTACACCAATTAAGTTTTCCTGGAGATTTGTGTTTAGCTTCGAGAATTCTTCCTGAATCTTGACCCAAACTTTTCTTAGTTGCAAGCGAGTAACAGTCGCTATGCCCCCTACAGGAATGATAAACAAGAGGCTAAGTAGACCAATATGTAAGTCAGTTCTGAGCAGTAAAAATGATCCTGCTCCCATCAAGGAGACGATTTCAAAAGTTCTGAGAAGGCCAGTCGTAACGAACATTTTAACTCCCTCAATGTCCATTATTCCTCTAGACATCAAATTACCAGAGTGAATTCTGTCGTGATACTTGTAGGTCTGTGATTGTAGTTTGTGATGAAATTTACTTCTCAGCTCGGCAGACATAGCATTCGCTATTTTTTCACCGTTGTATTGCAGAACGAAATGGAAAACTCCTCTTAAAACACTGGCAAGAATTATATAAATGGACAGTATCCACAAGGGGCTAAAATCATCTCCTCCCGTTCTTATTTCAGAATAGACAGTATCTATCGATGTTCCGAGTAAAAAAGGTATCCATAGTTGCGAAGTAATAACTCCTATGACACCTAGAATGCCAAGAATGATCAGTTTTTTATACCTCAAGCAAAGCTTAATAATTCTAACCAGTATTGCTAGTTCACCTAAATGACCTGAAAGGAATAGCGGAGACTCTTTTAATTTTATATTCACTAATAAATTTGCTAAATTAAAATTTACTTCGACAAATCATATTCCTACTTCTTTATGAAAGGCAATAGTTTTGAAGGCGATATTTTGATTAAAATAAGAGAAGCTACTAGAAAAGATCTCAAGTGGCTAATAGAGATTGCCTTAATTTCTTTTCGAGAGGTGAGTAAAAGGTTAAATTTCCCAGAAATAATAAATAGTCAAAAGCATAAGATTTTTGTTGCCGATGTAAATGGTAAATCAATTGGATATATCGTCGTTAGTTTATTAAGCAGTGAGGAACTAGCTGAATTATTATCAATTGCTGTTGATCGTCGATTTCAGAATGAAGGGATCGGAACTCATCTTATTAAGTATCTAATAGAGTTTTTAAAAACAGAAGGAATCAATCTACTCAGATTGGAAGTTGCTAAAAATAATTATTTTGCTAAAAAATTATATACCAAATTTCGGTTTGTCAACGTGGGTACTAGAAAAAATTATTACCACGACCCTAAAGATGATGCTATTTTGCTTGAGATGGAAATTTAAATGTTTACCCCAGGCTCTGATTCATCGTAGTTATACTTCTTGGCTTTGTCCAAATACTCTGTTTCTTTCTCAGGCGTTTCATCATCTGGAAATATTGCATCAACAGGACACACGGGTTCGCACGCCGCACAATCAATACATTCATCCGGGTTTATAAATAAATGATCATCTCCTTTTTTTGAATATATGCAATCAACGGGACATACATCAACACAAGATCCATCTAGTGATCCCAAGCAAGGAGATGTNATTACGAATGTCATCCGAGTTCTTTCTGATTTTGGAGTTTAAATACTTTGTTAAAGTCTATTTGCCACAACCACAACCGCCACCTCCACAGGCACATCCGCCTGCTGCAGGCATATTAGGATTAGATATTACAAATCCTGACCTTTGCATTCCTTCGACATAATCAATGCTAGCACCTGAAATCAAAGGAGCACTCCCAGAATCAATCAACGCTTTAATACCATTAGAGTCTATGACAGTATCTGTATTTGTTGGCTCGTCTTCAAGGCCAAATTCGTATGCCGTTCCTCCATTTTCACCCATAAGAAGGGTAATTCTAAGATAGGATTCTTTGGATCCTTGTTCTTCAAGGACCTCATTTATTTTTGATGCAGCGCCTTCAGTAAATGAAATTAAACTTTCAGTCATAATTTTCTACCTCCAAACTAGCGNTTATATTGCTTGACTGATACATTCGAGTACCTTTTAATGGAGTTTACACGAATTACTNATNCAATTGAACAATTTTATTAGTTCTTTATAAATATTGTGATGTTTATTACAAACGAAATTCGTAGTTTATGATAAACTTTGATCTATAAATAAAGNGAAAATGAATGGACTTACTTAACGAAAAAATAATAAGTTTCCTCAAAATAGATGGNAGGATTTCTAATGCGAATATAGCTAGATCTTTGAATGTTAGTGAGGGCACTATACGTAGGAGAATAAAGAAATTGATCGATGAAGGAGTTATTACCGTTTATGCCTCACCTGACCCAGTGAAAGCAGGGTATTTTTTTGAAGCACTGGTTGGTATTCAAGTACTCCCGGGTCAATTAGATCAAGCTGCTGANGAGATTGCAAAGTATGAACAAACGACTTGGGTATCTAGAACTACTGGTAGCTTTGATATTTTCGCTTGGGTTACGTTACGATCAAGTGAAGATTTGGGGGAATTTCTGAGCCAGGAATTGGGCAGTATTGAAGGCGTGAATAAAACAGAGACTTTTGTTAACTTAAAAGTCTTGAAACGAGGTTTTGGTCTATAATTTTGGTCTATTTTAATTATTGAAATGGTATCTTTAAGAAAAGTACAATATAAGCAATGGTGGTATAATCTGCTAGGCCCTAATTTAGCAAAAGATAGGCCTCTCCTTTCTTATTTTATTGATGACNGATATTTGATATTGACNCATAAGTCTCCTTTAATGNTTCTTAAATCTGTCGCTTTAACTTCGTCTTTTGTTGGCGCGTTTATAGTAGGAATGTATTTCCTTACTTTTGAACAAGCCAGATTCTTTTTTCCGGATAACCCTGTCCCTGTAACACTGCAGACTTTTGGAATTCTACTGATGGGGTCNATATATGGACTACGCCTTTCTTTTATTTCAATTTCATTCTATCTAATTCTTGGAATATCTGGAGTTCCTATATTTCAAGGACACAATGGTGGTATTGAATATGCTATGGGAGTTACTGGAGGATATCTTATTGGATTCTTCTTAGCTTCACTATTAAACTCATTTCTTAGCACTCGTGGCTTTAACAGAGGCTTATCTATTTGGTCTATGTTAGCTTCTAATATGGTCATATATTTGCCGGCATTAATTTGGTTATCGGTTGGTGACTTCTCATGGCCTGAAGAAGGAAAATTATATCAAGCAATTTTACCTTTTTTGCTAGGTGATTTTATAAAATTGATTGGTGCTTCAATCGTCATAAGCTTTTTATGGAGATTGGCTGGCAGGTCAAAAGATTAGTGATTAAGTAGGAGGAAGTAAGTGCATAAGGAAAGGGGTTGTGGTGAAATCAATCTAGAGCAGGAAAATAAGCAGATAACCGTTGCAGGTTGGGTTGACTCTTGGCGAGATCATGGTTCTTTGCTATTTATAGATTTACGAGACTCTTCGGGCACCGTACAGATAGTTTTTGATAAAAGTTTCGATCCTGCTAGTCATAAGCTTGCCTCCTCTTTTAGAAATGAGTGGGTAGTACAAGTGAAAGGTTTAGTTAAAAAAAGAATAGCTGGAGCAGAAAACCCAAACATTGCTACTGGACAAATAGAAATTCATTCAGAACACCTTGAAATATTAAATAAGGCAAAAACTCCACCTTTTGAAATTAACTCTAAAAATGTTGAAGAAGCTACTCGTCTAAAATATAGATTCCTGGATCTTAGATCTTCTAGAATGCAAAACAATATGCGCCTGAGGCACGACGTAATACTTAAAATATTCAACTTTCTAAATAAGCGTGGCTTTGTTCATATTGAGACTCCAATTTTGATAAAAAGCACTCCTGAGGGCGCAAGGGACTATTTAGTTCCTAGCAGGATCCATCCAGGTGAATTTTACGCCTTGCCACAATCACCTCAACAGATAAAACAAATGTTGATGGTGGCCGGATTTGAAAAATATTTTCAAATCGCAAAGTGCTTTAGAGATGAAGATTTGAGGGCAGATAGACAGCCAGAACATACGCAACTGGATTTTGAATTAAGTTTTGTTCATCAAGAAGATGTTTTATCTGCTTGTGAAGATCTTTATTATTTTCTATCTCAGGAATTTAGTAAAGCTGATATTGAGTATCCATTCCCAAGGATCAAATTTGACGATGCTATGGATAGATTTGGAACTGATAAGCCAGATACTAGATTTTCAGTTGAGCTAAAAACGTTAAATAAAGCATTGTCAAAAACAGAATTTAGAGTTTTTAATGATGTGTTGAAAAATGGAGGTTTAATTCGAGGGATTATTGTCCCATCTTCAGAATTAATTACTAGATCATATATAGATGAGTTGAATCAGATAGTAATAGATATGGGGGGAGGTGGAGTAATACCAATTTCATTCGATTCAGGTACAGATATTGATCAATTATCTATAGAGAATGTTAGATCTCCTATTGCCAAATTTTTAGACTCGGAGACTGTCTCAGATTTGATCAATATTTTTGGAGCCACTCGCAATGACATTATTTTCATTTCAGCTGGCGATAAAGACAAAGTCAACGAATCTTTAGGATCAGTGAGAATGAAGCTAGGTAATGACCTCAATTTAATCGATAAANAGAAAATGAATTTCATGTTTATTACTGATTTTCCATTGTTTGAACGAGATGTTGAAAATGATAACTGGAAGGCTATGCACCATGTTTTTTCTTCTCCGACTCAAGAAACGGAAAAATTCTTGCCTTCTGATCCTGAAAAAGTTATAGGAAATTTATTTGATTTAGTATGTAATGGAGTTGAATTAGGGTCAGGGAGTATCAGAATTCATAGAAGAGATATTCAAGAGAAAATATTCTCTGTGATTGGATATTCAAAAGCCGAAGTTACCTCCAGATTTGGTCCTCTGTTGGAATCATTCGAATTTGGAGCTCCTCCTCATGGAGGCATGGGTTTAGGTATTGATAGGNTGGTCAGCATATTCGCAAATGAAGGATCTATTAGAGATGTTATTTCGTTTCCTAAGACGCAGAGTGCTTCTGACTTATTGTGGAATTCTCCTTCTCCTATAAATAAAGACCAGCTAAAGGAATTAAACATAAAACCAACTACTAAAGAAGCTAAAAATGAAAATTAAAAAAGGAAAAGTTCGTAATCAACAGTTAGTGATTACATTAACTGTAGACGATGAGGAGATAGAGAAGCACCTTCAAAGAGCCTCTGTGAAATTAAGTAGTCGTTTGAAAATCCCAGGCTTTAGAAAAGGTAAAGCACCAAGATCCATCGTAGAACAATTGGTTGGACGAGACGGTTTAGTTGAAGAGTCTCTTGATGAAGCTGTACCTGATGTAGTTCACAAGGCTATCGAAGAAGAAAATATCGAAGTATTTTCTACACCTAAGGTTTCAAAAATTGATCTACAGCCGAAGATGACTATTGAAGCTGTATTGGCCTTGAAGCCGATGATACAACTTTCTAATATAAGCGGTATAAAAGTTAAAATCGAGAAAGAAAAGATTACTGCAAAAGAAGTGAACAAAGTCATTGACCAGATCAGGGACCAAAATGGCAGTTGGGTACCTGTGAAAAGACCAACAAAAATGGGCGACCTTCTAACTGTAGATTTTAAGTGTGAAGTTGGTGATAAAATTATCTTAGATCATTCTGCAATTGACCTGTTACTGGATGTACAATTTGAAGATAACCTTAAAATGCCTGGACTAATGAAGAAAATGACAGGTATATTAATGGAGAAATCCAAAGCGTTTTCAATTGTTCTCCCAACTGATTATCCAGAAGAGGATTTACGAGAAAAAAAAGCAAACTTTGTAGTATTAATCCATGAAATAAAAGAGAAAAACTTGCCGAATGTCGACGATTCTCTGGCAAATACCATAGATCCAAGCGTAAAAGATTTGAAAGAATTAAAAAAGAAAATAAAAATTAACCTTGAACAGTCTGCAGAAAAAAAATGGGAGCAATTATTTTGGGATGATTATTTAAAACAAATTGTAAATTCATCTAACTATACAGTTGCAGACCTTATGGTTGAACAAGAGACGGACTTATTGTTATCTCAACAAAAGAAAATGATCGAAAATCAAAAGATAGAATTTGCGGAATACCTTAAACAAATTAATAAGAGTGAGGAAGATTTTATTGCAGAGTTAAAAGAAGCAGCAGATATTAGAATAAAGAGATCTTTGACAATCGATGAGCTGCTTGTGCACTATGAAATCAATGTGGAAGAAGACAAGGTTAGAGAAGATTTAGATAAATGGAAAAACCAGCAGGGGAATACAAAGGTTTCAGAAGAACAGATTATGGATGAAATTCGATATTCACTGAAAAGAGAAAAACTTTTAAGTCAAATCATTGATAATCAAAAAAAATCCTCGTAAACGGCTCTGTTGACACGTATTATATCAAGTTGTAATATATGAAGCGATATAAACTTGAATTCAAAATATCTATAGAGATATATATATTTTAGAATATAAAATATGAACATATTATGAAAGGTAAGTTATGAAATCACCTAAGAATGTTATACCAATGGTATTTGAATCTAGTGCAAGAGGTGAAAGAGTTCTAGATATTTATTCTCTCCTATTGAAGGAACGAATAATTTTTTTAGGAACTCCAATAAATGATCAAGTAGCTAATTTAATAGTGGCCCAGTTACTTTACCTTGCAAGAGAGGATCAAGATAAAGACATAAACCTTTACATTAACTCACCAGGCGGAATGGTTTATCCTGGAATGGCAATTTACGATACCATTCAGCACATACCTTGTGACGTTTCTACAATATCTGTGGGTTTGTGTGCCAGTTTCGGTACTGTGTTATTGACTTCAGGGGCAAAAGGTAAAAGATTTGCTCTTCCAAACTCTACTGTACATATGCATCAACCTATCAGTGGGGCTCAAGGTCAAGCATCTGATATTGAAATTGCGGCAAAGGAAGTATTGCGATTGAAAGATAAATTGACTGGAATTATATCTAAGCACACTGGGCAAAAGGAATCCAAGGTAACGAAAGATTCTGATAGAGATACTTGGATGAATGCTGAACAAGCCAAAAAATATGGTTTAATTGATGAGGTACTTGAATATCCTACTAAGAAGAAGAAGAAGAGTTAAATAGGTAGCCTGAAATATCTATGTAACTTTCAGGATTATTATAATTTATATTTCCATTAGATATCATTTCTAATGTTTTACATACAAAGTCTGACTCTCTCTCTAATATGGCATTCCTAATGTTAGTTGTCATATCTCGGTGACTTTTGTCTGAGTTTACGTCTATATTGAATTTAGAGATGGTTAATGGTGTCCCAGAATCTAATTCGTCTGTAACACGGTGTATCATTAATCCTGTCTCAGTAATTTTCTGTTCAATTAGTTCTCGAATTACATTTTTCCAAGTTCCCTTGGGTCCCCAAGGTAAAGCAGGGTGCAGGTTAAACATTGGAAATTTCTTGTGAATTTTAGATGTTATCAACATATAGCCAACAGCTAGTATCAAATCTAAGTCAAATTTTTTTAGATGTTTTAATATCCTGTCTTCGTATTCGAAGTTAGCACCATCTTCCTCAATTTCATTACTCGATAACTTAAACTTTTTTGACGATATTGCTATTAAAGGTATTCCAGATTTCTCTACTTCTGAAAAAAATATATCTGTCTTAGGGTATTCCCCTTTATCACGATTGCAGAAAACAAAAGGTATTTTGATCGATTGTCTATTGGACAAACTAACTATTGATTTGAACAATCTCAAAGATCCTTCTCCACCCCCACTAGACATCAGCCCTACACTTAGAACTCTATTTTTCATTCTTGTGGTTCATCAAATTGTTTTTCAAGTTCTTCTTTCAGATCTTTTATTTCTAGTTCAGTTTCTTTTAGTAATTGATTGCAATTCTGTGCTATTGATATTCCCTGTTTATATATTTTTTTTGATTCTTCTAAGCTGACATCTCCTTCTTCAAGCTTTCTTACAAGTGATTCTAGTTCAAGAATTTCTGCTTCAAATGAACTCTTTTTTTCATTCATTTATACCTTCCTATTTTTAGTTATTTCAATAGTTTCTGTTTCGATTTTTCCTTGTAAATTTGAGAAAATCAACCTTTCTCCTATTGTAATTGAGTCTAGATTTTTAATTATAGAGTTATCTTTTTTTCTAGATGATATGAAAAATCCTCTCGAGAGAGTATCTTCGAAATTCAGATGATTAAGACTTGTCTTTAGGTTGAGTATTTTTAATTTACTTTCATTTATGCGAGCTTCCATTAAGCTCAACAATTCTTGTTTTAATGAATACACTTTAATCTTATATGTGGATGTCTCTGGTTTGTAATTCAGAAATCTATCTACTGACATTGAATATTGACCTCTTAATCGGCTCATAATGTTATTAACGCTAAGGATCATATTTAATAATTTCGTATTTATCATTTCTTTGAGTTCTTGAACGTTAGGAGTGGACAATTCTGCCGCCGCAGACGGTGTAGGTGCTCTTAAATCTGCAACTAAATCTGAGATGGTAGTATCAGTCTCATGCCCTACAGCCGAAATTATTGGAATATTACTAGCGTATATCGATCTTGCTACTGACTCTTCATTGAAAGGCCATAAATCTTCTAGGGACCCACCCCCTCTAGCTAATATTATCAGGTCTATATTTCTCAGTTTATTTAAATTTGTTATTGACTCAGTAATTGAACTAGCAGCATTTTCCCCTTGAACCCTCGTATCTGCAATAATGATCTTTATATGTGCATATCTTCTTTTAATTACATTGAGAATATCTTGAATGACTGATCCAGTTTTAGAAGTTACTATCCCGATAACTTTTGGCATCTCAGGAATAGGTCGTTTTCTAGATAGATCAAAAAGCCCTTCTGCTTCTAACTTAAGTTTAAGTTTCTCAAACTGTTGTTGGAGTGTTCCAATTCCGTAAGGAGTTATTTCTTCAGCATAAAACTGAAGATCTCCCCTTGCTTGATAGAAAGATATTTTACCTGAGGCTAATATCTGATCGCCGTCTGTTAAATGTCCTCCCCCATCACCTCCTGCAAACAGCACACATTTAATTATNGATTCCTCATCCTTCAATGAAAAGTAGTGATGACCACTTTGAGCTGCGTGATGATTGGACACCTCTCCGATTATTTGAAGTGATTGAAGATAACTATCCTTGTTTAATTTTTTTTGGAGATATTTTGATAATTCTGTAACTGTTAGTGTCAATTCCAATATTGTTAACTATTCACTCTTTCTATGTACTCTTTCGTCCTAGTGTCAACTTTTATCTTATCTCCAACGTTTATAAATAAAGGGACTTGAATTTCTATATTGGTTGATAGTTTTGCAGTTTTAGTAACGTTTGTGGCCGTATCTCCTCTGACAGCGTCCTCAGCAGATACTACTTCAAGATTTACTGAGGCAGGTATCTCAATGTTGATAGGATTGTTCTCATGGATTAATAGATCTAGATACTGTCCTTCTTCTATAAAATCTAATGTATCACCCAAAAATTCGTTATTTATTGAAATTTGTTCGTAAGTATTAGTATCCATGAATGTTGCGCTTCCCGNGTCTGAAAAAAGAAACTGAAATTCTTGTTTCGTAGTTCTTGCAACTTTTAGTGGGCGGTTACCTTGGACTTTTTTTTCAGTTATATTTCCGTTTTTTAGACTCTTTACTTTTAAAGTGAGAGTAGGAGGTGCTTTAGGAGGTTTCCTGTGTTGCCATTCAATAACTTGATAAAGTTCATCTTCTATTATCAAGGTCATATTTTTCTTTAATTCACTCGAACTTATCGTCATTATCAGAATACCTCCTTTATTGCGTGACTCAATATTTCATTTCCACTGTCTGTGAATAACATCATGTCTTCGATTCTAACGCCTCCCCAATTTTCTAGGTAAATTCCTGGTTCAATAGTGTAAATCATTCCTGGCTTTATGATATTTTTACTGGTTGGTCCAACCGTAGGATTTTCATGTATTGCAATTCCAACCCCATGCCCTAGACTGTGACCAAAATTTTCCCCAAATCCTGCATTTGAAATAACCGTACGAGCTAGAGCATCTAGATCCTCACCAGTCATGTCAGGCTGTGCCGTCTCAATAGCAATTAACTGAGCTCTGTGAACTGTTGAGTAAACTTCTTTAAACTTTTTGCTGGGCTCTCCAATATAAATAGTCCTTGTTAAATCACTGCAATATCCTTCATATTTTGCTCCCATGTCAATGACTATTCCTTCATTGTCCTCAATTTTTTTATCGGTTGGGGTATGATGAGGTTTTGCTCCGTTTACCCCTGAAGCTACGATTGTATCGAAAGACGGAGATTCCGCTCCAAGTTCCCGCATTGTCTTCTCAATTTCCCATGCAATTTCTTTTTCTGTCATTCCAATAGTGATTACTTTACTCACCTCATTGAAAGCCGAGTCGCTGATGTTGATAGTTCTCTTTATAATATCTACTTCTTCTTCGGATTTGATTACTCTGCCTTGAGTTACTGGATCAGAAAAATCTTTCCATTCTGAAACATTTGGAGCTTTTGATTTCATTTGTTCCAGCATGTTCACTGCTAAATTTTCACCTTCAAACCCTAGGATTTTAGTTCCAATTTGTTTCGTTATATTTTCTATCCAGTTAATACCTGATTTTATCTGATAAATCTCAAAATTAGGGCATTCTTCAGTTGCTCTTATCGTATATCTTGAATCAGTAACTATTAAGGCTTTCTTGTCGCTTATAATCAAGAATGCGAAAGTTCCAGTGAAACCAGAAAAATACCTTATATTTTCTTTACTTGAAATAAAAACAGTGTCTAAATCAGAATTAGACATTTGATCTCGCAAATAAGAGATCCTAGGTTTATATTCCATTATTCTTTTCAGTAGGGTATTTGCAAATATCTGAAAGTGCCTGAATATAACCTTCAATCCCCATTCCAGAAATTTGCGAGACGCAATAATTTGGAAAAATTGAATTTCTTCTAAATTCTTCTCTTTTATGAATATCGGAAATATGAACTTCTATTGATAATTTACTTGAATCAATAAGAGCATCCAAAAGAGGGAAGCCAACAGTTGTAAGGCCTCCAGGATTTATAATAATTGCGTGAGTATCTTTAGTATTATCTTGGATAAAATCGATCAAATCACCTTCATGATTAGATTGAAAAAATTGTACTTCAAATTCTTTTTCTAGCTTATTTTCTACTAGAAATTTATTTAACATCCTCTCAACATCTTGAAGATTCTTATTGCCATAAATTTCAGGATCTCTTGACCCAAGAAGATTCAAATTTGGACCATTGATAACTAGAATTTTTTTCATGATAATTAGAATAATCTACTTTCTTTGTTTTGAGAATGATCTTGGATGTGCCTTTTCGTAAATTTCTTTCATTGACCTCGAAGATACGTGTGTATATACCTTAGTTGTCTCAGGCGAAGAATGACCTAGGAGTTGTTGTATTACTTTTAGATCAGCTCCTCCATCCATCATATGTGTTGCAAAACTGTGCCTTATAGTATGCGTAGAGTAATTTGAATCCATTCCACTCATAATTAGGTATTTCTTTATCAAGCGTTGGACTGAACGTGGTGAGAGTGCAGTACCTAATTTGTTTAGGAATAAAGGGTTAGAATTTATTAGTATTCCTTTTCTAGATTTAGTGAGATATTTTCTTATTTTTTCTTCTGCCTTTTTGCCTATTATAACCACCCTTTCTTTATTTCCTTTTCCTATTATCCTTATTTCTGATCTTTCAAAATCTATATTTCCAATGGTCAATCCGGTAACTTCGCTTACTCTAAGGCCTGTGGAATATATCAATTCGACTAAGGCTTCATCTCTAGTTGTGTCTTTAGGATATCTGTTAATTGTTTTTATCAAGTTTTCTATCTCGGTATTGCCCATTACTTTAGGAAGACTTTTTGTATTTTTAGGTATGGACAGTAGATCAGTATAATTCTTCTCAATATACCCGAAACGTTCAAGATATGAACTGAAGGATTTTATCGCGGAAACCTTTCTTACTACACTCGATTGCTTGATTCCTTTGTTTAATATATAGGAAAGCATCGGTCTTAGTTTATCTTGATCAAGAGATTTTAGAGGAGACAAATTAATCAGTTTGCAATAATCGAAATATTCAGTCAGGTCATACAAATAGTTTCGTATTGTATTCTCAGATAAAGATTTTGATTGAAGGTATTCAGTATATTTATTAAGTACTTCCAGAACCTTTTTATCTTTAAAAATTGATACAAGCTTCTTTGGAATCCTATTTTTTGATTTCATCATTAATAAATACTCTATAAACACTCTATTTAAATTTTCAAAGAATTTCTATTAATGCCTAGATTGTTTTATCTAATTTTTAAGGACAACAATTATGATCTGCGCTTCGCATAATTTTTTTTAATTTTTCTAGAGCTCGTTCTCTTTTTTGTCCTCTTCCAGCCCAAGCATCAATATCATCTGAAACAGGGCATCTTTTAGGATCTTGATTCGGGCATGCTAAAAAGTATTTTCCATCACTTCTCCTTCTCACTGCACGCATTAAATAATCGCCATTATTCCTGTCGATTTCTCTTCTTATTTCATCCGAAGTTGCAACTGAAATTGGAAGGTCATTTTCAGTAAAATCTACACCGCCTGCCCTGATATTTATTGCAGGATTTTTTTTGGAACAGAGAATAGTAGTTGGTATGAGGTTATAGGGATGCATTCCTGAGGGTAAGTCCAAGAAAGTACTTAATTTGTCTGTATCATACGGATTCCAATCATCTTCGTTAGATTTTTTTACCATATTTTCAACAGGGTCAAGTAAAGATTCATAAAAATCTTTTGTAAATTTATGTCTATCTAGGCCTCCATTAGAAATTTTATCTAGGTCATCTTCCATTTTCTTAGTGAAGTCATAATTCATGAAATTATCAGAGAAAAAATAACTTAATGAACTTGAAACTGCATAACCTAACGGTGAACCCCAAACGGCTCTGTTAATATTAAATACGTAAGTTCTATTGGTTATTAAACTTATAGTTGAT
>PACM01000049.1 GCA_002700125.1 Dehalococcoidia bacterium
GCAGGTGCTCTCCCAGCTGAGCTACAGCCCCACTATAATATTGCGTTGTTATTCTAATATTTAATTTTGCCTTTTTCTAGTGTTTTATTGTTACTATTATTTCATGGCGAAAAAATGGATGAAGAGATTAGACAAAAGATGGACCTATAAGCCAGGTGAATATTCTGATAAAAAATTTCGATTGAGTAGAGGAGCTATTGAAGAATATTTAAAATGCAAGAGATGTTTCTATTTGTACCGTAAAATGGGCTTAAAAAGTGCGCCAAGTATTCCATTCGTTTTAAATATGGCTGTGGATAATCTCTTCAAAAACGAATTCGATATATACAGGAGACAGCAAAGCCCTCACCCTTTGATGAAAATGTATGGAATTGATGCAGTACCATACCAGCATCATGAATTAGATGCTTGGAGGGAAAATTTTAAAGGCATCTCGGTTGAATTTTTAGGTACTGACATTGAAGTTTTTGGTGCAGTAGATGATATTTGGGTAAACACCGACGGAAACTTAATTGTTGTTGATTATAAAGCTACTGCGAAGTCTGAAGATAACATGTTTAGTCCTATAAATTCTTGGGATAATGTTTGGAATAAAGGAGTTAGTTACAAAAGGCAGTTGGAAATCTATCAATGGCTGTTGTTCAAAAGAGGTTTTCAAGTATCTAAAGATTGTTATTTAGTTTATGCAAATGCTAATAAGTGGAAGCAGGAGTTCAACAATATACTGGACTTTGAAGTAACTCTGCTAAAACACGTTGGCAATTCTGAATGGATTGATGGTGTCTTAATGGAAATTTATTCACTGTTGAACCAAGATTTAATCCCTGATTCAGATGAAACGTGTGACCTATGTGGCTTTGTTGAGTCTTCTAATCTTTTGATTCATCAGAATTAAGGCTCAGTATATCGTCTACTCTTTTTATTTCTCTAGTCATGGCTTTTGTTCTTGTTGTTTTAACATTCTCTATGGATTCAGATAGTTGTTTCAGCCTATTTTCTACTTGCTCGAAAGATGTTTCATATTTACTCCATTGATCCCTCAGATTGGTGAAAGTTTTTATTATTTCGCCTTGAGACTTAGTAACTTTGAATAAAGTTTCAGAATGCTTCAAAAAACTTATTAAAGCATAAAAACTGGCAGGCGATAATAGAACGACTTTTTGTTTCATGGCATAATCAACTATTTGATCGTCCATTTGTAAAGTTTCATCTAGTATTGTAGCTATCGGTATAAACATTGCGGCCATATCTAATGTATTTTCAGATGTATTTATGTATTTATTTACCTCGTCAATTCTTTTTCTGAAAGCATTTAGATATGCTTTTTTTTCTTCTTCGATATTTGGAACTGGATTTCCATTTTCATCGTACATTTTATTGTAATTGCTAAGAGGAAATTTTGAATCCATTATGAACATTTTTTCTTGACCGTCTATTGTAAAAGTAAAGTCAGGCTTTAGATCTTTGTCATCTTCACTTTTCCAGTCTAATTTTCCTTGTTTTATGTAAGACTTACCCTCAATCATTCCCATACTTTTTAACAAATCTTCTGCAATCTTTTCAGCCCAAGCTCCTCTTTTGCTATTATCTTGGAGAATGTTGGTCAGTTTTCTAGTTTCGTCCATAAGAGCACTAGTACTTTTAGAAGAAGAATCTTCCAAATTTTTTGCTGTCATCTGTAGGAACTGCTTTAAACCTTCTGTAGATCCTTTGAAATTATTTGAGATCTTTGTTTGTTCGACCTCTATTTTTGTTTGCAAGTCATTAAATTTATCAGATAAATCTTTTAATTGATCATTCAAGATTTGTTTATCGCTATCTTCAAATGAAATGGGTCGTTTACGACCATAAATGAAAAGCCCTACAAATCCTACAAGTAGCAAGATTAATGCTCCTATGTAAGGAAGTAACTCAGTCAATTAATTTCCACTTCCTTATACTAGGAACTTCTCCAATTGGAGGGTTTGGTTGTCTTGAATACCAAAATGTCCAAGCCACTTCCGCAACATAAATTGATCCTTTGGAATCTACAGCAATTCCATGCGGGGCAACAAATTGACCAGGTTCAGAACCCGGCAGTTCACCTCCAATTCTCTCTAAAAGTTTTCCTTCAGGTGATAAAATTGCAACACTATTTCCTAAGTTTTTTACACCTTCTTGAACTGGAGGGGGACCCATTTCACCAACGAATATGTTTTCGTTAGGTCCTACTGTGACTGACATTGGGTGGTGAATATGCCATTGATCAATAAATTCTCCATCAGTATTAAAAATTTGTAACCGAAAATTTTCTCTGTCGGCAACAATAATTTTTTTATCTTTTGTAAGAGTGATATTGTGAGGTAGGCTAAATTTACCCGGATCTGTTCCAGGTTCACCCCAGGACTTAATATGTCCTCCATCAGAGTTAAATTTATGTACCCTCGAGTTTCCATATCCATCAGATACGAATATGTCTCCTGTATCAGGGTCAACTATTGCATCAGTGGGTAAATTAAAAATATCTCCACTTTGGCGCTCTGCTGGCTTTCCTTTATCTCCAATTCTAAAAATAAGCTTGCCTTCTTTGGTTCGCTTTTCAACCATATGCCCTCGGTCATCTACTAAAAATAAATTATCCTCATGATCTACAGAAATTCCATGAGGGCGAAGAAATTCGTCAGCACCCCAACTATCTAAATAATTTCCTTCTGAATCAAATATCATTACTGGAACTGGACCTCTAGAAAATATATATACATTATCTTTAGAATCAACAGCTACAGAAGTTGCATCATTCTTAAAGGTCATTCCGTAAGGAAGTTTGCACCAGTACGGCTGTGGTTCATAATTTTTATTAACTAAATGTGTCATAGTAGCATCCTTATTGAAGTTGTTTTTAATACTCTAAACTTTAAATTAATATAAAATGTAATTAATTTAAATACCTAAGTAATATCTATGGACGGAAATTCAGTTACCAGAAAGCCTTTAAAAGAACGGATATCTTTTTCTTTTATTTCTACTCCTCAGAAAATCTTCATATTTTTATTCATAATTTTAATTGTAATATTTCTCTATGTTTTATTTTGGGGGTATAGGCAAAACCTTTTACTAGAAACCCAAAACATTAATTTAAGTTCAGAAATTGAAGCTTATAAGCAAACTTCGATTGAGTTGGAGGAGAGAGTTAATAAGATAACCAATAACTATGGTTCCGGGGGCGGCATTATAGTAAGAGTATTTGAAAAACTTGAAAAAGATGGGATTATCAAGCTAGCAGATTTCTTTTCTTTTGATAGATATCACTTAGTATATTCTTCTGATTTGCAAGTCAACCAGCCATTTATATGGGAAACTGAGAATGCAGGAACTCAGATTTTCAACGAGTTTACATTGATGCTGGAAGCAACTACTGTTGAAAAATACATGTCAAAACCATTTGATATCAATACAAATGCTTTATCCATGACAGGTGTCGCTCACGTAACTTTCCAGTTTGAGGTTGAAGGAATCGGAACTGTTATTCCTATAGACAAAACAGGTGACCCTGCAGACGTTGATTTTGAAGTAGTAAAATATCAACTTGAAGCAATTGATTCCGGTTTGAGAGAGGCGGGAGCAAATGACTCTTTTGAACTTAAACTAATGTTTAATAGCGCGGACTCAGCTGGATTGTATAGCGTTTTTGGAGAGTCTGAGACCTTTTCAGGAAATTTGAGTACAGCTGAAATCACTATTGAAAAATCTGAGAGATGAACAAATGATCGAAATTGGTAGAGTTAAATATAAAGACTATTCCAAATCTAACTTAGTTTTTACTGAAGAGGTTCTGAAAATAATTGAACACCTACACGATAAATTTTCTAAGAGAGTAGTTGATATAAGACTTAAAAGAAAAATTGTATTGCATGATTTGTTGAATGATTCTAAATCAAACGTTGTTGAATCTTTGCTCAATTNAGGAACAANTCANANTGGTCAANATTGGCANNTNGATGTTCCAGATGAATTGTTTACACCTGGAATAGAAATTTCAGGTCCTTCGTCTCAAACATCTATGTTTATAAATGGACTGAATCCCACGCCCGACGGGTTTAGAGCCGATGGAGATCTTGACGATGATGAAGACGCCGGAGGCCATAATCTTCAGGATACTATAAATTCTGCTCTCAATAGAAAAGCAGCTGTCCAAGGAAATTTGGAGTATTTTGATGAAGTTAAACAAAAGCAATATGAAGTAAAACCGGGTAAGCTACCATTTTTTATGCATCGAGAAAGAGGACTTTCNCTTGATGAATTTGAATTTTTAATTGACNATNANCCAATTTCTGCATCTATTTTAGGCACTACCTTGACTTTGATGCACTGTGGCAGAGAACAACAGAAGAAAGGTGATTTTATATATTTTTATATTCCCAAAATAGAGTCTNATATTGAAGCTGAATTTTGGAAAGATTTTTTTGATGAAGCGTGTATCGTCATAAAAGGCTTAGATGGCAATAAGATTAAAGCTATAATGCTAGTCGAGTCTCTACCNATAGCTCTAGACATGGAAAATATACTTTTTTCTTTAGGAAAATATGCTGCTGGCTTGAATGCAGCAAGATGGGATTTGAAAGCCAGTGTACTGGAATTCATAATGACAAAACAGGAACTTGTTTGGCCTGATCGATTTGATGTGAATGTAGGATCAACCCCGTTTATGGTCAGTATATTTAGACATTTAGTGGCTGTTTGTTTCAAGCATGGAGGTGTCCCTATAGGTGGTATGGCAACNGCTCTTCCTCATAGAGATGAAGAAATAAATGAGATGGCNGCTAAATCCATAACTGCAGATAAAACTTGGGAAGCTGAGAATGGATTTTTGAGAGGCTGGGTTGCTCATATATATCACATGAAAACTGCTGCTACACCTTTTAAACAATTGAGAAATTCAGGATGGGTTCCTACAGAAGAAATGAAAAATCCCGAGCTCTATCCGTTAAATAATTTGAATCTCAAACCTGATGGAGAATTAACACAAGANGGGACTAGAAGAAATGCTAGAACTATTATTGAATATCTTGAGGGATGGTTCAATGGCAGGGGAGCTAAAGGTATTGATAGCTTAGAGGGAGTTCCTGGAAAAAGACCAGCTTTAATGGAGGATCTTGCAACTGCTAGAATATCGATTGCTCAGACTACTCAAAGAATACTTAATGAATCTCGCTGTTCTGATACTGGCNAACNACATAGCAAAACTCTTGTACGTAAAATATTTCACCAAGAATTTGAAGATATCATTAAGATTAGGCCAGAGAAAAGAGATATTTATGAAAAAGCTCTAAATCTTGGACTATTTTGGCTTGACAATTATCTTGATTTGAACTTTGATAGCTTGGGTTCTATTAACAGAAACAACTTTTGAATTAATTGNAGTAGAGAGANTTAACTTGATGAAGTTTGACAGAAGCAAGAAGCTTTACGAAGAAGCTAAAATAATGACCCCTGGTGGGGTAAGTAGTGGAATTAGGCAAACTGAATGGCCGGTTCCTCTTTTTTTTCATAAAGCTAAGGGGAGTAAAATGTGGGATGTTGATGGTAATGAGTACATAGATTATGTCATGGGTATGGGGCCAAATTTATTCGGACATGCCCCTGACTTTATAACCGATGCTGTAAATTCGGATATGCAAAGCGGATATTGTTTGACAGGTCAGTTTGAGAAAGAGAATGAACTTTCTTATTTGGTCAGAAAAGCTCTTCCGTATGACTTTCAAGTAAGATATGCGAGTTCGGGCACCGAAATAGATCAACTTGCCTTAAGAGTTGCGCGAGCTGTTACTGGTAAAAGTAAGTACTTAAAATTTGAAGGTCATTATCATGGATGGATGGATTCTGTTTTATACAACACACATCCAGAAATAAGAGGTAAAGAGAGAAATTTTGCCCCTCAAGGAGAATCACTTGGAATGAGCAAAGCTTCTGAAAATGAAGTAGTAATATCTCCGTGGAATGATTTAGATCAATTNCATAAAATAGTCAGTGAAAATAAGGATGATCTCTCTTCAATGATAATGGAGCCTATCTTATGGAATGCTAATGTCATATTGCCCCAGCCTGGGTATCTTGAAGGAGCTAGGAAGATTTGTGATCAGTTTGGAATTCTATTGATATTTGATGAAGTAGGCACAGGATTTAGAGTCGCATTGGGTGGAGCACAAGAAATGTATGACGTGAAACCTGATATTGCAACCTATGCTAAGGCTATGGCCGGAGGATTCCCGATTGCAATGATTGCTGGCGATCAAAAAATTATGCACGGACTGTCGACAGGCGAGGTTATGCACGGTGGAAGCTTTAACTCCAACGTAATGTCTGTCTCGGCTGCTCATGCCGGTTTAACCCATATAATGAAGGACTCTGATGGGTTTTATAAAAATTTAAATCAGTTGGGTAAAGAGCTTATCAATGGCTTGCTNGAAGTCGCCGATAAAACAGGTATTGATGTTCTTATACAAGGGTTAGGATCTTTCTTTTATTTGAGTTTTACAACATCTAAATCAATCAAAAATTATAGAGACCATATCAATAATGTTGATCTAGAAAAATATCAAGAATTTGTTAAGTCAATGCTTATGAATGGTGTTAGGCTTTCACAAAATGGGAGATGGCATATGTCTTCTGCACACACTGAAGAAGATGTAGAAAAAACAATATTAGCAGCTCAAAATTCTTTCGAATTAGTGTTATAGTTTGAATCCATTTTGTTTTCTCAAATAAGACGAAGAAATATCCATTCGAAATTATNTNNNCTGGGATTTCCTTGAACATTCTCTTGTAATTATCTTTCAGATTTAAATCACTTGATGTCAGGAATTCTTTATCAACTTTTCTGCCAGCAACTAAAAAAGAACAACCAAAATTATATATTTCCTGAAGAGCACCTGTCGTAGAATCATTATAATATTTGTCTTGTAATATTCTTTCAGCAGTATCATATCCGATTACAAATATGCTTTTTTTAAATATATTACTTTTATCTTCAAAAGTTGGACTGTTAGTGATTAATAATTTACCGACATTATCAAATTGACTTATTCTAGAGTTTAAATCTTCTAAGGTTATATTGCTCTTATCTACATTCGATATAGATATTTCAAAAAATGGTTCTAATTTGATCATATTCTTCGCAGTTTTTAATAATCCTATATGACCATTATGGAGAGGATTAAATGATCCAGAAAGAATAAGTGATTTACTTACAAAATCATCTGTATTAATTTGTCCATTTTCTACAATAATATAGTTTATGTAACCTTCTAATATTTCAGTATATTCTTGATTGTTCATATTATGAATTTAGGGGGATTAGAATGAAGTTCATAAGCAGGCTTAGAATCAAGTTTCATTGTATGGAATTCATCAGAGATTTGAGTTGAAAATTTATAATTATTACTGATGAAATCTCCTATACTTGCAAGTATTGTAATATTAATTAATTCATCTTGATGTTTTCTATATTCAGTTGTTGTTCCATCAAACATTTCATAATGTGCATTTAAAAATCTTAAATAATAACAATATTCTTGTTGATCAGAAGTCATGAAATATATCCAAGCTTTTTCATCTCCCTTTTTTTCATAATAAGTTTTTATTGAACCCATGCATCCTATGGAAATCAATATATTCTTGTTGGTCATTTTTGAAAATTTATCTAATGAAACCTTTGCTAATTTTTTTGTATTTTCTCTTGTTATAAAAGGTTTNTATATTTGAAAATTTTGATTTAATGATTCTTCAGAGTAGGGAATTTCAGCATTTAATAAGCATTTTGAAGCGCCCTCTAGCTTCAATATATCGTTCAAAAATTGAAATCCAGCTCCAGAAAAACTAATACAAATCAGAACATTTGAATCTTGAATCTGCTTAATTATATTTATTTTTTCTTTTTCATCCATGTCATATGTCTTATCATTAATTATATATGTTTATAGATATTCATACGCACATTGCTCAATATAATAAATCTGAAATTGACGGTCTTGTTTCTCGATGGAGATCTAATAGAGTTGATAAAGTTGTCTCTGCAGGTACTACTATTGATGATTCAAAAAAATCTATAGAACTTTCAAAGNGATATGATGATGTTGTAGCAGGAATTGGACTCCATCCTTCAGACCTAACAAAAAATTGGCGNCAAGATTTAATTTTGCTAGAAAAGATGATTGATGACAATGTTGTTATGATTAGCGAAATTGGCTTGGATTATTTGCCTGGATCACCTGCCAAATCTATACAAATTCAAACATTTGAGAGGCAGATTGATATAGCTATTAGTAATAAGTTGCCAATTGTGTTTCATATGAGGCAATCAAATAAAGAATCCATTGAAATTCTGAAGAGTTTTGAGAACTATGAATTATATGGTGCTGCACATTATTTTGACGGTACATTTGAAGATGCTAAGAGAATTATAGATCTTGGATTTAACATATCGTTTTCCAAAATATTAATCCGNGAAGAACACCTTAAAGAGGTAGCTAGAAAGTTACCTCTAGATAAAATAGTTATCGAAACGGACTCTTACCCGCAATATTTTAAGAAAAATCGAAATAGATGGACTGAGCCTAAAGACGTTGTTTTGGTTGCTAGTGAATTAGCGCGAATAAAAAAAGTTCATATAGAAGAAATAGCTTGGTTAACTAAAGAAAATTCTGAAAAATTCATTAAGTGATTCATTNATATAGTATGCTTCAAGAANCTTCATGAGCTTTAAGGCATGCTTCGATTAGTTTGTAATCATTTTGCTGGATAATATGCAATGATCCTACCATCGCTAGTCTCCATCTTTCTGGAACCCATCTTTTTACATATTCAAGCCTTGGGCCAACTTGATCACCATCAACTGAATTTTTTATCGGTAATGTGATATATTTCTTAACTTTCACAGAAATGGTTTCATTATCGAGGACATCGTAATCGTTTGACATCAGTTCTGAAATTCCCGTAAATCTGTTCTTGTCTATTATAAAGTAAATTAATTTATCACCCGAAACCATACGATTTATTTTTCTCTGGTCAGATTTATTAAACCTTTGAATTCCTTTTTTTGATTCATTAGATATAAGGTACTCTTTGTACGATAGACTTAATATCCATGATGTGTTGCTCAATATATTTGTTATCTTTTTTGAAAATAGTCTCTCAAAATTATAGCGAAAGAGTTGAGTGATAGTAACATTATTAGGAGTAAAATTATGCCTGCAGCTGCTAAACCTCTAAATTCATCCTGCGGTTGAGAAATCCAGTTATATATTTGGATTGGCATCACTGTAAATCTGTCCAATGGCCCTTCAGGCAAAAAAGTTAGATAAACGAGGGCACTTATTGCAATCATGGGGGCTGATTCTCCAATTGCTCTAGACATTGCAAGTATAAAGCCGCTTACAATGCCAGGGATTGCTTGGGGCAAAATAATTCTTACAACAGCCTGCCATTTAGTAGATCCAAGTGCAAGTGCAGTATCCATATATCCTGACGGT
>PACM01000056.1 GCA_002700125.1 Dehalococcoidia bacterium
ATTCACCTCTCTTCCAGGGCCACTGGAAGTGGAAGCAGTCGCTACTGGAGAAAATGGCTTACTCGAAGGCGTTTCAGGAAGTTCTGTCTGGTTGGATCTTAGCACTAGTTCTCCAACGTTGATACGTAGACTTGCAGACACCTTTGGAAACAAAGGTGCCACTGTGATGGATGCACCCATAAGTGGAGGGGTGAGGGGGGCACAAAAAGGATTGCTAGCTGTGATGGTTGGAGGAGATAGAGATACTTTCGACCAACTGTTGCCGCTCCTTGAATCTTTTGGGGACAAGGTGACTTATACAGGAGATATAGGTGCTGGCAGTATATGTAAACTCATGCACAACTCAATCGGTTACGGAATGCAGATGATCCTGTCAGAGTGCCTTACGCTTGGTGTAAAAGCCGGCGTTGAAGCAGAGGCTCTGGTCGAGTGTATTAGAAATGGAAGTGTAGGCAGAGGAAATTTACTTAACGTTACACTACCGGAAACATATTTTAAGGGGAAGTTTGATCCACCTAATTTCGCACTTAAACTAGCCCGAAAAGATGTGGCTCTAGCCTTGGAACTTGGTAGAGAGTATGACGTTCCGATGGAAGCCGCAAGCCACGCCTATAATGAGCTAACTACTGCTCTTAACAGAGGCTGGGGCGAACAGGACTCCCGAATAGCATTGCTTCTACAAGAAGAAAGGGCTGGAAACATTGAAGTCAGGTTGGCTGGAAATGATGATGAATAGCGGATGGACCTTCAGCCCTAACTCAATAAATTGGCTAAAAATCATGAGGTGAAAAGGCTATGGACAAAGTCAAATTAGCTATTGTAGGTTGTGGAGCCATCTCCAACCTTAACGTACCTGGTTACCTAGATCACAGTAAATGCGAAATTATCGCACTCTGTGATCCTATCCCTGAAAGAGCTACATCAAAAGCTAAAGAATGGGGAATTGTCCCAGATATTTTTACGGAATATGGTGACATACTGTCAAATAGCAATATCGATGCAATTGAACTATTAACTCCCACATATTTGCATGCGGAGCAAATAATTTCTGGCCTAAAGGCCGGAAAACACATCTCATGTCAAAAACCACTCGCTACTTCGATGAAAGAGGCCTCAGCAATTAGAGAAGTCGTAAAAAAAAGTGACCGGATATTCAGGGTAACTGAAAACTTCCTTTATTATCCGCCGATAGTTAAGGCAAAAGAGCTCATAGACTCTGGAGAGATTGGATCGCCTTCCTTGGTTAGGATACGCACAATCAGGGGAAGGGCAGAAAAAGTAGGAGTACCGGTCGAAACTGACACCTTAGTGTGGCGTCGGGATCCTAAACGGAACCCAGGGGGAATACTCTATGACGACGGATGGCATAAATATGCGACTGCTATGTCCTGGGTAGGAGATATCGAGAAGGTAACCAGTATCGTGACTCACAATGAGGACTACATTGACAATACTCCCAGTGCCGCCGTGATGAAAGTGAGGGACAAAGACTGTCTGGTCACTATGGACTATTCGAGCGCCAAAGATATGCCAATGAGAACCAAATATTACCCAGCTGATGAATTCTTTGAGATAGTTGGTCCAAAAGGAACAATTTGGGTAACAAGATGTACGGGCGAGTTTTTGGATATGGCGCCGGTTATTTTGATAAAGGGAGACCATACGACTACTTACGACATACCATCAGACTGGATCCTCAGTTTCAAAGGAGCAGCTGCAAGCTTCGTTGACTCAATAATTGATGAAAAGAACCCCGATATGGATATAGATTTCTCTACCAAGGTTTTGGAGGTGGCCTTATCTGTATATAAATCATCAGCATCGGAAAAAACAATTTATACAAATGCACTGTCCTAACTGGTACCTGAACAAAAGACAAATTAAAGGAATTTAAAATGCGTATAGGAGCTGTTTTCCCACAGACAGAGTCCGGAACCGATCCAGGAGCAATAAAGGCATACTCACAAGCCGTAGAATCGTTAGGATTCGACCATATATTGGCCTTTGACCACGTGATAGGAGCTAACGCTGAAAGCAGACCAGGTTGGTCGGGGGCATACCGCCACACCGACTCGTTCTACGAACCATTAGTATTGTTCGGTCACATAGCCGCCACCACTGAAAAAATAGAATTAGTTACAGGAATAATTATTCTTCCGCAGAGACAAACTGTTCTCGCCGCTAAACAGGCTGCCACAGTATCCCTTCTATCTGGAGGAAGACTTAGAATGGGAATCGGAATCGGATGGAATCCCGTGGAATATGAAGCTCTCGATCAGGATTTTTCCACAAGGGGTAAAAGATCTGAGGAACAAATAGACCTATTGAGGTCCCTCTGGCAGAACGAGTTAATCACATATGAAGGCAAATCCCATAAAGTGACTGATGCAGGAATAAACCCACTCCCACCTGGAGGCTCGATACCAATATGGTTTGGTGGAACCGCCGATATTGTGCTGAAAAGGGTTGCCCGGCTCGGAGATGGATGGATGCCAGTGGGAAAACCGGACGAATCTCGGCAGATGATGATCGAAAAACTAACCGGATACCTGAGTGCAGAAGGTCGCGACATAGGCGATATAGGGATAGAAAGCTGGGTCACATTGAAGGATCTTGCCGACTCAGATGTTCAAAATGAAATTGATGGATGGCGAAATTTGGGAGCAACTCATCTATCCGTTAACACAATGAACAGCGGTTTGAAATTCCCCGACGAACACATAAATTCCATCGAGAAATTTCTTCAAATGGCCCGACCATAAAACATTAATCTATTTGAAAGCGGGCATAACCTCTTCTGAAAATTGTTGAAGTTGCTCCGTAATAACTGTTTCTGGCGTGCCCATAGGATGGCTAACACTAACTCTGTCTAGTCCGGGATAAAGCTTTTCAAGTTCTTTGAGCTGCTGAATTATTAGATCAGGAGGACCTGCTAAGACACCGCCGGCTGCCACTGCATCCTCTATTCTCGGCAAATCGGCTGTAGGGGCACGCGATGGGTCTGACATAACTTCAATCTGTTCGTCTGAAAGGGCTCTTACTAACCTTAATGGACCGAACATTTTAAGGTTTTCCTCATAATAGCCTGCCACCTCTTCCATAGCCTTTTCTTTAGTATCGGCTATATGGTAGTGAAATCCTATTGAAAGCTTCTCTCCTAGTTCCAACTCTGTCCCTGCACGCTGATAGGCGTCCCTAAATGCATTCATAGCATTCACCATCGCTCCTCCTTCAGAGCTCCCCCCCCCAATAATCCCACTTATTCCATGCTTGGCCATAAAATCCATCCCTCTTGGAGTGGCGCTCTGGATTGGCTGCCAGCACTCAACAGGTGTGTTAACCGGACGTGGAACAAGGGTTATCTCTTCTAAGTCGTACCCTCTGTATTCAACTTCTGGTGGTATGACATAATTTTCCCCCTTATGGGAAAAACTCTCGTTATGAAAAGCCTTAAATATGATGTCGACCTGCTCTTCAAACAGATTCCTGTTGGCGGGCTGGTCAAGTAATGGAGATCCAAACGACTCCACTTCCCTAGTGTGATAACCCCTCCCAACTCCGAAGACCGTCCTACCCCCTGTGAGTATATCCGCAGTTGCATAGTCTTCCGCCAACCTGAGAGGATGCCACATGGGAGCAATATTAAATCCGCAACCGAGCTTTATGTTGGAAGTTAAGTGCGCTAAATGTACTGCAAGCATCAACACATTAGGGAGGCATTCATATCCTTCAGGCTGAAAGTGATGCTCAGCCATCCAAAACGTGTTAAATCCGCTCTCATCCAAGGTTTTGGCTATTTTTGAGGTCTTGTCGAAAACACCAGACAAACTGTCGTTTCCAAAAATTCTATCGTTAACGGCGATTCCAGCATACCCAACGTTATCCATATCTACATGGCCAGCAAAAAGACTATCAAATTTTGTGATCATAGTTGTATCCTCGAAAAATTTTAGTTGTTACAGATTTTATTTTTATCCGGAAGCTTGGGGAGAACCCGGATAGGAACCTCCCGCATTGAGTGCTGTATTACCCCCATCCATAGGTATCAATGCTCCTGTGATCCAAGAAGCTGAATCTGATGCCAGAAGAACTGACAATCCCTTAATGTCATCAGGCTTTCCCATTCTCCCTGCAGGAATCCCACCAAGAAAAGTATTGAGCACTTCCGGAGTTTTTTCAATCCGTCCTTGGAGCCCGGGATTTAGCACCTGAGCAGGCAGGATAGCATTCACCCTAACTCCACGACTTGCCCACTCTGTGGCTAGGCTTCTGGTCATTTGAACGACTGCCCCCATGGCAGTCTGATACGCAATCTGACCTCTACCCAGGGATGATATGCCTCCAATTGAACCAATATTTACTATGGAACCCTTCCCTTGTTTGAGCATAATTTTCCCAGCCTCACGGCACATCAAAAAACGTCCAATTACCAGACTTTTTAATGATTTTTCGAAATCCTCCACCTCGAAATCTTCTGAGGAGCCCATAACTGTTTCTCCGCCGGCAACATTTCCTAAAAAGTCTACCCTACCGNATTTCTCCATCACGTCTAAAAAAATTCCTGGAATCGCCTCCACGTCTGAAACATCTTCAGTGAACGTATATACATTCCTACCCATCGACTTAATATAGGAAGCTGTATCGGAAAGCCCAGCTCCATTTAAATCAATGATAGCCATATCAGACCCAGACTCAGCCAAAGCAACGGACATTGCTTTACCCATTCCCTGGGCCGCTCCNGAAACTATTGATATTTTCCCCGTCAAGTCAAAAATTTGAGAAGCCATTATTCATCCCTAGATTTATCATAGTCACTCTTCGCTGTCTCTAACCCTTTAACTCTTCCAGCCAACAGNGGTTTCATCCTATCCTTCGCCCATNGGTTGGAAGCCTCTATTGACCTTACCGACCCTTGAAATTGAGGCATAACATATCTTGCTATAAGCTCGTAGCTTTTTAGAATAGTTTCCCGCGGTGCCCAGTCAAAGGTCTGAACAAGAAAGCCTCCAAAACCTCCACTCTCTGTAGCAAGCCGATTAATCCCCTCTATACAGTCGTCGGGGCTCCCGATAATCCAATAACCATTTTCGGCCATCCAATCAACAAGATCNTCATCCGCNCCATGGAACACGGGTTCTCGACCATTAGTACCTTCAGAATATTCNCTGAGAAACTGGTGTGCTCCTACCCTCACGTCATCCCTAGCCTGCTGAGTGGTCTCAGCCACATGAACAGGAACAGTCAATCTCCATTCTTCCCGCCTCACTATCTTTGAATGTTCTTTGGCTGATTCTTCGGCAATATCCCAAAGTTTGCTGTAATCAGCCTGTTCAGCCCCTGGGTCACGTGGAACCGTTATGGTCAAAACTGACGCCCCATATTTGCCCGCGAGAACTACGCCAGAGGGAGATTGGATAGACGCCACCGCAATGGGCATGTATGGACGCTGATAAGGCTTGATTTGGAGNAGAGCNTCGTTGAGTTCAAACCACTCCCCTTTGTATGTTATTGGATCATCTTCNGTAAACAAACGAAGGATAATACCAAGTGACTCGTCCATTNTTCTACGCTGNGTNGCAGGATCAATACCCATCATGTAGGCATCAGTCGGTAAAGCTCCTGGACCTACACCCAACATTACCCGCCCTCGTGTCATATGGTCCAATTGGACCATCCGATTGGCTACCATAAACGGATGATGGTAAGGAAGACTGACNACACCGGTTCCTAGCTTTATATGCCTNGTTCTCTCNGCNGCCGCTGCAATAAACAATTCAGGTGAAGAGATAATTTCCCACCCTGCACTATGGTGCTCCCCTATCCAGGCCTCGTCATATCCAAGCTCGTCAAGC
This sequence comes from Dehalococcoidia bacterium, assembly GCA_002700125.1. Classification (GTDB taxonomy): domain Bacteria; phylum Chloroflexota; class Dehalococcoidia; order Lucifugimonadales; family Lucifugimonadaceae. The sequence goes on from PACM01000056.1 coordinate 5,853, forward strand.
CACTCTATAAGCTCCATATCTCTGTGAAAAGCTAAAGTTGGATTTTCACCAACTCTATGAAATGGCCCCAAAAAGATACCAAAAGTCATTCTTTCAGGAAGATTCATTCTAAGTCACCTCTCATTTCGTCATATATTCATCTCTCCATCAGGAGATATCTAGACTATTTGTTTTGTGTCCGACATTTTTATCGGTAATCGCCGAACAAGTAAAGTGGTGCTTTGTCAGATAGAATATCGACCTAGTCTGAAAAAAGCCCGAGAAATATATATGTGGCCAAACAGCGAAAAACAAAAAAAGATTGTCGAAACTGCAAAAGTTATTGCAAAAAAAATTAGTCCAACATCTCCCCGTCATGATGTCAACGCAACTTTTCCTGTAGAACACTTCGATTTAATGAGGCAAAAGGGTTACCTCAAAGCCTGTATCCCANAAAATTACGGAGGTCCTGGGCACGGGATTACCGATATGGTACTTTCCCAATTTGAGATCGGAAAAGCTTGTGGTTCCACGGCTGTCGCTGTGGGCATGCACCATCAAGTTGTTGGCACAGAATCCGAGTCGGAACAATGGCCCATCAAAATAAGATCCAAGATTTTCAACGATGTGGTCCAGTCAGGAGCTATAACCAATAACATAGCTTCCGAACCAGAACTAGGAAGCCCGCGAGGTGGAGGGAGACCCTCCACNTCGCTAACAAAGACAAATGCTAACGAATGGTTACTTAATGGGCGAAAAACCTGGTCAACATTATCCCCAGTTCTCACATATGCCATGACATTAGTAGCAGTCGAGGATGGCAGTGCTGACGTTGCCAAAATAGTAGTAAATATGGATTCCCCAGGNGTAAGTATCGAGGAAACCTGGAATTCAATGTCGATGAGAGCGACAGGATCTCACGACATAATATTTCATAACGTAAAAGTTTCTGAAAAAGATTTTATCTCTCGGTCAAATGCAAAAAAACCAACCCCGGTCTCTGCCAACGGGACCGCATGGTTTCCAATGCTACTAAGTGGAGCAAATCTAGGAATAGCCCACTCAGCCCGAAACTATGCAATCCAATTCGCGTTAAACCGTAAACCAACTGGAGCGCAAGGAACCATTTCTGATATCCCTCACATTAGGGAACAAATAGCAAGAATGGAATCTCAACTGCTAAGGGCCAGAAGAAACCTTCTGTCTTGCTGTGAAGATTGGGAGACCTACCCAAGTGACAGAGAAGATTTGATGCCCGAGATCTCAATCGTAAAAATACAGACCGTAGAGGCAGCCATATCTATAACCGATCTCGCGATGAGAATAGTTGGAGCGGTTGGCTTAGACAAGGACAAGCCACTCGAGCGATATTTCAGGGATGTAAGAAGCGGAATATCAAATCCTCCTATTGAAGCAAGGGCTCTTGAACAACTTGCAGCTCAGTTACTCAACACTAAAGGAAGATCAGCATAAAATTGGCAATTACAAGCAACCCCGTGTTATTGGTTGACAGAAAAGATGGAATCCGTCCTCTGTACTCTCCCTTCGTCAACCAGTTTGTCCAGATGCCGTTCGACGTTACTTTCCGCAGTTGGAATTAATCTCTCATCTAGGTCAGATGGATAGATCAAGGACCTTATTTTGCTAATTGAGCGTGCTCCGGTTTCGAGTGACTCAAGAACTTGTTTTTCCCTACTTCGTCTATGGTCGAGCTGCCACTGGACGAGATCTTTACCCTTTGGCGGTGGCACAACGGGTCCATGCGCCGGACAAACTGTGTCATGCTCATAAGTTGTGATTAATTCCAACGACTTCATATACGATGTAAGATCCCTTACAGACGTGGAGCTTGCACCCAAAACGGCATCTCCTGTGAACATAGCCCTATCGGATGCCAGGTAGTAGCAAACGTGGTCGACCTCGTGACCTGGAGTGAATATAACCTCCAAGTCGACGGTATTATCTAGAGGGATCTTTTCTCTATCCTCAAGAGGAATTACCATGCTTTCGTCCCCAAGTACTCTTGAGAGTTTGCTCGCAAGATCGGGATGGCATCGGACGGGACACCCCACCAAATCCTGAATCCTATCTAATCCCCCGGTATGGTCCCCATGCCCATGAGTAATTAAAATAAAATCTATATGGGGTTCTCCAAGCTGGAAATAGTAATCAGTAATCGATTTTGTCCAATTGCGTTCATAATCCCCAGTATCGATAATGACCATTTTTTTTTGAGGGTCACCAACAAAATAGTTATTGCTACCTCCGGGATGAGATGGAGCACCATCGTCAATATGCATCGTATAAATATGTTCAGATATCTTGCTCAAAGTTTTATTTCCTGCTGTAGGGACTACGGATGATCATGCAAAACTCACGGATACACCACCCAGTCTGTCAAAAATTGCGTTGAAAGAATCTCCAGACTCTGCGGCAACAGCTGCAACGGGGGTGCCTGATATAACGATATCACCAGCTTTAAGCCCAATATCGAAGTTCGCCCACCTGTTGGCAAGATTAGCGACCGCCTGCGCAGGATTACCCAGAACTGCTGCTCCAGCACCTGTAGAAATGACTTCTCCATTCTCTTCAAGAACCATTCCTACCAGCCGTAAATCTAGGTTGTCTATCTTGGTAAGTTTTCCACCAAGTATTACTATTGCCGCGCCAGAATTATCGGCGATGTTGTCTTCAATTCTGGATATGGGAGCTTCATATCTGTTATCAGCTATCTCGAATGCTGGCATGACTCCCGCAGTTGCCGACAAAACGTTACCCACTGTAATTCCGGGGCCCTTCAAATCCTCAGCTAACAGAAAAGATATCTCAGGTTCAACTACAGGGTGAAACATACTGTCTATAGATATTGGGTCCCCCTCCGGGATCACCATGGAAGCTAGTAAATGCCCAAATATGGGCTCATCTATTCCAAATTTCTCCTGATTAGCTTTTGAGCTAAGGCCGATTTTACCTCCCACAATCGCATCACCTCCAGCGGTTAATCTCTTCAAAAGTTCCTGTTGAATATCGT
>PACM01000050.1 GCA_002700125.1 Dehalococcoidia bacterium
CTTTTAATTGCATTGAAAATAATTTGTTCACCGATTCTGGACTGCAAGATTGCAACCATTGTAGTAAAGTGGATGCTACATTTTCTAATGAATTAAAAAGATCCATAGTTGATGGACCTATAGAATTTGGCATTCTGCCCCAAGGATAAATGTGATAAAATTCTTTCAAATCCTTGGCATTTGACCCTTTTGCATTTTCAGAAAGGAAAGGGAAATATCCGTCTTGTTTTTCTACATCAAAAGGAAATTCAAATTTTGTATCTGTACCAAAGAACATTTTCCATTCATCATATACAGAAAATATTAATTCTAAAGGAATTGGGTGGTCTCTTAATACAGCAAAACCGGATCTTCTTAATGATTGCTCAAATCGTTTAGGAGCATCATGATCTGTAAAAGAAATAGTAAGTAATTCAAGTGACATTTCTTTTCCATTCTGAATTCGTAAATGTTTTCATACTAAATGCATGTATCTCATTCTTGATCATTGATCCTAATGCATTATAAACCAACTGGTGGCGCTCTAATAATGACAAATTATTAAAATCATCTGATACAATAATGGCTGACAAATGTAGTCCACCATCAAAATTGTCATGATGAACATGCTTTCCCGTAGAATCTTTTAACTCAAGATATGATACAGTAATTAAGTTTGATAATTGGTTCGATATAGTGTCTTCGATATTCATAGGGCTCACTTGTGGATTAATAAGCTAAATTACAATATATGAAACCGACAGACCAGCTGCAACTCACAGAAGCGGACAAAGAAAGATATGAAAAAAGAATTTCTGAGATTGACCTAGTTGACATATCCATTGTTATCAGAGATATTCCAAAAAAGATCGAACGTCTAGTTTCAGATCCAAATTTATTGGACTACCAAATAGCCTTGGTCACAGATATATCAAAACTATTAAATGTTCTGGTCAATCTGCCTGATGGAAGTGTTCATTTGAAAAAGCGTATTCTTTTTGCATTGGAATACTTTTTAGAAGAGGAGGATGAGATTCCTGATAATTCATCTCAGATAGGTTTACTCGACGATTATGTACTTGTAAGGTGGGTANTAGATAATATAATGGCAGATTANACAGAAGTATATGAATCGTAATANTTTAGCTTTNTANCTCTTCCTCTGAGAACTGCCACTGGCATGNGTGGCACCACCAAGGTTTACCATAATATTCACTTAAATTTTCCTGAAGCTGCATNGGATCATTNCACTTTGGGCAATCTTGCTTGGATCCTTTTTCNGGCCATTGATAATCAGGNCGAAACTTGACTGAATTGTCTAAATTTTGATCATTACTCATAATGGAATTTAGGAATGAAAAAAGTCATGGTAATAATAGAATCATATTTCAATTTGATAAAATCCATAATTGCCAAAGGAGTATCATGCTCAAACCAATACCTGCATAGTTAGTAATTTTGTATCCTTGCTGTACTTGTTTTAATTGCTCAGAAAATAAAATTGTATTTAAATGTACTTTTACCGTATCACCACCAAGGACAAATATCTTTTTTTCATCTTTTATCTCTCCATAAGTAATAAATGGATCTTTGATGGATGGAGGATAATGGCTGATTCTGTGAATTCCTTCAAGAACAGGAATAGGTGATCCAATGGGTGTATGTCCGATAAGAGTTCCATCTACATATATGGGCACTGTTGTNGTGTCNGCAGTAATAAGTATATAGGCTGGTTCACTCTCGAAAGGTATGGATTGACAAAACGTGATAGTGACGTTGAATAAAAATGTTAAAAAACAATTTCTAGGCATGGAATAAATTATTTTCAATTGAGTGTGAGAAAGAAGGAACTTCTTACCCAATAATATGGCCGTTAATCGTATTTATATATTTTCCCGCACTGTGACCTTGTTTTTTGTATTTCTATTTGTATCATGTGCAAATTTTAAAGCTTATTTCAATACGTTTTATAATGCAGAACAATATTTTAAAAAAGCTGAAATGTCTCGCCTTGAAAATCGTGGAGATGTTCTGCCAAAACTCGCTCAAGATAATTATAATAAAGTGATAGAAAAATCTCAGATGGTCATTGATGAGTATCCAGAATTCAAATATCGTAAAGAAGCCATNTTAATGATTATTCAATCTCAGTTCTATCTTGCAGAATATCAAAATGCTGTGGAGACNTTATCCAAAATGAATGAAGAATATGGCAATCTTNTTTTTGTGGATGCAGCTTTTTGGTCAGCAATGATAAAATGGAAAGAAGGAAAAGTTCAACCTGCCATTAATGATTTATCGTCTTTAACTGAAAATGATCTAGATCTAACAGTAGATATGGAAGCAAAGATTTACATGGCTATAGCTGAAATATATTTTGATCAGGAAATGAATACTATGTCTATGGATTATTTGCTGAAAGCCGCAAAAATAATCCGTGATCCAGAGGAAAAAGGGCAACTTTATTATAATATAGCAGATATTTCNTTTAAAGATAAAAACTATGATCGTTCATTAGAAGCGTATCAGCAGGTGATCAAAAACTCTCAAACAAAAAAACAAATTCAGGAAGGGCATTTAAGATCTGTACAAATTTATAGACTTCAGGGTAATCTAGATCGTGCAACAAAATCCATACAAACGATGCTNCAGGATGAAAATTATTCAACTATTTNTAGNGATCTCGAGTTGGAATTANCAAAGTTATATACTCAACAGGGAATGAANAGTGAAGCCAAGAATCGCCTCGANTCTATTGTCCAAGATTACAAGCGCTCTNTGGCCTCAGCTGAAGCTTATTACTTGCTCGGACAATATTCAATTGCCAATGATTGGGATTTACCTTTGGCTCTAAAACATTTTGAAATGGTATCAAAGGAACACAGGGAATCNATATATANATCTCCAGCGCAAGTACGCATAAAAGAAATTAATGCCTATAATAAAATACAGACTGAATATGGAGTGTGGATTGAACGGATGACTCAAGTTGACTCTACTGGCCAATATATTTTAACCAAAGGTGATGAGATTGATCTATCCAGAGTGTTATATGGTATTGCAGAATTAGAAGTTTTTCACTTTGGTCGAAAAGATTCAGGTATGGTTTATTTAAATAGACTCCTTGATTTAACACCAAAAGCCACTCTCTTACCGAAAGCACTTTATTTAAAAGCAGTAATGTCAGAAGAGGCAGGTCAAGATTCTATNTCNNTANNTTTAAANAAGAGGATTGTNAANGAATTTTCTAAAACGGATTATGCNNTNGCAATTATAAATGCNGATTCNTCTTACCAAACTGATGGTCCAACTTCTGATAGTAGACTGGTGTTAGCAGAAAAAAGTTGGTTAATAGATCCGGTTTTGGCTNTAGANGGATATCGTGAGATTATTACTGCGGATACAATTTCAGAAACTAGTGCAAAAGCTGCTTACTTTTTAGCATATCAATATGATTATAACTATGTAAGGCCAGATAGTGCATTAAAATATTATGAATGGATTATGAAATATCATCAAACTTCGGACCAGGCTGNACCATCTATTAGGCGCATTGCATTAATAAATCAAATNTTANCAGATTCCTTGGTNACAAATGCTAATTGAACGTGTAAAAGTTGTGTCAAATATTGAATTGGCCCATAATCTTTGGGAAATGCACTTTGAAGCTCCTCTAATATCAAATGCGTACATAGGTTCAGGTCAATTTATTAACATTTTAGCGATGGATAACTGGAATCATCCTTTGAGAAGGCCTATGAGCATTGCATCTGCTTCAAATGGTAATGTATCAATTATTTATAAAATATTTGGTGCAGTTACAGAAATTTTATCCAAAAAAAATCCTGGAGAAGAAGTTGANTTACTTGGTCCTTTGGGTAATTCTTTTTCAAATTGGGATAATGGTTCATATCCNGTATTGGTTGGAGGCGGTGTTGGATTGCCACCTATGCTAAACTTAAAAACTGAATGTGAATCAAAAAACATAGATCATACGATTATTATTGGAGCAAGGCATAAGGAGGAACATTTTATGTCTCATGATCCTGANAATAATGTTATTCTCACAACTGATGATGGGTCATTTGGTGAATCAGGAAATGTTATGGGCCCTTTAGATCGAATTGTTGCAATAAAAGATAATCCATATATCTATGCTTGTGGCCCTGAACCAATGCTTGCATCTATTCGAATATATGCTTTAGAAAATGACATACCTGCGCAATTATCTGTAGAAAGCTATATGGGCTGCGGTGTAGGACTTTGCCAAGGTTGTGTTATCAGTCGTAATACTAANAATAGTTTAACCCATAGTTACCACCAGAAGTATTCATTGATCTGNTTGGATGGACCCGTTTATGAAGTGAAGGATATTCAATTTGACTGATCTAAAAATATCTATTGGAAATATATCTTTTGACAATCCTATATGGGTGGCTTCAGGAACATTTGGTTATGGTACAGAAGCTCCGGAATTAGTGGATGTTAATCGTATTGGAGCCATAGTGACTAAATCAATTACTCGTCAGCCAAGGGAAGGTAACCCACCGCCACGAATAGTCGAAACCGCTTCAGGAATGATTAATTCTATAGGTTTAGCCAATATTGGTGTTGAAAGATATGTCAAAGAAATGCTTCCCATTTACGACGACTTATCCACAAAGATCATAATGAATATCGCCGGAACGGATATTCAGGAATATATAGAAGTTCTTGAAATGACAGAATCCGTCTCATCTGTTATNGCAGGATATGAAATTAATATTTCTTGTCCTAATGTGAAAAAAGGCGGAATGGAATTTGGTGTCGATCGGGAAATGACAGCAAAATTAACTGAAGAATTAAGGAAACGTACAGAACGACTTATTATTATGAAATTAAGTCCAAATGTTTCCNATATTAATTCTATTGGAAAAGCAGCACAAGATGCAGGAGCTGATGCAGTTTCTGCTATTAACACGGTTGTTGGTATGAGTATTAATGCAACATCTGGGAAAAGTGATATTTATACAACATATGGAGGATTGTCGGGCCCTGCAATTAAACCAGTGGGATTAGCTGCCGTTCATAAACTCTATAATGAATTATCCATACCGATCATTGGTATAGGTGGAATTGTATCTAGTGAAGATGTANCTGAATATATTCTTGCCGGCTCAACTGCAGTGCAGGTAGGAACAGCCAATTATAGAAACCCAGGTATCGGTCAAGATATNATTGATGCTTTTTCTAAGTATATTGGTCAATCTAACTGGAAATCATCAGCCGATATGATTGGTAAAGTTCAAATCTATAATCAATAATGTCAAAGTTTCTCTTTGCTCTGATATTCTTAATGNCACTGAGTGGATGTTCTAATTCACCTCGATATCGAACAGGACCAGTGAAGTCCAGTGGTAAAAAGTCGATTAGTCCACCATCGTTAAAAACCAAATCTAATGTAGAGCATCGTAAANTTATGAAAGGGGTCAGTTCATTTTATGCTGAAGATTTTCACGGAAAATTGACAGCAAATGGCGAGGTCTATGATATGTATGGTTTAACTGCTGCGCATAAAACTCTTCCCTTGAATACGATTGTACGTGTAACGAACTTAGTAAATAATAAATCCCTTATTTTACGTATCAATGACCGTGGCCCTTACGTTAAAGGTCGAATTTTAGATTGTTCTTATGGTGCTGCGAANAAATTGGACTTTATTGTACAGGGAACAACAGATGTAAAAATTGAAGTTATTGAATGGGGTGATAATAAATATATGAAGCATAGAAAATAATTTGGCAAAATATTATATCACTGTTAACCCTCATGGTGGCGCAAAAAAGGGACTCGATATTCTAGATCAAGTAATGCCTATTTTTAATAATGCAAATNCTGAAATCACAATTATTGAAACTGAATATGCTGGCCATGCTCGCGATCTTGCAAGAGACGTTGATATGTCAGGTTATGATGGTTTCTGCTGTATCGGTGGCGATGGAACCATGCATGAGGTTGTGAATGGTTTAATGACACGTTCAGATAGTCAACGCTTCCCAATTGGTTTAATTACAGGAGGTACTGGAAACGCTTTTATGCATGATTTGGATTGTTTAGATCCTGTTAATGCTGCAGAAAGGATTATTNCAGGTCGCAAGAGGNCCATTGATATATTAAAATGTGATGCTAATGGTATTATTTATTACGCTTTTAATATTGTTGGATGGGGAATGCCAACTGACGTAAACAATTTGGCTGAAAAAATACGTTGGATGGGGAATCAGCGGTATAATGTGGCATCAATTATTGAAGTTATTCGCCATCGAAAACGTTTTGCTCAACTAAAGGTTGATNTTGATAANATTCATGCAGATTTCGAATTTATCATGGGCTGCAATACAATACACACAGGCAAGGGGATGAAAATGGCCCCTTCAGCTAAGTTAGATGATGGNTTAATNGATCTTATTATTATTCGAAAGGTTTCACGTCTGAAGTTATTGCGACTTTTCCCAAAAGTTTTTAGTGGTAATCATATTGGTGATCCTGCGGTAGATTACCGGCAGGTAAAAGAATTTACTATTAAACCTAATAATCAAAACACATTGAATATTGATGGAGAAATGTTGGGAAGTACACCTATTTATGTAAAGTTGCTTCAAAAAGAGATCGAGGTCTTGGTATAATATGAAAAGTACGTTATTAAGTCGATTGCCCATTATAATTCTTGGAATTCCATGCGTGATATTTCTTTTGAATGAGGGTGGTNTNATTTTTGCGGGATTTGTTACTATTGTAGTGTTCCTATGCCTCATGGAATTTTATGGATTAAAACGAAAGAAAGGAGCACGTCCAAATAGATTAATCGGTACTTTTATGGCATTGACGATATGTTTTTTATATATACAATTTCCAAATATAAATGCCATTAATATTATATCTAGTCTTTTGCTTTTAATCATTCTTTGCCTTTTCATTCAGATGTTCAGTGGTCTTGATAATTCTATTGATAATGTGACCATTACTTTAGGNGGTGTGGTCTATATTGCTGGTTTATTAGGCGCCATGATTGCGTTACGTAACTGGGACTCATTGAATGGCGCTCGCTTCACAATGAGTATGATCTTTTCTGTCTGGATATGTGATGCGGCCGCATATATATTTGGAACTCTTTGGGGTAAGAAAAAAATGATAGAAAGAATTAGTCCAAAGAAAACCATTGTTGGTTTTTGTGGCGGAATTGTTGGCGCATTTACATCTTTTTATNTGATGGATCAAGTTGGATTTGTTCAATATGAACTTAATGGTATGCACCTCCTTGTATTAACATTTATTGTTGGTATTTGTGGACAATTGGGTGATTTTATTGAATCTATGTTCAAGCGAGATGCTGGNGTAAAAGATTCTGGAAAACTCCTTCTAGGGCACGGCGGAGTTCTTGATAGGTTCGACTCATTAATTTTTGCCACCCCTCTTACNTTTATTTTTGTTTCATTCTTATAAAACATATAGGACAATACTTCCAATTTTTGTGTCAAAAATGTAAGTTTGCCAGCCTAATTTGATCGTTTAATCCACATTTATGATAAAAGGAACTATATGAATTCAATATTAACTGAACTTGGTATAAAAGATGTGAATTTTGGCGCCTGTTCTGGTTCAGATAAATGGTCTAATAACAGGGATGGTGGTTTAATTGAATCTATAAATCCANCAAATGGCGCTGTAATTGGATCTGTTTTTCAGGCCACTGAATCTGATTATGAGCAAATTGTAAAAGAATCTGTTGCAGCATTTAAAGATTTCAGAAAAGTGCCCGCACCAGTTCGTGGACAGTTGGTTAGAGAAATGGCTGATGCCCTCAGAAAAAAGAAAAATGCACTAGGAAGTCTTGTCTCTATGGAAATGGGCAAAATTAAACAGGAGGGTGATGGGGAAGTCCAAGAAATGATTGATATAGCTGATTTTGCTGTAGGACAATCTCGAATGCTTTATGGAAAGACAATGCATTCTGAGCGTCCAGATCACCGTATGTATGAACAGTGGCATCCACTGGGTGCTATTGGNGTTATATCCGCGTTTAACTTTCCGGTGGCTGTATGGGCATGGAATGCTTTTATTGCAGCTATTTGCGGTGATACAACNATTTGGAAACCNTCTTCTAGTGCNCCACTNTGTGCTATAGCTGTNCAAAATATATGTAATGAGGTTATGGATAATAATGGATATACAGGAATTTTCTCTACTATTATTGGTCGCGGTTCTATTGTTGGTGAGAAAATCCTTAATGATAAACGTATCCCATTAGTTTCATTCACGGGCTCAACGACCATGGGGCGACATGTGAGCTCAACCGTTTCAGAGCGGTTCGGAAAAACTATACTGGAACTAGGTGGTAATAATGCAATAATTATTGATGAAACGGCCAATATGGATTTAGTAATTCCTGCGGTTGTTTTTGGTTCAGTAGGAACTGCAGGGCAACGATGCACCTCTACAAGGCGCATCATCATTAATGAAAACATTCATGAAGATTTTATAAATCGTCTTCTAAATGCCTATAAACAAGTCAAAATTGGAGACCCTTTAGATGCAAGCACCTTAATGGGGCCTTTAATCAATGAGAATGCTGTCCAGGATTTTCTTAAAGCATTGGAAGAGGTAAAATCGTCTGGAGGTGAAATTCTTTGTGGAGGAAAAAGTATTGATGGGGATGGTTTTTTTGTAACTCCTGCAATTGCCAAAGCACAGAATGATTGGGAAATTGTGCAAAAAGAAACATTTGCGCCTATACTTTATGTAATTACTTACAAGACGATAGAAGAGGCATTATCCTTACATAATGATGTACCACAAGGTTTATCCTCATCTATGTTTACGACTAATGTGTCTAATGCTGAACGATTTTTGTCGCATTTAGGAAGTGATTGTGGTATTGCAAATATAAATATTGGTACATCCGGAGCAGAAATAGGTGGTGCATTTGGTGGTGAAAAAGAAACCGGTGGTGGAAGAGAATCAGGTTCTGATTCATGGAAACAATATATGAGAAGACAGACAAATACCTTGAATTGGAGTTCAAAACTTCCATTAGCGCAAGGTATAGAATTCAATTTAGATAAATAAGATAAAAAAATAATAAGAGAATTTATAATGAATATTATTTCAGCAATTACAGCCAGAGAAGAGATTGATCGCTTTATGCTTGCGGATGGAATGGAGCCAATAATTGATTTAGAAAAAAGCCACGGCGCTTGGC
>PACM01000002.1 GCA_002700125.1 Dehalococcoidia bacterium
GCGCGTCTTTTTTCTATTGTTTCATCAGACTTTCCCGAATCACCATACACTATTATTTCATTTCTTCGGTCTGTGAGATTATATACACTTAAATAGATTCTCCCGTTAATTTTATTAAAATTGATTTTGCGATGAAGTTTTAGGTCAACTCTAAAGGTCGTTGGCTTTCTGCGACTATTTCGTTTCAGAACATTGGATAATACTTCTCCCTGCATTTCGTAGTTTGTGATAAACGGAGTGTAGGGGTAACCGCTTCCATACTGGAAAATTGTATTAACCCCCCATTTCTTTGTACTGGCAAAAATAGAACCATTAAAGTTATGTGTTTGGTCCCAGTCCAGTGGAATGATTGACCTTGTTGGTTCATTCCCTGCAAGCACAGCACCAAATTCTTCAGTAGGGTCTGAGTTCGCACCTTCAGCAATCTGGTAGGTATAATCCAATTGCCCGCCCAAACTACGACTGATGCGCCTATAAATAGTTGCTATGATACCTCGGGAGTTTGAATAGTCCTTGTTAATATATGTGTAGTAGGACTTTCCATCACCTAGATCGATAGGAATACCACTTGATACATAGTTCCGCGCATCACGATAGAATGCCCTGAGTTCTAATCTTGTATTGATTGCAACCTCCTGCTTCAAACCAAGTTCATAGCTGATAGTAGTCTCTGGTTTGAGCTCAGGATTACCAAAAATACCAAAATTAGTACCCGTTTCAGTGAGTTTATAATCGGTATTATTATACAATAAGTAGTGGTCAGGTATCTTAAAAAAATATCCATAGGCAAAATGTATAACACCTTTATCGGAGATAGGATATGCTACGGCCATGCGAGGGCTTACCTGCGTTTTTATTGAAGTCTTTTTCCACCATCCAGTATAATTTATTAACGCCGGCTGATCATTAAATCGAGCATAGTGTTCTGCATAGGTGTGTTCAACATTGTTACCCAAACTATCCACATCTGTATATGAAACCGCACCCCAATCAATATTTTCCAGTTCCGAAATCGATAAAGAATCCAATGCTGGATTCCTTGGATTCTGGATGTAGGGTTCATGAATATTCTTTGGTATCCTGCTCTTTGGATCAAAGCGTTCATAACGCAAACCAATGTTTAAAATAATATCACCATACTCAATTTTATCCTGGAGATACAATGCAATCTCATTGGGGCTGTGTTCATAAGTAGTCCGTGAAAAACTTCCTATATCAGGAACATAAGGACTGAATACCTGGTCCGCTTGGGATAAATCAAGAAGTGAATAGGTGTCTAGAGTAAGGTTATGTTCAGTATAGTCAGCACCTATCTTCATTTGATTATATTTATCAATCTGACTGGTAAAATCTAGTTTAATCCCTCTTGTTCTAGTTTCTCTTTCAAATCGATTTGTATTCACCCCCCACCGGCTAAATGAATAAGCTGGGAAATAAAGAACCTGATCCCCATATTCTTCAATAACATGTTGCGGCAGTGTTGCTTGAATGTGCGCCCAAAACAGACTATCAGGAGTAATATAACGCTGATCCAAAGGATCATCAAAAAGGTACGACTGATAGCTGTGAGTATATTCACTCGCATTAAACTGAACAAAACTTCTTGATGAAAATGAATGTGACAGGTTAAGACTCAAGAACCGACCCTGATTATAATTTGTAATCTGCCCATCTTTTACGAGCTGCAGGCCATGGTTGTAATTTTGCCCTTCTCGAAAATTAAATATTGTATTGAACTTGATAATGGTACTTGGGCTGATATTAAATGTGATCTTATTTTGAGTGGACCAGGCTTTATACCAGTTTAAACTTGTATAATACGGTTCTTCTTTCTGATCTCCATTATCGAAATATTGATTACTATTATTATCTTTAAATACAGTATCTCCGTAAATAGTAAAGGTCTGAAGTCCGTTTAGCCAGCCCTTCGAATTATTGATTCGACCGCTTGAGTAAAAAGTGATCCATCCAGGGAGAATGGGTCCGCTAAGGTTCGCGGAGATACTGTAGTCATCATCTATTGCATAGGAACCCAGATTCGGAAATAGTGGGTCATCAGTAGTATAATCTCCGGTATAGGTATTTAGTGAACCTTCAAACCTATTTCCCCCATCTTTAGTCACCATATTAACCACCCCAGTCAGAGCCTTGCCGTATTCTGCGTTAAAGGTACCACTGATCACTTGCAGTTCCTGGATATTATCATTCTCAATCTGTACAGAAATTCCACCATCATATGTGTCTGACATGGGTACACCATCAACCATATAGGAAACCTCGCTCGTGCGTCCCCCGCGCATATGCAGACCACCGCCTGCGTCCTGGGTCATCCCACCCTGCAATCGCAAGACTTCACTTACCTCCGTAACCGGCATACCTTCTAGTTCTTCGGATGTAATAATTGCTTCTGATTGGGTAACATCAAATTGAATAAGTTTTCTCTCAGCTATAACAGTGACTTCTTCCCCTTCGATTACACTGCTTTTTAATGCAACATTTAAGCGTGTTGTTTTATCGATGGAAATACTAACAGATTCCTGAATCAATTTTTTATATCCCATCATCTCATATCGAATATTATATTTACCTGGAGGAATATTTAGAATATAATAGTCTCCTTTTTCATTAGATGAAGCACCTAGTAAAGTCCCACTTATAATAATGTTACAGCCAATGAGACTATTGCCTGACTCTTCATCCTTTACTACACCGGTTAGTTTCCCCGTTGTACCCCCAGACAGGCTAGAGGAAACGATCAAAATAAATACGATTTGTTTAAAATACATGGTCCTCTCACATAATAAAGGTTTTGAGGGCAAGGCTATCAATAGAAATATTGTTTTGCTTTACAATCTCATTCCGGAAATCAAAATACATTTTCCTTGCCTTTTCTTCATATTTTTTATCTAATGGCTGAAGATTTCCATTAATCATGGCCAGGACATATTGAACAACAGCTTTATTTTTATGTTGTTCAAAATCCTTTTGAAACGATTTCTTTTTATGTAACTGAATAGATTTTGCATCGTCTAAAAAATAGGATCTACATATTAATCCTGTAATTGCATGCTTTAGATCCAAGACGGTATTAATCTTTTCCATCTGTCTATTAGATAATGTATTTATTCGCTTCATAACCTGGGACACCTCCCATTTGTTTCCACGAAAAGTGACCAAGTTTTCATTTTTGATAAGCTCTATCTGATCTGTTGAAATAGAAAATGAATAGAATAATTTTTCTAGTATTGTCTGATCATACTCAATCATGAGTGATTCCTCGATTTTGCTGGTATAATCCAATAAAAAAAATTGCCGTTTATAGTGGTCCGCCATTATGGCTATTTCTTTATTAACAATTTGGTAATCTTCTTCTTTTAAAAAACCGTTCCGTTCTCTTTCAATTAATTGGATAATACTGTATCCATGCTTTGTTTTAATTGGCGATGATATTGCTCCATTATCAAGCGAAAATGCGGTGAACTCAAACACTGGTTCCATATCACCTAGCTGAACCCAACCAAGGTCTCCTCCGTTATCATGCAATACTGGGTCTTGGAAACACTCTTCAGCCAGAGACTCCCATGCTTTTCCCTGTTCAAGCCTAGTTTTTATATTATGGATTTCCTGATAACTGTGAGCAAATAAATGACGAATATGAATTGATGTATTCTTCCACTCAAATAATTTTCTTTTTTCTGAATCCGTAACAGTATGCTGAATATTTATTTTCTCATCAAAATAAGTATTTAGTAATAGCTGGTTAAATATTTTTTCTTTTTCTTCGATAAATCCAGGTTCATCTTCAACACCGATATCACCTGCATATTTAATTATCAACAATTCGTCAATCATATTATTAAGAAAAAGAAAACGATTTAATAAATTATCTGGCTGATACCTGCTATCTAAAAATTCTTTATAGCCTGTTTTAAACGAATAAAGCATTATAGATCTACCATTTACCACCGCTAATGGCTTTTCAATAAGGTTTGAGCAAGAGAAAAACAAAAGTAGTGCTGTAGAAAATATCGTGATTGGTTTTTTCAACATGTTAGATCCTAAATTCAATTAACCTAAACCCCACTGGATCAATCGTTATAGTTTTTTCCCATTTTTTACTTTTCCCATCCATCACATCTTTATAATCTTTCACGTTTTTTATGAGTTCTACAAATCGATCCGTATCAACTTTAACAATTTCCTCTGTAGGGTTAATTAACAAACAAACGGCTTCAGTTTCCGTATAACGAACTAATGTATATGTATGTTGGGATGTGGGGACAAACTGCTTGGTTTTTCCTTGGTGAATGGTGGAATTATTTTTTCTCCATTTTAATAATGAAGAACAAAAGTTCCATATTTCATTTTCTTCTTTCGTTCGTCCTGTTTCGGTAAATGCATTTCGTTGGTCACCAAGCCATCCACCAGGAAAATCTTTCCTAATATCAGCATCCCCATTAGAGCGATCACCAAATAAATTTATTTCAGCACCATAATACATTTGAGGAACACCTCTAGAGACCATTAGTAAAACCATTCCAAGCTTGTACTTTCTTATATCTTCACCCACTGTTGTAAAAAAACGATTGGTATCGTGGTTATCAAGAAAAATGACATTATCCATTGGCATGGGATAAATAAAATCTTGGGCAAAAGTATAATATACTTTTCTTATTTCCCGGGCATGAGAACCCTTCCCCAATGCGGAACTGACAGCCTTACTAAAAGGAAAATCTATTACAGAAGGTAAATTAGACTTATAACCATCTGGTGATAGAAAACCGTTCTGCCAATAAGCAACTGTAGGTGGATAATTGGCCCAAATTTCACCAACAATTTTAAAATCTGAAAATTCATTCATTACTGTTTTAGCCCACTCTGCCATATGATCTTTAAAGGCGTATGGATAAGTATCCATGCGTATACCATCTATCCCCGAATATTCAATCCACCAGAGCGAATGTTGAATCAGATAGCGACTCAAAAGTGGATGTCTCTGATTAAGGTCCGGCATAGCTTGAACAAAAGGTGCTGATGTGAGCTGTTCTAAATCATATTTAGATGCATAGGGGTCATTTGCAACCACGGTCTCATAATTTGTTGTGCGAAAATTATTGTTTTCATTAAACCACCCCGAATCAGGCAAATCAGCCAACCACCAGTGATGATCCCCCACATGATTATGAATAAAATCCATAATTACCTTTATCCCTAATTCGTGGGATAATTCAATGAGTTCTTTATAATCTTCATTTGTACCAAACCTGCGATCCACACGATAAAGGTCAGTAGCAGCATAACCATGATAAGCCCCATAACTTTGACCATCATATTCACCATAGGAAGTTGGCATATCATTTTCAAAAACTGGAGTCATCCAGATACCAGTAATCCCTAAATCATCAAGATAATTCAGCTTATTTTTAATACCTATAAAATCTCCTCCATGACGCTCTCCAGGCACTGATCTATTTGTTCCACTAAGCATGCCATCAACCCGATCATTTGACATGTCTCCATTCGAGAAACGATCCGGCATTAGAAGATAGATAACATCAGAAGCATCAAATCCATTCGCGTAGTTTCTGTTATGGGTTTGTCCGTAAAACTGATAATCAAAACTTGTTTTAGATTCTCCAATTAATGAAAAAGTGTAAACACCTGGCTTTAGATTTATTTCTAGTACTAAATCAATAAATAGATAATTCTTATTATTCGTTTTCTTTATCGCGGTAACCTTTATCCCATTCATTTCATTAGATTCTGAATCGGAAANTTTTACTGNATCGGTGTTAGCTATGTTTTTTCCATANACCATTATTTCCAATCTTCGATCATGGAAATGCGTCCACCAGGAAGGCGGTTCAATACGATCTACTCTTGCTTCAAGAGTTATTACTATAGATAAGAAGATATAAATGAAAACCCAGNATCTATAATTTAGGGTGGAAAATTTCTTTCTTATGATTCTATTNTTACAAGTTATCATTTCGGTAACAAATCTTGTCTTATTTGGAAAGGGTCACTCGATTCCAGCCCCTGGATNCGTTTAGNCAATGAACGGTATAAATCTTTGAGTATCCTATAGGTGCTTTTGTATTCTTTTCTAGGCCAACAACGAGATTTCTCTCGAAACTTGATAAATGAATTTGATACATCACGGATGTCTATATTTTGGCCATCCTCATTAAACCAGACCCAGGCAGCATGCAATGCAGCGCCCATTGCTGCTCCTTCTCCTTTCACTGGAACAGTTTCACAATGAAAAATATCAGCGATCGCCTGGCACCAGGAAAAAGAACGAGATATCCCACCTGTTAGATGAATTATTTTAGGAGTAACAGGGAGTCTATCAAATCCACTATGAAGATTTAAAACATGCCCTTCTAATAAACTCCGGGCAATTATTTTATTATCAAAATCACCCGTTCTAAAACCAAAATACAATGGAGNGGCTAAGGGTATGTCCGGTGTGCGTTCTCCATCAAACCAGGGTATCAACAATTTCCCTTGATTACCGGGTGGTGTNATTGATATTAATTCATCAAATTGAGTATGGGANAGAGAATTCGTGCTTAAAAAATCATTATAGCCATTGGCCATATTGGAAACACATAACAAGGGNAGANAATTACCAGTGCTATCACAAAAACAGGCTATTTCNCCATCAGGATCAACGAAAAGNTCATCCATNAACGTATACGCTGTACCNCTGGTACCCAGGCTTATTGTCACAACACCAAGCTCTACATTTCCAGTACCAATAGCACCTAACATGTTATCTCCTGATCCTGCATCTANCTTACATTCTGGTGCAAATCCAAAACAATCAACAAGTTTATTAGAGACTCTACCGATGGATTTTGTAGATGATCTCACATCCGGTAGTTTTGTCATTAAATCTGCTGATATACTATCCAAAACTTTTTTGGACCACGAACGGGTAACCGGATTCCATAATGCCATTCCTGATGTATCACCTGGTTCCAAAACAGCCACCCCTCCAGTCANATACCAGTTTATATAATTATGGACCAAAAATAATATATCAGCTTTTTTATAATTCTCTTTTTCGTGGCGCACAAGGTGATAAATTTTTGAAGCAGTATAACCTGTTCGCTGAGTGTTGCCTACTTCGGAAATCATTTGATCAATACCACCCACTTGCTGAGTTAATAAATCACATTCTTCCTGGGTTGAAAAATCATTCCACAGTTTACTTACCGGATGCGCCAGGTTCCCTTTTTTATCCAAAGCAACCAGACCGTGCTGCTGTCCGGAAACGGAAATTGCTTTAATATCTTTAAGAGGTACTTGCTTATCTACGGCCCTTTTAAATAGCANTTCTACTGCTTCAATCCACATTAATGGATTAGATTCTGAAACTCCTAGTTTATTTCCTTTTATTACTCCATTTACAGTCCCATACCATGGCAGATCATTATCGTAATTTATGGAATCTACATATGATTCAGTTAGATTCGTCCAATCAAGAATAACAAGCTTTGCTCCCTGGGTAGATATATCGAGACCTGCAAATAACTCATCCATTATAATAAATATTTAAGGGGCTCAATTTGATTCATTCNTCAATTATCTAAACCAGTAAATATTAAGGAATCTTTTCAATATTTTCAGAAAAATCCGTTATAAAATAATCCTGAATGGAATGGAAACCAGTTTTTGTTATATAATTCATTGAACAATGAAAAAAAAGAGGCTCCGCGGAGCCTCTTTTTTTTTTCTTTTTNCCAATTGTAAGACTACTTCAGCAGTGTCATCTTTTTGATTTTGTGGAATTTATTTCCTGCTTCTANTTCATAGAAATAGATTCCGCTGGAAAGAGACCGGCCCATACTATCCTTCCCATTCCAAATTATATTATGGGTACCACTCTTTAACATACCTCCATTGATCCTGGCGATTNGCTGTCCCAAGATATTATAGATATTAACATTAATGTCCATNGCNCCAGGAGTAATGAAAGAAATTGCAGTGGAAGGGTTGAATGGGTTCGGAAAATTACCGAGTAGTTTAAACTGACCAGGCAAATTATCATCAATTCCAGACAGTTCACCCATTTCCATGTGAAGACCATCTAAATAGATACTGCCACCATCGGATGCATTCTGGTAATATTCCATACCGGCCCATACTGAAACGGTACCTTCTGGAACAGTGCCAATAACTTCTCTGTTAAGCCAGGTACTTGATTCATTGGTGGAACCCACGACATCAGAAATCTCCCAACCNGGTCCGGTCATATTATAGTCATAATCATAATAATANAATGCCAGATATGCTGAATTTATCCCTTGGCCAATCCAGTCATCCGCATGGGACATCATCCAACCACTTAGCACAGGGTGGGAACCTATTTCAAGTCCATCAATTCCCACTTCGAACCATTGGCCAACACTGCTATAATTTTCTGCGGCTCCATTGTATTGACCCCACATCTTAAATCCATAATCGCCTTCAAAAGCTTCAAAGACTGCATCAGAACCATAGATGTTATTTCCTGTCATTTCATGCGAGTAGTTCGTTGCTCCGTCTGGCCATATATACCAGCTCCAGAGATCATCTTCTTCAAATCCGCCATCCCATAATATTCCACCAGAAGTCGGCCACATAGCGAAATCATCAAGGTAGACTGCACCGCCGCCGCCTGTATACATAGCCCCCACCTGCACAATGGAAGCACCTTCAGGTACGGTAAAGCGCAACCATCGATATTGCCATGTGTTAAAAGAGTCTGCGGTAGTGAAGTGCTCTGATGAATCCATGCCTACCCAGCCCCAATCACCAGTGAAGTATTTTGCAAACAAAACAAGGTGTGAACCATCGTTCATATGATCATCTGTTGGTTGGTAAAGCATACCATCAACATAGTACTGCGTACCCGGTGCGAGACTACCATCCCAAAAGGTCTGGAATAGGTTGTTTTCAGCATCATTACCCCACATTTTTGCTGCCGCATTACCATCATAAGTATAAAATATGGAGTCCGATCCATAAACATTCGAGCCATCCAATTCAACATTATAATGATCACCATCGGGATAGGTTTCCCAACCATCAGCATGATTCTGCCAGCCATTGTCTTGCGGCGTGTAATGCTCGAAACTCGCATTCACTAGCATTTCTTCTTCGCCAGATAAATCGGTACAGAGTTCATCTGAGTCCCAGGGCTCTGCATTTTGAGTTTCTACAACTGCGAAAAGTTCATCAAGCGGAAATTCGTAGGAAGATGGCCAGTTGCAATCATCATTTTCATCCCTGTGGAAATAACGGATCCTTGGAATACCGCCAAGGCCACCGCCTGTTTCATCAACTTCTGATCCTTCTGATACATCCTTGAATCCCCATTTGTAGTAGATCGACCATGGCTGTGGTCCATTTAAGGTAAGAGTAATTGAATAGTCACCATCTTCGTTCATCTCCGCACCATAGTGGTTTATATCCTGTCCATCTGAATAACCCTGGATATAATTAAGCCATTTATCATGAGTCCGTAGGTAGACAGAGTCTTCAGTCGCAACAAATCCCAGTTCTGCAGCAGCTTCCATATCAATGGAAAAGGTCAGGTCCATGCTTTCACCCTGTTCCAATACAGAACCGGGGAATACATCGTAAAAGGATGCCTGATCCAGTTCTAATAGACCTGTACCATCATCCACACCAAGGTTAAACTTTCGGTTCCCCAGCTCCATGGGCGAAGTTTCCCACCCCATCCAATCGACCGGAGCGACCCCATACCTTGCTTCAAGCGAATCCAGCGAAGCCTGGCTTAATTGCATATAATAAGCAAACTGATGATCACTATTGACCTGTGCAGTTACATTGATAGCATGACTAAATATATTTGTCCCAGGAGTTCTGGTCATTGCGCAATCAGTACAGTTCTGCCAATTATTAAAACTACCATGAACACGGAGAGAATCTCCTCGGGCGAGGCTAAATATGGCCATGCCATTATTACCTTCTTCATCCAGCCACTCTGTCATATCACAACTAAATAAAACTGCCTTGGTAACGTCGCCACCAGCTGGTGGCTGGATAACAAAGTCGGTTGCCCCATGCAGAGTCAACAGGTCTTCATCTAGGGTAAAAGCAGGATTAGGAAAACCTTCCATCAGCCATATTCCCCACTCTGTACCATCATTCTCAATAGCACCCCACTCATGATTACCGGCAGCAACATTATCAATTATTACAGTCCACACATGGTCACCTGCAGTCTCATCTCCATTGGTTCCATCATCATACATCGGTACTGTAGCCCAATCATTTGGAGTACCTTTCCACTCTACAGCTACATAGCTCTCCGTACCATCTGGCGAATGGAGATCTGTTACTGTAAACATAACAGACCCTGCAGCTTCTGCACTGTCCGGTGCGATAACCCAGTCAACCACACCTGTGACGGTTTCTCCTGATAATGTAAATGCAGGATTAGGAAAACCTTCCATCAGCCATGTCCCCCAGCCATCAGAACCATCACAGAGTTCACAGACAGTGCCATCGCCGTTTGTTGTGCTTATTGCGCCCCACTCGTGATCGCCTTGTTCAGTTGTGTACTGACCTGTCCAGATATGATCATCGGCTGTGGCATCACCATTCATACCATCATCATAGGCCTGGAACACGGCCCAGTTAGACATAGTACCTTTTATCATAACACCACTTAGCAACCAACTGTTATCATTCACAGTAAAGGTTACCACTGCAGGATCTCCTCCAGAAGGTTCCGGAATCTCATAATGGGTCTGGCCATGGTAGGTTGTAAGATCTGCATCTAAGGTATAAGCAGGGTTGGATCCATCGATTAACCAGATGCCATTGGCAGATCCATCATTCTCGATGGCACCCCATTCATGATCTCCAGCGGTAATATCAGTAATAATTACTGTCCAAATATGGTCACTCGCAGTTTCATCGCCATTGGTTCCATCATCATACATTTGCACAACAGCCCAATCTGTCGCGGTACCCTTATACTCTACATCTAAGTAACTGGCAGTGCCATCAGTGACAGTAAAGGTAATGGCGCCAGGTGTTGTAGTGGTAGATGCTGGTATCGTATAACTGGTAGTACCGGTTACAGTAGTTCCTGATACCGTAAATGATGGGTTATCTCCTTCAAGAAGCCAAACGCCCCACTCGCTGCCATCGTCTTCAATCGCTCCCCACTCATAGGTGCCATCTTCAACAATAGCAAACTGTGCGGTCCAAACATGGTCGTCTGCAGTAGCATCCCCATTCGTACCATCATCAAATCCTGGGAAAAGATTCCAGCCAGACATTGAACCCTTAAATTTTACATTATGATTATTCCAGGTTTCATCGGTTAATGTAAAGGTAACAAGGGGAGATGTGGAAGGGTCGTAGGCAGTAAAAGATCTTCCCGCACTAGCTGTATTGGCTGTATCAGCGGCATCACCGTTGTTCGAGTGGGTTGTCCAATATTTGAGCATATAGTCTCCTTCCAAAGCATCAACAGTATAATTTACCGTGATATGAAAGGTGTCCGGATCTGCTTCGGATGATGTTGATGTCGTATCCTGGTCACTTACATACACCTGCCAGTGCATGCCAGCATCTGCAGGGTACGCAGCTTCTAAGGAGTCTTCCCAGCCAGTATCAATACCAGCTGGATTATCATCGGCCTCATCAGCAGCATTACCAAGGTAAGTAAAAACACCATTGCCATGCTCTGGGGATATATAGGTAACACTATCGATTGTCCAACCGGTAGGTTTATGAACAGCATAAAGCATAGCACGGTCATCGGTAACTTCGATATCTATATTCTTTATAAATACAACTTCCGTAGTTGCTGAAAATGTCGAGCTAACGACTCCATGTGCAGGCTGGCTATCGACTTCCATTTCAAGACAACCTGATACAATTAAAACAATTACACTAAATACGGGTATTATAATATCTTTCAATCTCATTGGTTAAACTCCTTCATCTTTTTTGGAATTTTCTACACACATACATACATGGCTCACTTAATTAGAATAAAGTAACTCATGTCAGAGTGACTATTTAATTTCACTAAGCAGCCACATATAAGTTTAAATGAAATATATTTGTCAATCAAGTCAGAATAATTATAATTTTATCTTTGTTAAAGTAGATTTCAGGCCATGATAGCAGTATTAGGATAATACTAAAAGGA
>PACM01000051.1 GCA_002700125.1 Dehalococcoidia bacterium
CTGAAAAAATAAATAATGCGTCGGGAAATATACAGGAGATAAGTGGAAGAGTTGAGGCTAAAGTGTTTGAACCTCTGGTCGGTATATCAGACCCCAGTAAGATAGCTGATGTAGTTCTGTCGATTGATCTTGAGACAATGAATGTGATCTCTGCTCGCATTGAAGGACAGGTGAACCCCCTAGATGAAGAAGGAGTAATCAGAATCATTGATATATGGGACGTAGATGCAGAATTTTCAGTAGATCCTCCACTTTGAAGAACCAAATATACAATGTAATCAAACCTTATCTGCTACTGCTTCCTTTTTGTTTGGGTGTATTTCTAGGAGCTGACGATCAAACTAAGGTGGTAACTATTCTCCCTCAAATAATGATCGACTTCGAAATTCCAATTACTAATCTTGATACTGCCTCGTGGCTTATAGTTATTTACTTGATAGGTTACACAGCCGTTATGCCTTTTACGGGAAGACTTTCAGATAAGTTCGGATTCAGAAATTTATTTATCATATCTTTAATAATTTTTTTAATCGGTTCAGTGTTAACTGCTCTAAGTCCAGAAATTTCAAAGATCTTTCATCGGGAACCAAACGTAAATTGGATACTAGCTACAAGATTCATTCAGTCAATTGGAGGAGGAGCTCTGGTTCCGATTTCTATAGCAGCAGCTGGATTTCTTGTTCCTAGAAATAAATTGCCGATAGCTTATGGTTTGATTGGTGCAAGCGCTGAGGCAGGAGCTGTTTTCGGTCCATTAGTAGGAGGAGCCCTTACCGAGTTTCTATCCTGGGAATGGGCTTTCTGGATCAATCTTCCTCCAACAATATTAATTATCATTGCTGTTATAATTTGGATACCAAAGAGTACCTTCCGAGATTTGAAGATTGATTATCTCGGATCAATTATCTTCTTCTTATTTATTGCAACATTATCACTAGCATGTGCTCAAATTACCAAATCTAATGAACTCTTAATAATTTTTGCTGTTATTTCATTTGCAACATTAATTGGAGGAATATTTTTATACAAAGCTTCAAAAGAGTTTATTATTCCTAAGCAAATAATAAAAAATAAATTATTTATGCTTGCAAATCTTACTCACTTTTTTATTGGTATTACATTAATAATTGCAATTATTACCGTCCCAGTAATGGCTGAAACAATTTTAGGAGCATCTCCGCTTGAAGCAGGACTGAGATTATTGAGGCTGACAATAGCACTTTCGATAGGTGCATTTCTAGGCGGAGTGCTGACACAAAGATTAGGAGCAAGGATTCCATTGATACTTGGATTTGTGTTAATCGCAATAGGGTTTTATTTTATGTTTGGATGGGATCTAAAATTAGCTGATCCATCCATGACGATACACCTAGCAATATCAGGTTTGGGATTCGGTCTCTGCATTTCACCTATTACCGATACAGCCATGAAAGAAATAAAAGATTCTGACAGAGGTTCTGCCTCTGCTCTTCTAACTGTCTCAAGGATGCTCGGAATGACCATAGGGCTTTCATCCCTTACAGCTTGGGGGACTACTAGATTTGCTAAATTTACTAGCGGTCTTGAAGGATTCTCTCTAGACCCGATTGCACAAAAGAAAATGACAGATGCGAGCCTAAATGCTGGACTAGATGTATTTCAAGAATTTTTTCTGATCGGACTCTTAGTAACTTTAGTTGCCGTCCCGCTATCTCTTGCAATTACTCTAAAGAAAAATAAAGGAGATCGGTAGTTCAAATCTGCTCGAGGTCGCACTATTACTATTTTTTTATTCTTTTTTTATCTTGCTTTTTTTCAGCTTCGAGTCTTTGAAGTTCATAATCATCATGATCCACAAATGACATCAATTCTGAGATGACTTTGTGATCGGCCTCTTCAGAAATTAGTTCATGCATNTTTCTGCATATATTTCTATAAGAAACATGTCCTTGCTTAGAAGTTCTAAGTTCAATCAAATGAAAGGCTTGTCTTACATTCATAGTTATCGAATATCTGACTTTATGACCTAAGAGAAGAGCGTATTCTCTCAAATCAGGCATATCTCTTGAAAGTAAATCATGTAGATCCTCTGAAGTTGCAACTAATTTTTCACAATCTTCTTTCATTCCAACTTCAGAAACCTCTTCCGGCATATCAAAGCCCAAGCCAGGNGACATTTTTTGCCACTCTATGGTCATAAGNCTGTGCCTCTGAAGNTCTCTAAATGCTCCGTAATCAGATAAAATATCAAAAGTATANTANGAACTTTCAAAAGCCCTTCCGGGCTTATGCCTTCTATTATTTCTCTTACCTGAATACTCTAATAGAATTTTTCTTACTTCTTCATCAGTTAATTTATCAACATACCTGTTAAGATCCTGTNCTGATTTAGAGGAAACTGAATACAAGCAGGAGGCAGCGATTTTTCTTTCAGCATTCCTTTCCCAGTCAACTAGCACGACATCTTGAGATGTGTCACCNACATCTGTTCCTAANGNATTATTAGNGTAATTNTCGATGTTTTCTCGGTTCGATCTCATATAATTGGACCANTCAATGCCTCGATTTTCTACGTCCACTCTTTTGAGAAAAGATGGTATGACTTTTCTGAGTTCGATTAACATCATATCTGCGTACTGNCTTACTTCTTTAGAATGATGAATTCTCATTTTCATAATCATCTGTTCATAGGATTGCCCACTTGCAAAGATTCCTACGTTAGACATAGTTGANGTAGGAAGAAAATACCTAGCAACATCACAGGCCTTAGCTCTCATTGTTCCGTTATATGCCATTGTGCTGACACCTTCTTCCTTAGGGAATTTTTCTCTGTATACAGCAACTAAGGACCTGACCANCTCAGANTAAAGAAGAAAAATCTCATTCATAACCTCTACATATTTCTCCTTTAGATGTGAATTACCTATTTCAGGGGGAATTACATATCTGTAATTGTCGCCAAGTTTTCTGTCGTAATAAATATATCTGGTACTTTGTTCAAGATAGGAAGCCATTCTTCCCCATTCTAATACTTTAGTTAGTATATTTGAGGATTGTTCACAAGCTATATGGGCTGCTCCAAGCTGAGCTACGGAATCATCTCCATATTGATTGAATACTCTGTCATATAAATCCTCGGCTTTAGAGCTATCCATTTTATAAGAATCAACAGTATCTCCATCATTCCAAAATTCGTCTAAAAATAACCTCCGTAGAGATTTAGGAGATCTGCTATATCTTGCAAAAAGTGCCCCTTTGACAACTTCNGGAAGATTGATTAAGCAAAAAACAGGTTTATCAATATTAGTAAAATGATTCAAAAGAATCTTTTTTTCCTCTGCGTTAAATTCTTCCTGGTAATACAATTAATCGGTTTATTTTCTATGTAAATATTTGGTCAGGCGTCTCTAATAGTTGCTTAAGTTCCCCTAAGAACATTGCTGCTTCTGCGCCGTCATTAACTCTATGGTCAACCGATAAGGTCATCTTCATAATTTGAGAAACACCTACTTTACCAGCATTAACAACCGCCTCTTCTTTAATTTTTCCAACAGAAAGTATTGCACTTTGAGGTGGTACTATAATCGCAGTAAATTCCTCTATATCAAACATTCCTAGATTACTTACACTGAATGTTCCTCCAGTGTTTTCTTCTTGTGAAAGCGGTGCACCTTCTCCTTTAGCACGAGTAGCTAGATCTTTAGCTGCCTCTGAAATTTCTAATAAATTTTTACTTCCACAGTCTAGTACAGCAGGAACGATTAATCCTTCAGGTAAAGCAATTGCAATCCCAATGTTTATGTTTTGATGTTCTATCAAATTACCTTCACTGAATGAGGAATTGAATTTTGGAAACTTTTTTAATGCCTGAGAAGACGCGAACAAAATAACGTCATTTATAGAAACTTTTGAATTAGAGTTAGAATTATATTTTTCTCTAGCCTTGACAGTTGAAATCATGTCAACCGCATTACTTATATAAAAATGAGGAATTTCACTTTTACTTTTACTAACTACTCCGGCAATGGCCTTTCTCATGGAGGTAAGGGGTATTTGATTACCTTCTGGAGTTACAGAATTGCCAGATGAGGACGCAGATCCAGAAAATGCTTCCACATCTTCTTTTGTTATCCTGCCTCCTGGTCCAGTTCCTTGAACTTTAGAAATATCAACACCTAAATCCTTAGCAAGTTTTTTTGCGATGGGAGATGCTTTCACTCTGGAACTGACTTGAGGAATACTTGATGTTACGTTACTTGAAAGACCGACTTCTGAAGTATCGGGCACCTGAACAACTGGTTCTTCAGGTGAAGTATCGTTCTCAATTACAGGGATTTCATCTTCCTCTTCACCTACGTACGCGATCAGCTGTCCTACTGGAACTACTTGTCCTTCAGGGACTACTATTTTTTTTAGAATACCATCTCCATAAGATTCCATCTCAACGACTGTTTTGTCTGTTTCAATTTCTGCAAGTTTATCCCCTCGTTTTACTTCGTCGCCTTCGCTCTTTAGCCATTTAACAATCGTGCCTTCAGTCATGTCTGCGCCCATACTTGGCATTGTTACTTCGTTAATCATTATTCCCTCTATTCTATAGACTATATCCGATTTCTAATGCTTTTATTATTTTAGGAACGCTTGCCATAGCGTGTTGCTCAAGCTTTCTACTGTACGGCCAAGGTACATCTTCACTTCCCACTCTAATTATAGGTCCGTCTAAATAATCACTGCTCTCTGATTGCACGGAAGCGGCCACTTCTGCCATTACTCCTCCTGTTTTTCTTGCAGTATCTAGAAGTAAAAGTCTACCTGTCTTTTGAACTGATGAAATTATCGTTTCAAGATCTAAAGGATTTAGGCTTCTAAGATCTATTACTTCAGCATCAATATCTTTCTTTTGTAACTCCTCTTGAGCTTTCTCAATCATCGGCATTCCATGTCCGTAGGATACTAGAGTAACGTCAGTACCTTGCTTTCTGATCATTGCTTTTCCAATTTCAACTTCAAAATACTCATCACTAACCTCGCCTTTTAAACCATACAATCCTGCGGACTCAGCAAATATTACAGGGTTAGGATCTTTGATGGAGGCTCTCAAAAGTCCTAAGGCATCTGAAGGATTTGATGGTGCTACTACCTTTAATCCTGGGATTTCACAAAGCCAAGTTTCAAAGCTTTGAGAGTGAGTCGCACCTAATTGCATCCCTGCGCCTGTAGGTGCTCTTATAACCATCGGAACATTAATTTGTCCCCCAGACATATACCTGATGTTTGCAGCCATATTCACTATTTGGTCAAAACCTACTAGAGCAAAGCTCATCGACATTAGTTCTACTATAGGTTTCAATCCAGATGCAGCGCTTCCTATTCCAGCTCCAATAAAAGAGGCTTCAGATATTGGAGTGTCTTTTATTCTTTCAGGCCCGTATTTTTCAAGAAATCCAGAAGTTATTGCGTACGCCCCACCATAAGCACCTACATCTTCACCCATGATAAAGACATCAGGGTCACCATCCAGTGCCTCTATTAAACCTCGTTGAATAGATTGTCTTAGAGTAATCTCAGTCATTAAGCATAAATGTCATTGTTTAATTCTTTCAAGTCAGGTTCAGGGCTTTCACTAGCAAATCTTACTGCTTCATCTATAATCTGATCAATATCATTGATTATAGAATTCATTTCAGATTGAGTTGCAATACCTTCGCTAATTAAATATTTTGGAAAGGTGATCAAAGGATCTTTCTGTTTCCACCCTTCAACTTCTTTTTCATTCCTATATTTAGCTGGATCGGCCATAGAATGACCTTGGAACCTGAACGTTGTAGCTTCTATAAAGCACGGGCCTTGCCCTTGTCTTATTTTTTTTATCGCCTCTTCGGTGGTCTCTTTAACCGCTAGAACATCCATACCATCAACTTGTGAGCTTGTAATGTCATACCCATCTGCCAAATTACTGAAGGATTTTCCATTTGAGCGTATATTTTCAACTCTTGTACCCATTCCATAAAAATTATTCTCTAAAAAAAATAGAATTGGCAATTTCCATACGCTCGCTAGATTCATAGTTTCATGAAATGTTCCTTGGTTGGTAGCACCATCTCCGAAGAACACCACGGTAACAGTATCCTGATGTCTATATTGAGAAGCAAGAGCAAATCCTGCGGCTAAAGGTATTTGAGCCCCCACAATTGCGTGGCCTCCCATAAAATTCTTCTTAGCATCAAATAAATGCATAGAACCTCCTTTACCTCTACTTACACCTGTCCTTTTTCCGAAAAGCTCAGCCATTAGAGCGCTCGGATCAAGACCTCTCGCAATAGCATGCCCATGATCTCTATAGTGGGTAACAATAAAATCATCTTCTCGGAGAGCAGATATCGATCCTACAGCAATGGCTTCTTCGCCGGTGTATAAATGTAAAAAGCCCCTAATTAAGCCTCTGGAATAGTTTTCCCCGCAAGACTCCTCAAACCGCCGGATGAGATACATTTTTCTATACAATTCTAAATATTCAGATTTCTGCATATTTAACATCTAACTTATAGTTACTTCTGAAACAATCATACAATACATCAAGCTTCATAATGAAACAAAAAAAATTCACAACTGCGTTGATAAAGAAACATTTTTCATTAACATCGCTATAGTCATAGGGCCTACACCTCCTGGAACAGGAGTAATCATCGATGCTTTAGTTTTTGCGCTATCAAAATCAACATCACCGACTAAGCGATATCCAGATTTTTTTGTTTGATCTTCTATTTTATTAATACCTACATCAATAACTATCGCACCTTTTTTAATCATCGAACCGTTAATCGTATTCGCTGATCCAGTCGAAACAATTAAAACGTCAGCTTGCGAGGTAAAGTCAATCAAATTACTAGTCCAGCTATGGCATAAAGTGACAGTTGCATTAGAATTGGCTCCTTTGCCACTCATTATAATAGACAATGGTCTGCCTACAATTTTACTTCTGCCTACAATAACCACATTTCGACCTTTTAACTCTACCCCCATTCTATTTATCAATTCAATTATTCCAAGCGGTGTAGCGGGTACAAATCGTGGATTACCAGAGACTAATAATCCAATATTTTCTGTGGTAAGGCCGTCGACATCCTTGTTTGGGTCTATAAATTCAATCAGTTTCTCCGAGTCAAGGTGATCTGGTAGAGGCAGTTGCAGTAAAATTCCGTCCACATCCTTATTATCATTTTTTTTCTTTATATCACTTTCAATTTCTTCTTCTGAAGCAGATGAATCAAAACGAGTTAAATTTCCAAAAATGCCTACATATTTACAAGCTTTCAATTTTTCGCGTACGTATACTTCTGAAGCAGGATTATTGCCAATAAGAATGATGGATAAATAGGGAGCTCTTCCCAATTTGCTTGTAATTGTCTTTATCTCAGAAGAAAGCTCTTCCATAATATTTTTTGAAATTTGTTTTCCATCGATTAACATCAGAGAGTTACAATACTTGTTTATATAATTCAAGTCTACAATTTACCATTGCCAAGAAAAAATGCACATAGGGATAGACATAATAGAAATAGACAGAATAGCCTCTGTACTGAAAAAACACCCTACTAGATTTTTAGAAAAAATCTTTACAAGTTATGAAATAAACTATTGTAGGGGCAGACCTGCTCAACTGGCAGCTAGATTTGCTTCTAAAGAAGCTACTATGAAGGCATTGGGGACTGGCATTAGAGGGGTCGGATGGAAAGAAGTTGAAGTACAAAGGCACCCTGGAGGAAAACCATACATAATACTACATGGGAGAGCTAAAATAAGAGCAGAAAAAATGCACATACAATCTATAGAGTTAAGTATTAGTCACTCAAAAAACTTAGCAACAGCGATAGTCCATATGGCCTCATGATACCTGTTATTGAACCTTCAGAAATTAAGATTTTAGAAAATCACTTACTCCAAAAAAATGAAGATAATAATTTATTGCAAGCAAAAGCTGTTGATGGTGTAGTCAAGCTGTTAAAACCTAGATTGAGTTCTTATTCCTCTTTAATCATATTAGTTGGAACAGGCCTCAATGGAAAAGATGGGCTTCTTATTGGAAAAAAAATACAGGATGACATTGAAGAAATACAAGTTAAATTTTTGAGTATCGCAAGCTCAAAGTCCTCAACAAATAACCTTGTGATAGCAGAAAGTTTAAACATTCCTCTAGAAGCTGCAGATGAGTCTTCGTTGAATAAATTAAACATGAAGAATTACTTGATAATAGATGCGATCTTAGGAATTTCATCTAGATTACCTATGAGGCCGCAAATCTCAGAAAAACTAAAGTTAATAAATGACTTAAAATTAAAAACATCTTCATATTTAATCTCATTAGACCTTCCGAGTGGATTTGACCCAGAGTCTGGACAAAGCGACCCCAACACTATAGTGGCAGAAGAAGTATTTTTTTTGGGATACCAAACTTCACAGACTCTTTCTGATCCAGCACGGTTCACATCTAGTCAATATATAGATTTAGGTGTACTAGAACAAGATTTATCGGAATTAAATATAAATAATACTCAAGTAATAACTACAACCCTTGCTAATAATATTTACCCAGAAAGATCTGATGCTTTACATAAAAATAGATTTGGTTCACACCTTATCATTGCTGGTTCTTCCAAATATCCTGGCGCTGGGATCCTTTGCGCCAGAGCATCTAATAAAAGTGGAGCTGGATATACTACTCTTGCATCAACGTCAAGAATTATAGAAGAGGCAGTTGCAGTAGTACCAGAAGTTATGTTCATATCCTTAACTGATATAAAGGAAAATACAGATTCTTTTTTTAGCAAAATTGATAAATATGATTCCCTATCTATAGGTAGCGGGCTCGGAACATCTGAATTATCAAAAATCATCCTCTCATCATTGGAAGAATATTTAACTAATTCATCAATAGATCAAAATATAGTGATCGATGCTGACGCGTTAAACATATTAAGTGAAAAGACTTATTGGTGGGAAAGTTTTCCTGAAACAACCACTATTACACCGCACTTAGGAGAAATAGAAAAACTTGCGAAAATTGATAAGAAGAATATAAATTTGCAGGTAATTTCATCTCTTGCGAAAGACTGGAAGAAAATAATTGTTATGAAGGGCCCAAACACTGCAGTAGCATTTCCAGATGGCTCAATAAAAGTTAATACAAAGCCTAATGGAGGAATGTCTAAGCCAGGCATGGGGGATGTCTTAACAGGCATCATTGGCAGTTTAGCATCAAATCCTCAAATTCCTTTGTCAGACGCAACGGCTTTAGGCGTATTTATTCATAGCATGGCAGGCAAATTGGCAAGAGATAAATACGGCTCAACTTCAATGACATCATCAGATGTGATATCTTTCATACCGCAGATATTTAAATATATAGAAAATTAGCTCAATATGTTAATTGCGATAGACATTGGTAATAGTGCAATAAAGATAGGGGTGTATAAAAATCACCCTACAAATTTTGATATTGAAGTCTCTAGTATTGAAAAAGATTATGACAGCTTTTCAAAATCTCTCAGCTTAATTATTAAATCTTCAAGATCTAAACCAGAAGTAATCATTGGCTCCGTAGTACCAAGCCTCGATGAGCCCGTTATCCAATTGTTTAGAGAAAAATTTAGAATTAAGCCTATGATTGTGGACGTAAAATTAAAAACAGGTGTTACATTTAATTACAATCCAATTGATGCAATAGGCGCAGACAGGATAGCTGATTCTGTGGCCGTTAATAACCTATACCAAAATAATTTAACTAAGATAGTCGTAGATTTCGGAACTGCAACAGTTTTTGAAATTATCTCTAGTAAAGGAGAATTCTTAGGTGGGTCAATATTTCCTGGATTAGAAGTTTCGTCAGAAGCGTTGTTCAAAAAAACTTCTCTTCTTGAAAAAATAAACTTCGAAGAAATTGGTAGCGACGAAAAAATCATAGGAAATTCTACAAATCAGTCTCTCAAATCATCTCTATTTTGGGGGTACATTTCACTTACCGAAGGAATGATAGATAAAATATTAAATGAATTAAATACTCCTAGAAGTAAGGCTTTTGTTATCGGAACTGGGGGATTTGCTTCCCTAATAAGCAATCAAACTCCAGTTTTTGATAAGATAGAGCCTAATTTAACTTTAGAAGGACTAAGAATAATTTATGAACTAAATAAATGAGAGATAATTTGAGTATATTAAAAGACAAGAAAATAGCTTTATGTGTAAGTGGAAGTATTTCTGCTTATAAATCAATTCATTTGGCAAGCCAATGGACACAAGCTGGAGCCTACGTTCAAGTTCTTATGACTGAGTCATCTAAACAGTTCATAGGAAAGGCAAGTTTTGAAGGAATTACCCATAACAAGGTGATTGATTCGTTCTGGGAGAATACTTTAGATTCAAATATAGATCATTTGGATATAGCAAAAAACTCCGACGTTATAGTGGTAGCTCCTGCAACCGCTAACATTATCTCAAAAATAGCTCGAGGAATCTGCGACGATGTAATTTCAACGACTGTAATTGCAACTACTAAACCTGTTTTGATCGCACCTGCAATGGATGGAAACATGTATGATCATTTCGCAATTCGAGAGAATATATCAAAATTAAAGAAAAATGGCGTTGTAATTTTAGAACCTGAAAATGGATATCTTGCATCAGGAGTTTTCGGTAAAGGGAGATTGGCAGATTTGGAAAAGATATCTGAAAAATTAACCTCTCTTCTAACAAAAAAATATGACCTGAACAATAAAAAAATTCTAGTATCGGCAGGCGGAACCAGAGAGCCTTTAGATGCCGTAAGGTTCATCGGAAATAGATCATCAGGAAAAATGGGACATGAGATAGCTGAAGCTGGGTTTCAAAGAGGAGCAGATATAACTTTAGTATCGTCTTCGGGGATCACAGCTAGTTCTGGTATTAAAAAAATAGATATTGAGACTGCACAAGAAATGAATGAAGAAATAATAAATAGGATAGATAATCAAGACTCTATCATAATGGCGGCTGCCGTTTCAGATTTTGCTCCAAAAAATATAGTAAATAAAAAAATAAAAAAGGAATTACTCATCAACTTAAATATAGAATTAGAAAAAACTCCTGACATACTAAGTAACATTAAAAATAAGAAATGTTTGAAAGTAGGATTTGCGGCTGAAACAGATAATCATATTGAAAATGGCATGAATAAATTGAAATCCAAGGGGTTGGATCTTATCGTAATCAACGATGTCTCAGATCATAGAATAGGATTTGATTCTGATTATAATAAGGTAAATATTCTAAATAAAGA
>PACM01000052.1 GCA_002700125.1 Dehalococcoidia bacterium
CAGAAGCTAACTCCCAGACCAAAGACATTTCAGCTCCAAGCGCAGTTCCTACTCCGCGTGATATTGACTCTATTGCTCTGGGCTTATTAGTTTCTACTCCGATCGAGGCTAAAGCTTTTGCTATTTGCGGTGATAATCCAGGATCTACAGGGCTCTCAAGCAGCGGCATAAATGAGGATGACTCGTCAGAATCGACAATTACTACAGTTGACCTCAGAACCCTTCTGTAAAGTACTAGTGCAAACATGGGAAAAATGGCTAAATCTGTCATTCTTGTAAATGCTGATATATGACCATTCAGTATCTGCATATTTAGATTCAAATTTTGCTCTATCCACTATAAGGGATAAATTTCTTATTGAAGAGGAGTCACTTGTTACGCAAATAGCAGTAGCAAGCTGGGGTGGCATTTCTATAATAGCATTATGGACCTTTCTGTTTTTAATATGCTTAGGAAGTTTTGGTTTTTATTTAGCCAATGAAATAGAAGCAGTTTCTGAAAATGCAATTGGAGAGGCTCTAGGAATTTCTACATTCAGTAAGTTTATTATGACATATTATGAATATGGAATTGTAGTTTTGGCAGGAATATTGTCAGGGGTAATTTCTGGCATATCAATATCTAGAATACTTAATAAGCTAGTAATGTCACTCGATGAAAGTACACAAACTAACTTTCCAGAAACATTAATAATATCTTGGGTAAATGTCATTTATTTAGTTTCTAGTATTCTTATTTTATATATTGCTTCTTCATTCTTATTTTCACTGATAACCACAAGAACTAATATTTCAGAAGAAATTAAGAAAGAGTCATTAAATGTTAATTAAATTAATTATTAGAAGATATCTATATAGGTGGAAATTTTTGGCTGTCGTTTTTGCCGGAATGATGCTTTCTAGTTCTACAATGTCAGGTTCATTTATGTATTTCGACTCCTTAAGAGATATTGCATTGGATTATGAGTTAGAGTTCAGGTCTTCCGAATCATTAGATGTAAAAATTAGTGCTTCGGAAAAACCCTTAATGGGAGAAAAATATCAGTTTTTAACAAAATCTATAGATCAAGACTTAATTAACCCATTAAAAAGTTATTCTTTGAATAGCTATTTTGGCATTAAAACAGCAACGTTTCTACCTAAAGATATCGATAATCTTATCGATAAAGATATTGAATTACCAAAAGGTGAGACCTCAATATCTACCAGCATGTGTGATTCTAAAGATCAAGTTTCAAGTGGTCACATACTTGAATTTTGTAAAAGGTTTTACTTCACATTTATTGAAGACGTTGATGCTAAAAATTTATTAAGTATTGATAAAGTTTTTAATCAGAATCCTGATGGCTTAGAGGCACAAGTTAGTGCCTTAATTAATTCGGAGATGGCTACCCTTTTTGAGATAAGCCCAGGAGATATTATAAAATTAGAAACATACTGGGATGAACCTGACACATCAGTAAATGTCTTAATTAGCGGAACATATGATGTAGGAAATAATGAATTTTTTAACCAATTTTATGAGAAAAATTTTATACAAAAAGATAGTTCTTTTATTTTTTCTAATCTATTAATTGACACTGAAGTCCAGCTAAATAAATTAGGAAACAGATTTACTTCAATGAATGTTGATCTTTTTTGGATCTCTGACATAAATGAAGAAAAAATAAACTCAGGAGTTACTGATCAATTAAAGTACATCCTAAATAATATTCCAGAGGATTTTTCATCTAAATTTGATGGGTTTTCATTTAGTACAGCTATTACTGATGTACTTTTAGATTTTGACAAGAATTTATCAAGAGCTGCTATACCGATGAAAACAATTTTAGTGTTAATTTCAGTGGTAGTAATATTCTTTGTATTCTCTTTGGTGAACCTTATAGTTGAGGATCAAAAGGAAGAGATAACTTTTCTCAGTTCTAGAGGTGCAAGCCTAAGACAAATTTATTTGATTTTTAATATAGAATTTTTATTAATGGCCGTAATAGTCTCTGTCATTGGGCCCTTTCTTGCTTATGGGACAATAAAAATTGCTGCTTATCTACCTTGGCTATCTGAAATGCTTGGAGATGATAATGTATATATAGGAATTAACTATATATCCTTCATTTTTTCTACTCTTGGGGGCTTAGTATCATTATCTGCTGTGATAATTCCAACGTATTTTTTCTTAAGTAGCAGGCTTAAAGTTTCTTCAGTAGATGAAAGAGAAGAACAAAGTGTAATACAGAGATATTATTTAGACGTTGGATTTTTATTGATTGCATTACTATTAATGTGGCAAGTTTCACAATCTCAATCAGTATTTATACAAAATTTAGTAGGAGAAAATTTAATCTCTAATATAGTTTTACTAATGCCATCTTTTATATTATTGGGTGCAGGTATTGTATTACTTAGAATATTCCCGTTGATTGTTAGAGGTTTGTCAATATTTCTTTCATTAAGACTAATTTCTAGATTTATTCCTTCATGGGTTATTTTGAGCTTATGGCATATTGGGCGTAGTTCAAATACTTATTCTAGAATGTCATTACTTATAATATTAGCTGCAGCATTAGGAATGTTTACAGCTAGCTTTAAAGCAACTCTTGATAAAAGCTTGGAGGACACAATTGCTTATAGAGTCGGATCAGAATATAGGATTGATGGACTACAGATTCCATGGAATGGGCCAAGTTATAATTTAAATGATTTTTCATCTACTGATAATTTTATAAGTGCTTTTAGATCTTCTGAAAGAATAAAAGCATCTGTGCTTGGTCCACCATTTACACTTCTATCTATAGATTCTGAAAACCTAAAAAATAATAGTGTTTTTTGGAGAGACGATTTTTATTCTGGTGATATTGCTAATATAAAATCAAAAATTCTTCCAGTTAATTATGAGCCAATTATTTTAGATGAAAAATCTGACACCCTTGGTTTAAATGTCAGATTTATGTTTGATCCTTCGAGAGTCAATAAACATCTTGGTGCCGGAGGAAATCCAAATCTAGTTATTGCTGCAAAATTATCAGATAAAAATAAAAGATTTTATACAGCATATTTTGATG
This sequence comes from Dehalococcoidia bacterium, assembly GCA_002700125.1. GTDB lineage: Bacteria > Chloroflexota > Dehalococcoidia > Lucifugimonadales > Lucifugimonadaceae. The sequence continues at coordinate 3,060 of PACM01000052.1, forward strand.
CGACCNATTGCGGCTTGAAAATGATGGACAATATAAGATTAGCTAAATCAAATGATGATGTATGGTGCGACATAACTACAGCTTTAAAGCCTGNACTTTTGAATCCGTACATTAGGACAGGAAGATGGACTGGTATCACTAAAAAAGACGATCCTAGAAACAAGCCTTTTGAACCAAAATTCCCTGTATCCCTTCATTCAATATTTATTACAGCACCATCTACAAATTTACAACCCGGGGCTATAGACATTCACAAGATAATGTCAATGAAAGGACCTGAAGATTATGTAGAAGATGGAAAGGAGTTTTCGAGATACCAAACTATTAAAGAGCATTCTATTAATAATAATTGGAAAGTATTAAATACTAGTTCAAAATCTTTAGCTGATACTTTGGTTTTCCTAGAAGATGGAAAGGAGTTTTTGAGATACCAATGGACTGATGGAGTCACAAGACAATTAAGAGGATTTTCAATATATAATTCTGAAATTCCTTTAAAAGGAGTGGCCAGTGAATCTTTTAGAGACGTTATAAATGCAAAAATAGGTGATGTTGTATCTATAACTGTTATGTCGAATGAATTTTTAGTNGAGATAGTGGACACTATCTCGTATTTTCCTACTCTTTATCCTGATGAAACTCCTTTTTTAATAACTAATATGAACGATATATTAAGCGGGATTAATGTAAGAAAAAAACAAGGTGATAACCAAGCTAATGAAGTATGGATTCAAGATCTGGAATCCATGAATTCAGTAAGAAGAGATTTAGATAGAAAAGAAATTCCATTTGGGTCTATATACAGTAGCGAAGGATCTTTAGAAGCTCAGAAAATAGACCCATTAGTTTTTGCAGGATGGCAAACGTTATTGTTGATATCTTTCTCAACTGTTGCCTTAGTAAGCGTGGTTGGATTTTTTATCCATTCTAGGGTTTCTTTTAAAAAAAGAAATTTGGAATTTGCTACATTAAAGAGTATAGGGATCTCAAAATCTCAAATTATTATTTTAATTACAATAGAGCAGATATTAGTTATTGGGTTGGCTTTAGGTCTAGGAATAATATTAGGTTCAAGACTTTCTTCAACTATTATGCCTTATCTTGTCAATACAGATTCCTCTAGCTCTTTGATCCCCCCTATGGTGAATTCTGTTCAATGGTATGACTTCTCTTTGGTATTTGGTTCGATTGGTATCTTATTTTTAATGATAATTATATATACAATAAGTTCTGTTTTTAGAATATCTATAAATGAAACCATGAGGATAAATTTAAAATGAAGACGCATATTAGCTGCAAAGGACTATATAAAATTTTCAAAGTATCAGACTTAGAAGTTGTGGCTTTGAGAGGAGTTGACTTAAATGTTCAGTATGGCGAATTACTTTCAATAGTAGGTGCATCAGGTAGTGGTAAATCAACTCTAATAAACATACTAGCTGGATATGAATCCCCTTCAGCTGGAGATGTTACGGTTGGAAATTTCGATTTATTAGGTATTAATCAAAAAGAAGCAGTTGAATACAGAAAAACAGAAGTTGGATTTGTTTGGCAGCAGACAGGAAAAAATTTAGTCTCATATCTTGATATTTTTAGCAATATTGAGTTACCTATGATGGCATCCAAGCTAACTAAAAATAATAGAAAAACGAAAGTAGAAAGTTTAATTAAATTTTTAAATTTAGAAAAAATTGCAAAAAGACTTCCAGAAAATATTTCAGGGGGTGAGCAACAAATTGCTGCTATAGCAGTAGCCTTAGCTAATGAGCCTCCCCTGCTATTAGCTGATGAACCTACTGGAGAACTAGACGATGAAACTGGAGTTATGGTTTTAGAAAAAATGAGATATGTTAATAAAAATTATAAAACTACAGTAGTTATTGTTACTCATGATCCCAAGATAGAAAATCACGTTGATAGATCAATAGGCATGAGGGACGGAAAAGTAGTAAATGAAGTAATTAGTGATAATTCAAATAAAAAGAATGAATATATTGTTGTGGATTCATTTGGCGGAGTACAGATTCCACAAGAAATATTAAAAAAATCTAAGATTTCTTCCAAGGCAAATCTAAAAGTAGCTGATAATAAAATTAGCTTAGAAAAGATAATTAGAAAAAATAAATAACATGATTAACCTAAAAAATGTAAGCAAAACATTCAAACTTTCAAGTGGCGATATTGATGCCGTCAAAAGTACTACTTTGACAATTGAAAAGGGAAGTTTTGTTATTGTTTCAGGACGTTCTGGAGCAGGAAAGACAACATTATTAAATATGATTTCTGGGATAGATGCTCCGACATCTGGAGAAATATCTTTGAATGGGGACAGGATAAGTAAAATGTCAAAAAGACAGCTTAGCAAGCTGAGAAGAAAAACGATCGGGATGGTCTTTCAATCCCATGCTTTAATGCCCTTATTATCTGCGTTTGAAAATGTCGAGCTTCCCTTAAGAATACTTGGATTAAAAGCTAGTGAGCGGCTTCGAAGAACAGAAGAGATACTAGAAATTCTTGGTTTAAAATATAGAATGAGTCACAGACCTTATGAATTATCTGGAGGAGAAAGACAAAGAGTATCAGTTGCTAGAGCCCTAGTACGCAAACCTGAAATTTTGATTGCAGACGAACCAACGTCACAGCTAGATTCTGTAAATACCGAGATCGTCTTTGACCAAATAAAGCAAATATGTAAATCTTTTAACACAACGGTTGTCTTGGCAACCCATGATCAGCGAATGAAAAAATTTGGAAATCGATTGTATGATATGAGCTCTGGAAAATTGAAGAGTATTTAATGAGTATAAATGGATCAAAGCGAGTAGCTATAATTATGGGCAGTTCTTCAGATTGGCCATCTATTAAGCCGGCAACAGAAATATTAGAAGAAATGGGTGTCGGATATGAAGCCAAGGTTTTATCTGCGCATAGAACACCTAAGGAGCTTTTAAAATATGTTGAAGATAGAGTCAAAGAAGCAGAAGTTCAAGTCTTTATTGCGGGAGCAGGAGGAGCGGCACATTTAGCAGGAGTTATCGCTGCACATACTACTTTGCCAGTTTTGGGCATTCCGATGGAAAGTAAGAGTCTCAAAGGTCTTGATTCATTATTATCAACCGTTCAAATGCCTGCCGGTATTCCTGTTGCTACTTTTGGAATAGGAAGTCCAGGGTCAATAAACGCTGCTCTTTTTGCATGTGCAATTTTAGGGATAAAGGATAAAAAAATATCTGAAGCCATTAAAAATTATAGAAACAAGAAGGCTAAATCTGTATTAAATTCTAAATTGGACTAATGACTAATGCCCTCAATCAAATTTAGAGGTTATAAATATTATTATGAGGTAGATGGAAACGGTCCACCTTTGATATTAATTCATCCTTTTATGAGTAGTATTTTTCACTGGCATAAATCAGGCTGGACAAATCTACTAAAGAAAAATAATACATTGATAATGTTTGATTATCCCGGACACGGAAAAAGCTCTTCTCCTGTAGAAATTAATCATTACTATGTCGGAAATGCTACAGAAATTTTAATAAAAATATTAGAAGAATTGAAGATAGATAAATTTGTAGCTTACGGCTTTTCTATGGGAGGAAGAATTTGTTTTGACTTACTAAAAAAATATAATGACAGGGTCTTGGGTTTGATAGTTGGAGGAATGCACGCGAAGCCTCCATCTACCCATAAGAAAATCATTTCCCATGATGATGAAAATTTAAATGCTAAAGTTAGGCAGAAGTTCGATATATCTGCTCTGGAGTTTTGTAGCAAGGCTCAAGATGAGTGGAACGGAGCAGAAGGTGCAATACTTGATTTTCAAAAACCTGCTTTACTGTTCACAGGGACACAAGATCCGTATTATAATTGGATAAAGTCGACGTCAAAATTATTTTCTAAAATTGAGTTTTTTGAATATGATGGACTTGGCCATATTGGAGCCTTCTGGAGATTAAATAGAGTTTCTGAATCTGTCGAAAGTTTTTTAAGAAAGATTAATAATAGTTAGTAGGAGCAGAGTACTTATGCCAATCGATCAAAATCCACAGCCTGCTTACAGTAGAGCTATGATAGTTGTAGCCCATCCTGATGATGCTGAGTATGGATGCTCTGGGACGGCAGCAAAATGGTGTTCTCAAGGATGGGAGGTTGTTTATGTTATGTGTACTGACGGGAGTAAGGGAAGCGATGATCCCAATATGACTCCAGAAAAACTAACAACTATAAGATATAAAGAGCAAGAGGATGCAGCAAAAATATTAGGATTGAAAACTGTTGAATTTTTGGGCTACCCGGATGCATACTTAACTCCAAGNCTAGAATTGAGGAAAGACATTACTAGGCAGATAAGAAAGCATAAGCCAGATATTTTGATCTGCCAAGCTCCATTTAGAACTCTAGGACAACACTATGGCTCAGCTCACCCTGACCATATTGCAGCTGGAGAAGCCTCCCTAGCATCNGTTTACCCNACAGCAAGAGATAGACTAACCTTTCCCGAATTATTGAATGAAGGTTATGAACCTCATAAAGTCAGAGAAGTTTGGGTTATGAGTCGTGAGGATGCAGATCATTTTAACAGTATTTCTGAAGAGTCAATGCAGATCGCAATTAGAGCATTAGCTGCGCATAAAAGNCAAGTATCTGAAGACGGAATTAGATGGACCCTAGAGAGAAAAAAAGAACATGCAAAAGAATTTGATGCTGACTATGTAGAATCTTTTAAGACATTTGTTTTGAGGTAGCTTGTTGATAAAAGGACTTCTATACGATTTAGATGACACTTTAATCAGTCGAGATGATGCATTTATTGGATTTACAAAAAAGTTTTTTAATAAATTTATAAATCCTGAGGATTATTCATATTCTGATTTTTTAGGATTCATGAGGAAATCTGATTCTGTTACAAAATGGTCTGCCGAGAAAAACTTATTATTTGAGGAGCTTAGAAAATTTGTACCTCTGNCTGAAAGCACTGATAATTACGTAAATTTTTTTTGGGATTCTATCGTTAAGTCTGTAAAGCCAGATATAGAAGCAAATAAACATTTGGAAAAGTTAAATNAAATTAAATTTCCTTGGGGGGTTTTAACAAATGGTTATAAATATCAGCACGATAAAATGAAAAGATCTGGAGTAGGAAAACTTGCTCCTTTTTACATCGTATCTGGAGATTTTGGATGCCACAAACCATGCAAAGATGTTTTTATAGAAGCTTCAAAAAAAATTGATTTGCCATGTGAAGAAATTCTCTTTGTTGGAGATACTGCTGAAACTGATATTATCGGAGCGCAATCAGTTGGAATGAAGACAGCATGGATTAAAATGGGAAGAAATTATCCTTTAGAAAATAAACCAGACTTTGAAATTGATCATGTAAAAGATCTTGATTTAATATTAAATTTATTCTGATTCACTAGCCCCTTTTCTGTTCTCCCAGCCAGGCTTAAACATTCTTAGAAAATTACTTTTATTGTAAGGATGATCTTTCGCAATATCTTCATTAATCTTTATTCCTAATCCAGGTTTATCTGGTATAGATAGATAACCATCTTTAACCTTTTCGTAATTAGGAAAAAGCTCATTTATCCAGTCTTCATTAAAATCGTCAAAACATTCTTGTATGTATATATTTTTTATTGCTCCACATAGTTGTAAGTTTGTCATAGTTTTTAATGGGCTTTCTGCATTATGAAAAGCAAGATCGACATCAAAAGAAGAGCAAATACCTGCAACTTTAACAGCTCCNCCAATTCCACCAATTCCTATAATCTCAGGGTTCACTATGTCTGTTGCGTTTGATGAAACAAATCTAGTAAAGTCTTTATATTTTTTAAATCCTTCTCCGGCAATAATCCTCACTGGTGAATTCCTAGATACATGAATCAATGAATCAATATCATCACTATCAATAGGGTCTTCAAACCAGGTAACATCGTATTCTTTTAACCAATGTGAGATTTTAATTGCTTCAGTTGAATTAAATCTTTTATGGCCTTCAATCATTAATTCAACGTTAGGACCAACCGCATCTCTTACAGATCTAATTATTTTTTTTATGAAAGTTTCAGAATCTTTATTAAGCCTCATATATTCAGATCCAAATGGATCAAATTTTAGAGCGGTATATCCTCTACCAGATAATGCTTTTGCTTTCTCTCCAAAATTTTCTGGAGTCCTTTCGCCTGAGTACCATCCATTTGCATAGACCCTTACCTTTTCTCTAACCTTGCCACCTAATAATTGATATATTGGAACATTTAGGTGTTGACCAAGTATATCCCAACATGCAACTTCAATTGCAGAAATAGCAGGAGTGATTTTCAAAAATGAAGCCTTATACATTTCATCTACAACATTTGATATTTCAAGAGGATTTTTTCCAATAGCTAAATGTTTTATCTCTTCAACAGCTTCTTTGTTAGGCATAGTTTGGAGTCCTCCAGTTGCCTCCCCTAATCCTGTTATTCCACTTGAGGTTTCAACCACTACAAAAACCCAGTTTTTCCAAGGATTTCCAACAACTATTGTTCTTATATCAGTGATATTCATTAAAAGTTATCCTTTCTTCTAATTATCATTAGGCCGTCTCTTATTGGCACTATAGTATTCCAAAATGCTTTATCAGCTGTAATTTTTTTATTGAATGTATCGATTGATTCCGTTTGATCATCTTCCGGGTTTAATACGCGTCCCGACCATAGTACATTATCGACAACCATTATCCCGTTATTAGATAATTTTTTTTTACATATTTCAAAATAGTTGTAATAATTATTTTTGTCTGCGTCAATAAATATAAGATCGAAACTATCTCCAATACCACCTAAGGTGTTCAGTGCTTCGCCTAGAATAAGCTTTATTTTTCCTCCATGTGGACTTTTATTCCAGTGATTTTGGGCAATTTTCGAGGTTTTTGAATTAACGTCACATGTTATGAGCTCTCCATCTTCAGGAAGTGCAGATGCCATCATTAATGCGCTATAACCGGTGAAAGTTCCGATTTCTAAAATTCTTTTACAATGATTTATTTGTACAAGAAACTTTAAAAAATTCCCTACGGAGTCTCCTGACATCATTCCTGAGGGCGACCCTAATGAAAGAGTTTCTTTTCTCAAAGACTGTTCGACTGATCCAGTCTTTTCTGAGTGTTCTGTTATGTAATTTTCTAATTCGTCAGAGAGAAAGCCTGCCATAAAGTCTCTACAGTAAACGTTGATTCATAAGAGTTCATATTAACAAAATATATATTTTATGTGTCTATTCCTACTGAAGTTTAAGACTAAGTTATGGCAAAATATTTTGAGAGAGCTCTATGGAAATTAATGAAGTTACTCCAAATATAATAAAAAATGAACCCGAAATCTTCTTAGAAGAAGAGTCTTCAGCACGAGACGAAAATTTAGAAAGTGACTCTACAAGCCGTGAAAAAATATCTTTCCAACTCAGTTTGGATGAGACTCCTGAGATTGTTTCAANCAAGGCAGATGCTAGATTAGATAAAATTTTAGCAGATCAAATGATTGAAGAATTAAGTATTGAAGAAATGAAAAGCTTAATTAATCAGCTAAATTTACGAAAAGAAGGTTCTCTTCAAGGAGTCATTAATGTTGAACAAATGGCTTCAGTTTTAAATGATGCTCCATCTGAATTAGCCGTTGAGGTTTTAAGAGGAATCGACTGGTATCATGCCAGTCAAGTCATAACTAAAATGAGAGACATGGAAGCTGTAGGGGCACTTTATAAACATAAAAAATCTATCGATGAATTTACCCAATCCGATGTCGTTGCAATTAGAAGTGAATGGTCAGTATCTCATGCGGTATCAGTTTTAAGAAAATCAAATATTGATTCAAATAAACTTCAGAATTTATTTGTTGTAGATACACAAGGAAAGTTAGTTGGCTCTGTAGATCTTCCCGACCTAATTTTCTCAGATCTAAAAAATAAAATAATTGATGTGATGAATCCTAATGTGATTTCTGTTGTTAAAGGAACTGATAAAAATGAATGTGCAAAAATAATGGATAACAATGAATTAAGAGCTCTAGCTGTAATTGATACGGAGGGAGTGTTGCAAGGAATAATTCCAATTGAGCAAGTCATTCATCTGGTAGAACAAGAAGCCTCCAAAGATATGTTTAAGATGGTTGGTATGAGTTTAGATGAAAAAGTTATTGGCCCTATAAAAAATTCTTTCAAAAGAAGATTGCCTTGGTTAATTATTAATTTAAGTACTGTCCTTTTTGCAGGATTTGTCCTTAGTTTGTTTACAGAGCACGTCAAAAGAATGCCTGTTCTAGTGATATTTTTACCAGTAATCCTAGGTCAGGCAGGAATAGCTGGCACCCAAACTTTAACACTCGTTGTAAGAGCTTTGGCTTTAGGTGAAGTTACAACTAAGGACACAAAGAAAATCTTGTACAGAGAGCTGTTTCTTTCAGTTATTCAAGGCATTTGTGTCACGATCTTTTTGTTTATAATAATTTTCTTATGGAAGTCTGATATTAATCTAGCCTTGCTGGTAGGGTTTGCCATGTTACTTAACTTATTGGTTGCTGGCCTCACAGGAGTCATTGTTCCTATTTTCATGAAAACAGTAAATTTAGATCCGGCATCTTCTTCAGCTGTAATTGTTACTACGTTTACTGATATTGCTGGAATACTTCTTTATATGGGACTTGCCTCTTTTATCATACTCAGCCTATAAAAATATTGGATTTAAACTATAAGAAATCTCTTAATAATCTTCAGTATCAAAAATTAATTTAGTTTCTTTCCAAGTGTCCGGTTTTCCGCCTACATTTTTAGCTAGATTGGCCATTATACGTGACCATTCTCCTACTACCTTAGATGGTGGTTCGGTATGAATTCCATCTTCTAATCTAAATTCTTTAGGAACCTCTAAAAGCATGCTTAACTTGTTATCAATGATGTATATTCTCATCCTGACAATTGAGCCATCTTTAAGATCCTTAATGACTTCTGGCCATACATCAGAGTGATAATCTACATATTGTTTTATTGATTCTTTATCATCTTTCAGTTCTATATTTAGGACTAAAAGTTTATTATTATTCATAAATTACCTCCATTTTGCTTATTCGAATTCTATAGTAAATTTAGTTAGTTTTTACTAAAAATTTCATCCTATCGGTTGTGTATAATTAAATCTTACAAGGGAGAATAAACAAAGGAGAACAAAATGAAAACGTATGCTCAAGCAATTGACTTGGTTAATGATCCTAAAATAATAAAAAAATATGATGAATATCATCAAAATGTATGGCCTGAAGATTTAGAAGCTATGAAAACTCATGGGATATCAAGAATGAAAATTTGGAGAGTATCTAATCGCTTATTTATGCTTATGGAAACTTCTGATGATTATGATCCAANTACTTACTCGGAATANACGAATAATGACCCTAAAACCAAGGAGTGGGATGATATTATGCGNGAGATGCAGCAAAAGATTCCTGGAACTGAAAAATCAGCGAATTGGTGGNCCCCAATGAATTTAGTATTTGATTCTGAATGGGATTAATGGTTTTTCATAGTTAATAATTTAAAGAATCATCGGAATTATGCAATAGACAATTTTATTACAATAGTAGAAGGTAAGTAATTATGGAATATGTTAACTTTGGCAATAGTGGCGTAAAAGTATCTAGAATCGCTCTTGGACTTGGTTTACGAGGAGAAGGTGATGCTGCTAAGGCGGAAAGATTAATAAAAAGCACCATAGACTTAGGAGTAAACCTTATTGATTGTGCTAACGTCTACGGTTTGCTAGATGAACGAATAAATTCAGGAACTTCAGAGAAAATATTAGGTAAAGTTATAAAATCTTGTAGAGATGATGTCGTGATTACTTCAAAAGTTACAAGTCCAATAGGGGAATTACCTAACGATAGTGGTAGCTCAAGACTTCATATTATGAGAGAAGTGGAACGATCTCTGAAAAGACTAAACACCGATCATATAGATGTCTATATACTGCACGCACCTGATCATACTACACCTCTTGAAGAGATAATCAGGGCTATGGACGATCTAGTAAGGGCAGGAAAAATTCTTTATCCAGGTTGTAGCAATTACAAAGCTTGGCAGATCTACAGAGCATTATCAATTTCAGAAAAAACAAATGCAGCTCCATTCATTATCATGCAGAACCCTTACAGCTTGATGAACAGGCAAGTTGAACAAGAACACTTCAGCCTTGCGAAGCATACAGGAGTTGGGATAATGGCATACAGCCCACTTGGTATAGGGCTCTTAAGCGGAAAATATGACCCTAAAAGTAATCCTTTTAAAGGCAGTCTATGGAATAAGCCTGAACGTAGTGATTATTATTTAAATTTAATGAAGGGCAGGACAGCTAAGCTCATTGAAACAGTCCGAGATATTGCTGAAAACCATAGTGCAACTCCAGCTCAAATAGCTCTATCATGGGTATTGAGCCATTCTGAAATATCAGTAGCTATATCTGGAGCTGACAGTGAGGAACAAATAAAAGAGAATGTGCAAGCTACGGAAATAACTTTGACGGAAAATGAATTGAACGACCTGAATAATGATTCAATCGGGTTAAGTTATGTTTTGGATGGTGATCCCGAAGAACTCTGGGAANTGCCAATATATTAAGCTTACCTAAAATGACAGAAATTATTTTTCTTNCGTCACTTTTTCATACTCTNCATTCAATTTNAATAGAACCTTTGAGGTCAAGTTCTTCANCTGNACNAGTAAGCNTNTTNGCCAAGAANTTGTATCACTTGTCTGCATCATTAACTTCTCTAATNNTGTAAGTTTCCCCTCCCTTATCNTGNGGACTGTACTCAAGTATTCTTTTTGCTTTGTCAATTGACCATATCTTCCAGTGATTATCTGAAGTTGCATAAAAAATATCATATTTTAT
>PACM01000053.1 GCA_002700125.1 Dehalococcoidia bacterium
AGAAAGAATGTTACTGCAAAATGCTACGGCGGAGATGTTTCTAGGAAAAGAAAGCTGTTACAAAAGCAGGCTGAAGGTAAAAAAAGAATGAAAAAACTTGGAAACGTAGAAGTGCCGCAAGAAGCCTTTATGGCAGTTTTACGAAATGAGACGAAATAGATGAAGAAGCCTAAATTAGGTCAACATTTTTTAGAAGATAAGTTTTATTTAAATAAAATACTAGATGAAGTATCAAAATTAAATCCAAGTCATATTGTTGAAATTGGCCCTGGAAAAGGTGCCATGACCGACAAACTTATTAGTATAGGGCAAAATTATATTGGGATTGAAGTAGATTCAATTTTGATAAAATCATTAATAGATAAATATGATAAGTATAAAAAAGTTCACTTTCGGCAAGTCGATGCTGGGCATTATGATCCTTCCAATGAATCTAGCCTTAAATCATTTAATTATATTGTAGTTGGTAACCTTCCATATTATGCAGGAAACTTGATTGTTAGAAATTTCTTAACTAACGCTACTAAACCTTCCCACATGATTGTTATGTTGCAAAAAGAAGTAGCAGCATCATATTTAGCGACCGAACCGAAGATGAAATTTTTATCGCATTCAATTCAAATATATTCTTCATCGGATAAAATAACTGATGTACCAAAGCATGCTTTTAACCCTCCACCCAAAGTCGAGTCGTCAGTTATAAGATTAACCTTAAAAAAGACTATTGATTATGGGATCAATAATCCTGAAATATTAATTAACTTTATTAAGAAAGGATTCAGTAGTCCTAGAAAAACACTTATTAATTCTTTATCTTCAAATACAGGAATTGATAAACAATTTATTAAAAATTTTATTATGCAAAATCAATTAAATGAAAAAGTTCGTCCTGGGGAATTAAATTTACTAAATTGGGCAAATTTGTTTCATTATTTAGAAAGTTTTGAATAATGAAAATTAGAGCATTTGCAAAAGTTAATATGGTTCTTGAGATATTAGGAATGTTGCAAAATAATGATTCATTAAATAAACCCTACCATAATACAAGCGGTATATATCAAAACATTGACTTGTTTGATTTGATAGAAATCAAGGAATCAAAATTTGATGTGATAAAGACAATAAATTTAGAAATACCTGAATCACAAAATTTAGTCACCATTGCATTAAATAAATTTAAAAGAACATTTAATATTACGAATAGCTTTGAAATACAAATAACAAAGAACATACCAATATCATCAGGCTTGGGAGGTGGTTCTACTAATGCAGCTGCTGTAATTTATTCCTTGAATAAAGAATTAAATTTAGGCCTTTCAATNGATGAGTTATGTGAATTTTCATATAATCTTGGATCAGATATCCCATTTTTCTTCTTAGGAGGAACTTGCAAGGTATTTGACGGTGGTAAAAAAGTAGAAAAAATTGAATGTAACCAATTAAAACAGATATCAATTTATTCCCCTGATATAAATGTTGAATGCAANACTGAGAGAATGTTCAAACAAATTATTTCTACTGATTACGGTTCTCCTAAACGAACCATTTCATTAGCAAAAAAACTAGAAAGAGGTGAGGAAATTTTACCAGACGATATATTTAATGTTTTTTCCAAAAAAGTTATTAATTTATATCCAGAATTAATTAGGCCATACAGAAATATGATTAAGCATTATGGGAATTGTTCAGTCTCTGGCGCAGGCATGACTTTATTTTCCTTAATTCAAGGTGATGCGAAAGGAGATTTAGCAATATTGGACGGGACCTATCACCATAAATTTATAGATAAAGGCATGGAATTTGTTACTTAGTGTCATTGTCCTATCAACATTCTATAGTTCGCTGGTCGTTATTTATTTGTCTATATTGTTTACACGATCAAGTTCTACTATATTAAGCTATATCCAACCACGAGATTTAAGTCCAGTACGAATATTCATTGGAATAATATTACTAGTTAATTTATTAACGTTATTTATATTTACTCTCTGGTCATTTTTATTTAAATATTTAATAAGCTTTCAANGCNTTCTTAGTTCTTCTATTACCTACTTCNTGTTTGTGGCCTCCCTTCCATCAGTTTTAATCATTACTTTGGCTATTAGNAGAGTTAACATTAACAAACATTTCTTAATAAACTCTGGGATATATTTAATATTTTCAGGAATCTTACTCCCTNTATTCTTGTATCAGATTATTTAAGAAACTTTCAATGCTATTTTGACTATNCCTTCAGAGTGAGCGGAGTAGAGTTCAAATGCTTTTTGTACTTCAGACCAATGCATATTATGAGTTTTTAATTTTCCTGGATCNATAATTCCCCGTTTCTTNAAATCAACCATTTCTTTTATCTCCTTAAGNGGAGTAAAGGTNCCAGCAATNAAAGTTGATTGTATCCTGCAATTTTTTGATAAAAAAGCATTTTGATCAAAAGGTATATATTCTTCTGAAGTTAGGCCAAAACAAATTATCAAGCCATCCTTCTTTACTAATGATGTGCAGGTGTTTAATCCATCAGGNCTTCCAGANGCTTCTATNACTACATCCGCTAATTCTCCTTCATTGATTTCAAGAATGCGATCTACTGCGTTATCTTTATAGACGTTTATACAATCAGAAGCTCCAAGCTGCTTAGCTATATCCAACCTAGATTCATTTATATCTATCCCTATAATTGATTTCGCTCCTTGAATTGCAGCGATCATAGAGAAAGAGATTCCTATACCTCCTTGTCCAACAACAGCAATACTTTTACCTACAGTACTTCCCCAATACTTGCTAGCATAAAGTGCTGTTCCACTGTGTTGACACATAACCCACTCATCTAATGATCCTTCGTCTGGTAATTTTATAATTCTTGATTCATTGAGTGTAAGATATTCTTGTAAGCCATCATCGGATGGAGGTACAACTAAAACTCTATCACCTCGTTCAAAAAGTTCAGATTTAGATTCATCTATCTCTCCTGCAACTTCATGACAAGGGGTACCTACTGGCAAAGGGTATGAATCTTCTGGAAGAAGTTTATCAAACTCTCTCCTGGTGTCAGTGCCGCACACTGAAACCTCCTTGACTTTAATCAAGCATTCTTTTTCTTTAGGATTTATGACATCAGTATCTGTAAATTCAATTTTTCTATGGCCTGTTAATCTTGCTGCTTTCATTTTTATTTAATCATTGTAATATCAAGTAAAATAAGATACCGAAAGGTTCTTTCTGAGTCAAATGTTAAATTATGAAGTTGTAGAAATCTTAAAAGACCTGTCTCCTTCAAATTCTATAGTAGCTCTAGATTTAGAAACAACAGGTCTCGATATTAATAAAGACCGTATTATTGAAATTGGTGCTACTAAACTAAACCTAGATACAGGAGAATTTGAAAGCTATTCTCAACTCATAGACCCCATCACAGAAATTAGTGAATTTATTACTGACTTAACAGGGATAAGGCCAGAAGACTTAAAAGGAAAACCGATAATCGATGAAATTACTGACGATTTTCAAGAATTTTTAAAAGACAAAGATGGTAAGCAAAGTTTAATAATAGCCCACAACACAGACTTTGATATAGGGTTTTTAAAATCTGCCCAAATAAATTTTTCTGCTCCAATTTTTGATACATATGATCTTGCTTACGTATTATTAGATAAAGGTGATTATAATTTAGAAAATTTAGTTAATATCCTTGGTGTTAAGCCTAGAAATTTTCACAGGGCTTATGAAGATGCATCAGCTACGTTTGAGATTTTTATAGAACTTATAAAACGTCAAATGAGCTTAGATCAAAAGTTAAATATTTCCATGTCTAATATAAATTTTGAGTCTAATGAATTATCTATGCTAGCCCCCCAAAAAATTGCTAAAGCAATCTTGAATCAACATAAAAAATTAGATTCTTCACATAACCTAGAACAAGTTATGAAAGATGAATATCAAGATACTATTACTCTGGAAAATATGGAACCAGTGAATAATGTAGCAGAATTTTTTTCAGTAGATAAAGGATTAGGCAAAATAATTCGTGATTATGAAAAACGAGATAATCAAATTGACATGGCTAAAGTAGTAGAGAAAAATATATCGTTAAATAAAATTACCCTTATTGAAGCCTCTCCAGGAACTGGCAAAACACTTGCATATTTAATGCCGAGTGTCTTATGGATATTGCAAGAAATGAAAAGATCAAACCCAATGAAAGTTGTTATATCGACAAATTCTATAGCACTGCAAGAACAAATTTTGAGGAAAGAATGGGAAGTAATAATGAGGTATTTGGAGGCTACGGGTCAAAAAGATGGCATTAAACTTTCAGTACTAAAAGGAAGGAATAATTACGCATGTGACAAATTAATTGAAAGTTATGTATCAACTTCAAGGCGAGAGGCTAGAGTAATTTGTAAAGTATCTAAATGGGCAAACTATACTTCCACTGGTGATGTAAGTGAAATTGATTTAAAAAATGATTTATTTATATTCAAAAATATATCTTCATTAAATGAAAGTTGTATTAAATNTTGTATTGAATGTTTTGTAAATAAAGCTAGAAAAAATGCAGAAGATGCAAACATTGTTTTGATAAACCATTCACTTGCATTTGCTACATCTCAAACAGAAAGAAATCTATTAGAAGACATAGATTTTTTGATCATTGATGAAGCTCACGAAATACAAAATGTTGCAACTANTACTTTCAGCAAGTCTNTACACTATGAATCTTTATNAAATCAAAGTCTGAATATTCTTAGAAATTTAACTAAATCTGCCNTATTTTTAAAAGAGAACAATGACTTAATCATAAAGTTAGAAAAAGCTCGTGATGAGTTTGTCGAAAATCTCAAATNTTGCAAGATTTTTCTTTCTAATTTTAAATTTAATGGATCTAATTTNAGAAACACTAAGATCAATNTAACAGATGGAACTTTAAATGAAATGGAAGGTTATAGAAAATTTATTGAAACATCTGAAGCTTTCAAAGAGGAATTATTTAATTTCATCAGCTTTATCGATGAAATTAAGAAGGATCATAAAAAAGAAATCAAAAATTCGTTGTTTGCTTGGATAAATCAAGCAAATCAACTTGCTAATCAAATAAATGATTTTTTAGATGTTGTGTTTAATGAGAATAATAATATCGTATCTTGGGTTCAGTCTTATGGATTAGATGATATAGAATTTTGTTCAGCTCCAATTTCTGTGAGAAATGAAATTAGTGAAAGTATATTTAAGGGACAAAATAATATTCTATTAACTGGTGCAACATTGACATCATTCGGTAGTCCAGAAGAATTTTGTAGAGAAATAGGACTTGATTTTATCGATGAATATTCTTTAATTGACTCAGAATTTGATTATGAAAGAAATGTTTTATTTTGTGTACCTACGGATATTTCTGATCCTAATTCGGATAATTATGCAGAAACACTCGCTGCGTCTATCTATGAACTCACCAAATCGATTGATGAGAAAGCATTGATCTTGTTCACTTCATATACTATGTTGAATAAAGTTCGAAATAGACTTAAAAATAAGTTAAAAAATATTGGCAAAAAATTAATTTCTCAAGGAGTCGACGGAAATGCCAACAGAGTACTAAAAAAGTTTGAAGATAAAAATTCAATCCTGCTAGGTACAGGACCTTTATGGCAGGGTATAGATTTCAACGATAATATTGACATCAAAATTTTAATTATTACAAGACTTCCTTTCGGAGTTCCCAGTGATCCATTATTTGCAGCCAGATCTTCTCAACATTCTAACGCTTTCTTTGACTATGCATTACCACATGGAATAAGAAGGTTTAAACAAGGCGTTGGTAGGTTAATTAGATCTAAAGATGATTTTGGAGCAATAATTTGCACTGATAATAGAATTATCTCAAAAAATTATGGAGAGGAATTTTTAAACTGCCTTCCAGGATATACATATAAACAATCAAGTAGTTCAGATTTAACGAAATACATAAATGATTGGTTATCTAACCATGCTTGAAAATGAATTTAATTTTACTGAACAAATAAATTTAAAAGCTACATTAGATGGTGGACAAGCCTTTAGGTGGCATTACGATGGAGGTGGATATAGAGGAACAGTAGGAAGTCAAGTTTTGTGGGTTTATGAGGATGAAAAAAACACTACTGTCTCATATATAAATAATTCTAAATCTCAAATAGACAGAAGGTTAGTTTCGAAATATCTTGACCTAGAGTTTGATTTAGAAATATTTAGCAATAAATACTCTAAAGATAAATACATAAATTCAAAAATTAAGCAGTGTTCAGGTTTGCGGATATTGAAGCAAGATCCTTGGGAGACAACTGTTAGCTTCATAACATCAAGTGCATCAAACGTAGAGAAGATTAAGAAAAATATCAATGATCTATGCATTTTTGCCGGAGAAAGACTAGGAGATGGTAGGTATGATTTTCAATTTCCTTCAGCAGAACAAATTTTAGATTTGGGAGAAGAAGAACTAAGAAAGATGGGTTTTGGATTTCGTTCTCCCTATATAATTGATGCTGCTAGAAGGATGTCAATCGGAAAATTAAATTTCAGATTTATCGAAGATGCAGACTACGAAGATAGTATTAATCACCTTATGGAAATCAAGGGTGTCGGAAAAAAAGTCGCTGATTGTATTTTAACTTATGGTTTTGGTAGGAGAGACTCTTTCCCAGTTGATAGGTGGGTTCGAAGAGGATTGGTTGGTCCGATGGGGTTTAACTCAAAAAAGACTAATGAACAATTATCTGATATGGCTAGAACAAAGTATGGATTAGATTCAGCCTATGTACAACATTACATATTTTATGGTGAAAAAACTAAAAAAAAGAATCTCGAATATATTTAATTTCTTCTTCTTTTGTTTTTAAGGTTAATTGAAACTTTTTATATTTCAGTTCTTTAAAAGCTTTTCCGATATTCTTGCCTTTTTGTATTCCAAGATTAATTAAATCTTGAGTATTAATTAAAACTTTTGTATGAGATAACCTTAATATCAAGTCACAAATTATTTCTTCTTCATCAGGTGATGATAAACATAATTCAGCATCAAATGATGGTTGAATAATGGCTTCTAAAGAAATAAATTTTTCTATACTCAACCTATCAACGCTTGAATTTTTAATTTCTTTAATAATTCGTCGTAAATTGTAAGCATTATTTATAAAAGTACGCGTCTTCTTAGAGATAGGGTATCTATTCATTGATTCATTAAAGGTTAATTCATCTATATGCTTTGATAGATAAAGAATGAAGTAATCCCAATTGCTTATAGTACTTATATTATTTTCGAAAAGAACATTAATTTCTTTTTCTAAAGGTAAGAAATGAGAGAAAATATTATACTTTTGTAGTTTAAGTAATATTGGCAATGGATAAATTTCATCAATTATTTTAACTATTTCGTTAAGAATTCTAGGCGGAGTTAATGCAGCAATTCGATTTTTATCTTGATCTAACAATTTTAAAGTTTCATCGTCTAAAGCAAAGCTTAAGCGTTCTGAGAAACGTATTGCCCTAAAGATTCTTGTTGGATCATCTTTGAAACTATCTGCATGGATAACTTTAATTTTTTTATCATTAATATCTTTAATAGCATTAAAAGGGTCTATCATGTAATTACTTGATGTTGGGTATATCTCAAGCGCGAGAGCATTGATTGTAAAGTCCCTTCTCGATAAATCTTCTCGTAAACTGGCTATCGTTATACTTGGAAGGGATCCTTTGGGTATATAGGACTCTTTTCTGGCAAGCGCAATATCAACGAAGATGTCCATATATTTTAGTTTAAAAGTTTTAAATTCTGTTTCTTGTATGATCGAACAATTGTCAGATAATAGCTTAATCAAAAGATCTATATCTCCTTCTACAGCGATATCTAATTCATTCGGTTTAAGTCCAAGAACAATATCCCTTAACAATCCACCAACTAAATACACCTTAAATTCATTACCTTTAGTGATATTTTCAAGGATTCGAATAAATTGTAGTTCAGTATCGCCTAAGTATTCATTTATGAGATTCTTAATATTCATTCGTGTATTATTGTATTTAATTATTGACAGTTTTTAAATTAATTAGACTTAAAATATTATTAATGGAATTAGATACATTTGAACTTTCTATTGGAATTAACTTTAATGACAAGGAATTGTTACAAAGCGCCTTGACCCATAAATCCTTTGTAGGTAAGTCTCAAAATAATTTATCTGCCTATAATCAACGCTTAGAATTTTTAGGAGATTCCGTGTTAAATCTTATCATTTCACAACATTTATTTTCGCTTAATGAGGGAGAAAATGAAGGAATATTGACATCGAGGAGGTCTAATATAGTTAATGAAGAGACTTTATCTCAAGTAGCTCAAGATATAAGACTCTATGATTATTTAAGAATGAGTCCAGCAGAATTATCTAGAAAAGGGAATAAGAGAAATGCAGCATTAGGAGATGCACTTGAGGCATTGTTTGGCGCCTATTTTATTGATCAAGGTTACAAAAAAACTAAATTCTTGATCTTAAAACTTATGGACATACCTATTGATAACTCTCTGCAACAAGAAAATCATAAAGATTCTAAATCTTCCTTACAAGAAATCCTTCAAGCTAAAGGATTTAGTCCTCCAAAATATAAATTGAAGAAAGTAATTGGACCGTCTCATGATCCTATTTTTAAAACTGAAGTTTATATCAATCAAGTCAAAATATCTCAAGGAGAGGGAAAGAAAAAGATAGCATCTGAACAAGAGGCTGCCTCATTAGCAATAGACCATATTAATAAATTCGGCATAAAACCGATGTTAGAAAAAAAATCCTTACTTAAGACATTCCTAGCAAAATTTAGCAGAAGATAGTTCTTGTGTTATTTCAAATATTCATCTGGCTCTGTACCATGATTGCAATAGGAGTTTTAGTTCTTCCTATAAGTACATTTTTTTATAAAAAAGATTCATTATTTGTAAGGTTATTTTTAGCTGTACCTATAGGGCTATTTTCAATAGGTTTGATTTCGTGGGTTATGTTTCTCATGATAGGCAATAGTAATATTAGCTTTCTAGTTTCACTAATATTTCATGCTTTTTTATTTAGTTATTCAGTTGGAATAAATCGACAAATATATTTAAGTAATTTCGAACAATCTATAAAAGTACTAAGAAAACAGCCATATCACGTGAAAACATTTTTAATTCGTGTAAAGAAATTAGAACATACAAATGATTTTATAAAATTTAGCTTAATAATAATTTTTCTGAATTTATTTTTCATTTTTTTAAGA
>PACM01000054.1 GCA_002700125.1 Dehalococcoidia bacterium
ACATGGGAAGGTACTTTTACACCTCTAAGTCTTAACTCAGTTCCCATACCTCCATCACCAATGATTAAGTTATTCATAGTACTTCTATAAGGTAATCTAAAACTGTATTTGGACTTTCTATCATTAGGGTGTGTCCTGAATCAGCTATTACTTTAACTTCAGGATTGTTGAATGATTTTATCAAATCATTTGCTTTTAAAGGAGGGGTAAGAAAATCTTTTTTACCTAAAATTAAGAGTGTATTTGCACTTACTTTTTTAGCACTTTCAAATCCACTTCCGTATTCTGTGCATGCTCTTAAGTCTTGATAAATAACACCTTTGCCTGATTTTTCTAATAATTTTTTAGTAGAACCGGTCATCCAAATACCAGGGTTTGTATTTCTTCCTAGTCTTGCAGGATTGCTGTAACCCATGAAAGTTAGAATGTCTATCGCTTCAGATTTATTATCTTTTGCATAATTCAAAAGAGCTTCAGAAACTGCCATTGGAAAGGCAGTGCCTACCAATACAAGATTTTTTGTTCTTTTTTGAGCTAAGGCTGCAGTTTCTAGAGCAATTAAAGAGCCCATGCTATGACCTACCACAGAAAATTCTTTTACATTTAACTTATCTAGATAGTTTATTAACCATTCAGCCATTGCAGGAATGGTACGAAGTAATTTCCCTTTACTCCTGCCATGCCCTGGTAAATCAATTCCCAACACATTTCGTTTTTTTCTAAGGAAATACCTTATGGGAAGGGTCCAAACAGTATGGTCCATTCCTGTACCATGAATGAAAACTATAGGGTGTTCAGTACTCTTTAGACCCTCGGGTCCAGAAAAACAGAAAGTACTACTCATTTCGAGATCTTTTTAACAGCACCAAAGCCTAATTCTAGATCATTTATAAGATCTTCACGGTCTTCTAATCCAATTGAGAGTCTAAGAGTTCCCTCAGAAATCCCAGCTTTTTTTAGAGAGTCTTCATCCATTCTGTGATGGGTCGTACTGGCAGGGTGTATAACTAATGATTTAGCATCACCAACATTAGCTAAATGAGAAAATATACTTAGGTTTTCTATAAAAGCTTTACCAGCTTCCCTACCGCCCTTAAGTTCAAAAGTAAAAACTGCTCCACAACCTTTACCTAACAACTTTGAAGCCAGGTTATGATCTGGATGACTTGGTAGAGTTGGGTAAATGACTTTTTCTACCAGATCATGATTGTTAAGATAATCGACTATTTTTACTGTTGTCTCTACATGACGATCCATGCGAAGACCTAAGGTTTCAATTCCTTGCAGTACCAAAAATGCAGTATGTGGACTCATACAAGCTCCAAAGTCTCTTGCACCTTCTTTTCGTGCTCTTGATATAAAGGCAGCAGGTCCAAATTCTTGAGTAAAAATCATATTATGAAATCCTTCATAGGGCTCAGTAAGTTGTGGATATTTTCCAGATTTATCCCAATCAAAATTACCGCTATCAACTAATAACCCTCCAATAACTACTCCATGTCCCGAAAGAAATTTAGTAGCTGAGTGAAAAATTAAATCTGCTCCCAAATCAAAAGGTCGTATTAAATGTGGAGTAGTAAATGTAGAGTCAACAAGTAAAGGGATACCATTGTCATGGCTAATTGATGAAATAGTTTCAATATCCATTACATCAAGTCCTGGATTTCCAAGTGTTTCGCCAAATACTAAGCGAGTATTCTCTTTAAAGCTTTTCTTAACCAAATCTATATCTCTGAAGTCAATAAAAGTGGTGTCTATGCCAAACCTGGGAAAGGTGTACTCAAGAAGATTATGACTGCCTCCATAAAGACAATTCGAGGCAATAATATGAGAACCACTATCCATGATAGTAGAAATTGCAAGATGCATTGCTGCTTGACCACTTGAAGTCGCTATTGCACCTATACCTCCTTCTAGAGCTGATATTCTTTCTTCTAAAACTGAATTTGTAGGGTTAGTAATTCTAGAATAAACATGTCCTGTTCTCTCAACATTAAAGATTCCAGCAGCTATTTCTGAATTATCAAAAACAAAAGAAGAAGTTTGATATATTGGTGTAGCTCTTGCTCCAGTTGTTGGATCTGGTCTCTGACCTGCATGAAGAGACAAGGTGTCGGGTTTTAATTCTTTAGGATCTTTCATAATAATTTTATATATTTAACTAGTTTTTTTTGGTACTTATTTCTTTAAACACTGAGATAGCCATTAAAGGATAGATGAAAAGTAATGGCAAAGATGCAAGTATTATTACATTAAGGGCTACTTGATGACTTGAGTATATAATTAATGCTGCGGGTAGGACTCCTAAGACAATTGCCCAAAATAGCCTTAAATATTTTCCCGGATCATTTTTTTCCAATGAATTTTTTTGTACATGATAAGCAATCACAAATGACATTGAATCATAAGATGTTGTAACAAAAATTACTGTGATACCACAAAAAAGTAAAAGCATCAAAGTATCAAATGGCATTGTATGAACAACTGCTATAGCCGTATCTCCATGCGTACTATCAGTTATTTGTGATACAGCTAAAATTTCATTTACATCAAGACTCATTGAATAACCACCTAAAATCATATAAAAAAGCCAAGACCCAAGAGACCCAAATATAAGCATACCTAAAATCATCTCTCTAAGGGTCCTTCCTTTTGAAATACGAGCTATAAACAAGGCCACCAAAGGTCCAAAAGCTACCCACCAAGCCCAATAAAATACTGTCCAAGTATCTGCAAAGTCTGATTGCTCCTTAATGCCTAAAGTGCTCATTTGCCAGAAGTGAGAGAACATAAAAATTAATCCATCAAAAGAAGATTTTATAATTTCAAAAGTAGGTCCTAGAAATAAGACTACAATTAGAAAAATCCCTGCGAGAAGCATATTTATATCACTTAATCTTTTAATTCCATTAGTTAACCCTCTATAAACACTGTATCCAAAAAGACCTACACACAATCCTAAAACTCCTAGATCAACTAAAAAACTACCATCTAGATTGAATATATTTGAGAATCCTGTACTCAGCATAGGTATGTAGGAGCCAATGGTTCCTCCCGCTGCACCAATTGTTGCTACCACAAATATAAAATCCACTATTCTGCCTATTAAAGAACTTTCTACATTTTTGATGCCTAAACCTCTAAGACTTGAACTTAAACGCAAAGTATTTAAATTATATTTATAAAATGAAACAGAAAGAGCAATAGCAGGAATGGCATAAAGAGCCCAGGCACTTATTCCCCAATGGAATAGTCCATATGCAGTTGAAAGGGCATAAGATTCTTTTGAATAAGGATTGATTCCAAATAGAGACTCATCCAAGTAGTAGCCCCATTCAACACCTGACCAGTAAATAATTCCTCCACCAATTCCACCGCAAAAGAGCATACCTATCCAACTAATTGTTGAAAACTCTGTTTCTGCTTCCTTACCCCCAAGTTTGTATTTTCCTAATTTTGAGGCCGATAAATAAAGCACAAAAACAAAGCAAAATGGGGTAAGAATTAAATAAACTGGACCAAATACTGAAATAACTGAGTCTTTATAATTTTGGATTAATATAGCAGTATTTTCTGCATCATGAAGAATAAAAAAAGCTAGGCCGATTACTACAAATAAACTTGTTATAAAGGTTATGTAGTCGACATTTTTTTTACTAAAGGTTTTTAAAACTTCATCCACAACATGAAGCATAACCGCCTCTAAGCTAGAATGTAAATGTGAATAAAGAAAAAAATATTCAAGTTTCAGTAAAAGAGGCTTATAACAATGCTGCTTCATTATTAGAATCCGGTAATTATGAGTTAGCTGAAAAACAACTTGCAGAAATTCTTCAAAATTACCCTAATGAACCCAATTCACTTCGGTTAAGTGGAATTTCATCCTTAGATCAAGACAAACCAGAGATAGCCTTAATACCACTACAAAAGGCCATTAAGGTTGCCCCAGGTTTTGCTCAAGCCCACGAAGATTTAGCAACAGCTTGGTTTTTGCTTAATGAATTAGAAAAGTCAGAGGCTTGCCTCAAAACAGCTTTAAAGATTGATCCTAAGAAGTTTTCAGCTTGGAAAAATTTAGGAGATATTTTATCCGATCAAGGAAGAGATAAAGAAGCAACTAAAGCTTACGAAAGGGCAATAGCTACAGATAAAAAATATAGTAATCTAAAGGAAGCTATAGCTTTAGTAAGAAAAGGGCAATCAGGAGAAGCAGAAACAATATATAAACAAATTTTAAAAGATGATCCTAACAACGTAGATGCATTGAGACTTCTAGGTCTTCTAGCTACAAAAAGTGGCGCCATAGATGATGGAATAATGATGCTTAGGAAGTGTACTGAAATTGCTCCTGATTATTCTCTTGCTTGGGAAAACCTAGCTAATATGTATCGACAAAAAGAAGGTTATGAAAATTTAGATAAGTCAATTTATTGTTTTAAAAAAGCAACTGAATTAAGACCAAATTGGGCTGAAGGTTGGGCTGGATTGGGAACTGTTTACACAAGGTCTTCTATTCATGATAAAGGAATAAAAGCTTATAAAAAATCTATAGCTATCAAAGATAACCAACCTAGAGTCCATTTAAGTTTAGGGCACATTTATAAAACCACTGGCAACCAAAAACTGTCTATTAATTCTTACCATAATGCAATAAGCCATCTTCCTATGTTTGGGGAGGCTTATTGGAGTTTGGCTAACCTCAAAACTTATAATTTTTCGAAAGAAGAAATTAATTTAATGGAAAAGCAATTACTTAATAAAGAGTTACCAGAAAGAGAAAAAGTTCACTTTCTATTTGCACTAGGTAAGGCATATGAGGATCAACAAAATTATAAAAAATCTATGGATTATTACAATCAAGGAAACGACTTAAACAGAGGAAGAAGTAACTATGATCCTAAAGCCATAGAAGCTATAACCCAAAGGTTGATTAATTTTTTTAATGAAGATTTTATAAAAGAAAAAATAGGTCTCGGCGATAAAACTGATGATCCTATATTTATAGTTGGCCTCCCTAGATCAGGTTCAACTTTAATAGAACAGATTTTATCTAGTCATTCGAAAGTAGAAGGAACAATGGAACTCCCAAATATGCTTAATATTGCTCGAAAATTAGGCTCAAATACTCATGAACAAACTTCTTATCCAGAAGTCCTTTCTAATTTACCTAAAACAGAAATTGAAGCTCTAGGAAAAAAATATATTTCTGAAACGAAATTCCTTAGATCTAATCTCCCTTTTTTTATAGATAAGATGCCAAATAACTTTAGTCATATCGGGTTAATTAGTTTAATTCTTCCTAACGCAAAGATAATTGATGTCAGAAGAGATCCAATGGACACTTGTTTTAGTTGCTACAAACAATTATTTGCTAGAGGTCAAGTTTTTACATACGACTTAAATGAGATAGCTCGATATTATGTCAACTATATAAAATTGATGGATCACTGGGATAGGGTTTTACCGGGAAAAGTTTATCGAGTTATCTATGAAGAAATAGTCGGTAATCAAGAAGAGGAAACAAGGAGGTTACTTGATTTTTGTAATCTATCTTTTGAAAAAAATTGTCTTAAATTCTACGAGACCAAAAGGCCTGTGAAAACCGCAAGTTCTGAACAAGTTAGACTACCTATTTATAGTAAAGCCATTAACCATTGGCTTAAATACGAACAATTTTTAGATAAATTAAAATCTGGTTTACTTTCTGTTACGAAAACAAGTTAGATTAAATGATATNTAATCACCAAGATTTCTAAATTTAAAGTTTAGAAAAAAGTGAACTAATCTTCAGTAATTAAACCTAACTTTTTATGTAGGCTTTTATTTTGGGTTGTATAAGTAAAAGGAACTCTTTTACCGGGATTACATCTTTGATAAGCATACTGAACTGCCAAAGTAGTTTCATGAAACCCACATAGAATTAAGTTAAGCTTTCCTGGATAGTCGCTTATATTNCCNACAGCAAAGATACCTTCAACATTAGTCTGAAATTTTTCTGTATCGACTGCAATCTTCTTTCCTTCTAGTTCAAGTTTCCAATTAACAATGGGGCCAAGTTTTTTGTTTAGTCCAAATAAGAATAAAATTTCATCACAATCAAGTTTCTCAATTTCTTTAGACGTGAAGTGTTTAATTGAAACTCCAGATATCCTATCAGTACCTGATAAGGCTTCTACAACAAAAGGAGTTTTTAATTCAATAGTCCCAGTTTCAACTAGTTCTCTCATTTGAGCTTCCGTGTTAGGAGCACCTCTAAACGCATCTCTTCTGTGAATTAATTTAATTGATTTTGCAATATTAGCTAATTCTATTGTCCAATCAAGAGCGCTATCGCCACCCCCAAAAATAACTAAATCTTTATTCTTATATAAATTTTTATCTTTTACTGAATAAGCNACACCTTTTCCTAGGTATTTATCTGGATCTAAAATACCGGGAGGCCTTCTTGGTTCAAAAGAACCTCCACCGGCAGCAATAAATACATTTGTAGCTTTAAATTCTCTAGATTCTGAAGTTATAACTTTCCATTTTTTTACTTCTTCTTGTAATTCTATTGGGGCTATTTGTTCTACCCTTTGATTTAGGTGAATATCATAATTAAAGGGCTCAATTTGTTTTAATAAAGCCTCAACGTGTTCTTCTGCAGTTTGGTCTGGAACACCAGGTATATCATAGATAGGTTTATCTGGATAAAGTTCTGAACACTGACCTCCAACTTTATTAAGATTATCTACTATCTGACATTTTAATCCTAAAAGTCCAGCTTCAAATACAGTAAAAAGTCCAATTGGACCTGCTCCAACTATTAAGATATCTGTCTCAACGACTTTCTTCATGATTACTTAACTTGCATTCCAGGTAATGCCCCTTGATCAGCTGAAACTAAGAAAATTCCTTTTTCATCATCACCTGAAGCAAGAATCATTCCTTCTGAAGTGCCAAAACGCATCTTTCTTTCTTCAAGATTATTTACGCATATAACTAATTTATTTAGTAATTTATCCTTCGTATATGCTTTCTTTATACCTGCAAAAACTGTTCTTTTTCCAAGTTCTCCAATATCCAGTGTTAACTCTATAAGCTTATCAGCTTCTTCTATTTTTTTTACATTTATTATCCGAGCCACCCTAAGATCTATTTTTAAAAAATCATCAATCGTTATTTTTTTCAAAGTCTCTCCTTAGATTTTTCTCTTATTTCATCAATTTTTTTAGGATCTATTCTTGTTAATAATGGTTCATAAGTTGAAATTAATTTATCAGTAAGTAACATTTCCATCTCATCCCAAAGAGGTGGCTTTATACATAGAAATTTATAAATTTTATCAGATAACTGAGGCAAAACAGGGCTTAACATGATGGCTAAAAGCCTGAATAAATTTAAAGAAGTTGTGCATATTGAATGTACTAACTCTTTATTTGAATCTTCTTTATCTAGAACCCAAGGTTCCATTCGATCTATGTATTGATTTGCCAGATCAGCTAACATCATTATTTCCTTAATCGCTTTACTGTATTCTCTTTTTTCATAAGCATCAGCAACCACAGATGATTTTGAAATAAATTTTTGAATTATTTCTGGTTCATGTAATGATTCAGAAAGTTTGTTGTTAAAGTTTCTATTAATGAATTTAGCACTTCTACTTCCAATATTAATAAATTTTCCTATTACATCNGAATTNACTCTTAGCTGGAAGTCATCAAAATTTAGGTCTATATCNTCTATTCCAGTTGAAAGCTTAGCTGCAAAATAATAACGNAGATACTCNGGGTCTAAAGATTCAAGATAAGTTTTCGCTAATATAAAGGTACCTCTAGATTTAGACATTTTTTCACCATTAACTGTTAAAAATCCATGGATAAATACTCCATTCGGTTGTCTAAAATTAGATTTTNAAAGCATCACTGGAAAGAAAAGAGCATGAAAATACATTATGTCCTTNCCAATAAAGTGNTACAACATAGTACTAGATTCTTTATTCCAATATTTATCAAATTCTTCTGTTCTATTATTCTTGTTTAAATAGTTTTTATGGCTAGCTAGATATCCTATAGGGGCATCCAGCCAAACATAAAAAAACTTTCCNGGATGATTTGGAATACGAAAACCGAAATAGGGTTCATCGCGACTTATATCCCAATCCTTTAAGTCTGAATCAACCCATTCAGAGAGTTTGTTAAGAGCTTGTGGTTGCATTTCAGACCTACTCAGCCAGTCCTTTATTTCATTTTGTAGACTTGATAGTTTAAAAAATAAGTGTTCCGACTTTTTAATTTGTGGCTTGCTATTACTTAATACAGAGAGAGGATCAATTAGCTCTAAAGCAGAATAGGTAGAACTACATACTTCACAATTATCTCCATATTGATTTTTAGCATTGCATTTTGGACAAGTTCCTTGAACATAACGATCAGCTAAGAACATTTCTTTTTCAGCATCAAAAAGCTGTTCTATAACTTTTGTTTCAATATAACCATTTTCCAGTAATCTGTTGAAGATTGTTTCTGAATAGAATCTATTCTCTTCACTATGAGTAGTATGATAGTTATCATGGCTGATATAGAATCCCTTAAAGTCTTCTATGTGGCTTTTACTGACTTCATTTATCAGTTCTTCTGGTGAAATATTAAGTTCTTCAGCTCTTAACATAATTGAGGTACCATGCGCATCTTCACCACATACATAAGTGCAAGTATTTCCTCTTAATCTCTGAAATCGAACCCAGATATCTGATTGTATATGTTCTAATAAATGACCTAGATGCAAGGGACCATTTGAATAAGGTAAGGCATTAGTAACTAATATCTCTTTTTTTGAATTATCTTTTGACATATTGCGAAGAAACTAGCAGTGTTTAGAATGTTANTTTTAACTATTATAACTCACACNAGAAGAAGCTTAATGGAGAAATAAATGCCAAAAAAGGAAGTNTCATTAAGAATTCCTGAATCTTTNAGGAAAGTNAAAACNATATTAGGAATTTTTTCAGCTAAAGGAGGAGTNGGTAAATCAGAGATNGCNCTTAACCTNGCTTTAAGTNTAAAAAGNAANGGTTANNCNACTGGCTTAGTNGATGCAGATATTTATGGACCCAGTCAGCCTTTATTACTTGGTGCTTCNTCAAGTGAATTAGNAGTTAAAGATAAAGAACTTTTNTCTCCAGTAGTTAAAGAAGGAATTAAATTTATTTCAATGGGTTTGATTAGTAAAGAACGTATGCCAGTAATTTGGAGAGGTCCAATGGTCAGTGGTGCTGTTATGCAACTACTCTCTCAGACTGANTGGCAAGATTTAGACTTTCTTATAGTTGATACTCCTCCTGGAACAGGAGATNTTCAANTNACTCTGTTACANCGTATGCCANTAAATGCNGTGATAGTNGTTACCACACCTCAAAAAGTTTCTGTTTCAGANACTAGAAAAGGTATAGAAATGATAAANAAACTAGANGTACCCATTTTAGGNTTNGTNGAAAATATGAGNTTTTTNCANCCNGCTGATAAAGAAAAGAAATATTATCTTTTCGGTAANGGNGGAGGGGNAGAACTAGCGAAAGANTANAGTNTAGACNTATTTTCTGAAATTCCTCTAACTGAAAANGAAGACTTTTCNTTTTTGTANAAGAAAGAAAATTACAGAAAGTTATTTGATGATCTATCAAAGAAAGTACTCGAAAAATTAAAATCTTCAAATAAAAAGATGAATCACATCATTCCTCAGATCACTGAAGGATGAAAAAACTTCTTTTTATCTTATATATTCTTTTTTGGAATAGTCTTATTTTTTCTGAAAATGACCCTTTTG
>PACM01000008.1 GCA_002700125.1 Dehalococcoidia bacterium
GAGTCCTACAGAGAGAAACGTCCTCCCACAGCACAATGGTCGAGCATTATCTCCAGGCGGTTCTAGAAACCTTACTTTGCGCCCCGCAGACACTAAAACATCTACGGTGGCGTGAAGATTACCGGGTTCAAAGTAACGGTTAAAACAATCGATAAACAGAACCACTTCGGGTCCCTTCGGGTCTCCTACTATGTCAGATTCGGGATAAAACGGTCGCCTTGCCCAACGAGGCAACGGTTGTTTAGAACTCAGACCGAAAAACCACTCACTTATTTTAGAACCAACGATAGAACTCTGTAAATTGGCGATATAAGGTACTTTTGCCATCAAAGGCGCATAACGAGGGAAATACCCGATTAAACGATCACGCCAAGACAGTCCATTTGCAAGAACTTGCTGCCGCATCACTTCAATCTTCATTTTTGCCATATCAACCCCAGAGGGACATTCTGATCTACATGTCTTGCATTCTATGCAAAGATCAAGAACATTGAATAGTTTTTTTGAGTTCAATCCTGAAATCGGAAGCTTGCCCGACAATGCAGCTCTCAGTGCATTTGCCCTTCCTCTAGTAGAATCTACTTCTTCTCGAGTTGCCATAAATGAAGGACACATGTAGCCAGAATCTACTTTTCTGCAAGCTGCTTGACCATTACACATTTCTATAGCTTGTAAGAACCCACCCTCTTTATCGAAAGATAAGAAATTATCTATTTTTTCTGTTTTATAATCTGACCCAAATCTTAAATTGGAGTCCATTTGTGGGGTATCAATTATTTTTCCAGGGTTTAATATATTCAATGGATCAAAAGATTTTTTTAATTCTTGAAACGCCCTGTAGACTTTTTCCCCGTACATCTTTTTTGTCCACGCCCCTCTAACGATACCGTCTCCATGCTCTCCGCTAAATGAACCTTTGAATTCGAAAACTAGATCTGAGATTTCATCAGAAATTTTAACCATCTTTTTTATATCTTCTTCAGATTTCAAGTTTATTAGAGGCCTAATATGTAAACATCCTACTGAAGCATGGCCGTAATATCCTGCTGTGGTACCGTTTTCTTTTACTATTTCTTCGAATCTTCTGACATATTCAGGTAACTTTTCTGGAGAAACTGCAGTATCTTCAACAAATGGAATAGCTTTTGCTTCTCCTGGCTTTTTCATTACTAGCCCCAAACCTGCCTTTCTCATACTCCAAACTTGAGATTGCTGAATGGGATCTAAAATCGATGTAGTTGACGATGCCAATTTGGATCTAACGAGTTTTCTATTGAACTTAGCCATCTTATCTTCAAGTTCTTTTTGAGTATCTCCATAAAATTCAGTGACTATAATGTCTTTAGGGTTAGATTTCAGATAATCAATTCCAGAGGCAAACTCTGGAGATTTTTTTGCTTCATTTAAAATTATTTCTCCTATGTGTTCTACAGCAGAAGGTTCGAAATCTAGCGCTATTATTGAAGCTTCAATAGAAGTGATTATGTCGTTAAATTCTGAGACTACTAATCCTTTGTGTTTAGGAAGATTTACCACACTTACATCAGCTTCGACAATAGTTGCCAAGGTTCCTTCTGAACCTACTATTATTTTTGTTAAGTCGATCGAATTATTGTCATTTATATCATCTAGATTATATCCGCCAATCCTTCGCTGAATACTCGGGAATCTTCTAGATAACTCATCAGTGTATTCCTTGAAGAGATTTAAAGACTTTGAATAAATTTCTGCTTCCAAAGAATTTCCGTAGGTCAGCTGCTCGAACCTTAGCGAATCTATTTTTTGAAATAGGTGATTATCTCCATTCGATAAAATTGTATCAAGGGCGACAACGTGATCTATGGTTTTCCCATATATTATCGAGTGAGCCCCACAAGAATTGTTGCCTATAACTCCCCCTACAGTAGCTCGGTTTGTAGTACTTGGATCAGGAGTGAATAATAGGTTTACTTTTTTCAAATGATTGTTTAAAACATCAATTGTTAAACCTGGCTGAGCTTTGACTGTTTTGCTTGAGGTATCAATATCTATTACTCTATTTAAATATTTTGAAAAATCTATCACTATTGCATGATTAACTGTTTGTCCTGATAAGCTAGATCCACCACCTCTAGGAAGTATTGGAATCTTGTTTTCGTGTGCTATCTGAATGATAGTTTTGACATCTTGTACTGTCTTTGGGATCACGACACATATGGGTAACATCCTGTATATTGATGCATCCGTTGAGTAGATTTCTCTAGTGATATCGTCAAACCGAACATCCCCTTCTATCTCTTTGCGCAAAGTTTCCTTTACTGAGGAGTCTATCTCCAAATTTGAGTTAATTTTTACGAGATTTTGAATCATTTTTTTCTGGAATTAAACTAGATATTAAAATACTTCCTGCAACTACTCCTACTATTATGCCTAATGATATGTATATGGATATATGAAATAAATGAAAATATTCTATTCCCATCTTTGCACCAATAAAGATGAGGATGAAACCAAGGCCATATTTTAGAAATCTGAATTGATTTTGTATTTCTTGTATTAAGAAATACAGAGGTCTCATTCCTACAACTGCCATCATGTTTGAACTCCATATTATGAATAAATCTTGGGTTATTCCAAAGACTGTCGGAATCGAGTCTATTGCGAACACAACATCTGTACTTGCTAATACCACGATAACTAAAAACAATGGAGTTAAAATCATCTTTCCAGACGAATCTCTAGAAATAAATTTACTGCCTTGAAATTGGTCAGTCATCCTAAAGAATTTCTTTGCAATTCTGAAAAGAATGTTCCTTTCTGGATCCACATCTTCTTCACCTATTAATGCTATTTTGAAACCTGTATAAATCAGAAAAGCTCCCATTACTACCATGATCCAGGAGAATAAGCTGAGTATAGCTGACCCTATAGCTATAAAGACTGCTCTGGCAACTAACGCACCTACTATACCGTAAGTTAAAGCAAGTGGTTGTAATTTAGATGGTATTTTAAAAAATTGAAATATGACGATAAATACGAATAGGTTGTCAAAGCTGAGAGCTCTTTCTGCAATATATGCAGTTAGGAAAGTGATCCCCGTTTCATGACCTTGAAGTAAAGATCCATCTTGGACAAAGAACCAAATGTTTACAATTCCTGCTAGAGCTGTCCATATTAAAGTCCATATGATAGAGGACTTGAAGTCATAAATTTTTCCTCGGGACCAATATAAATCAAAAGCAAGAACAATTATTACGAATAAATTAAATACAATCCATTCGGTATAATTTACCACAATTTACCTAGTCGAATTAGACAAAATTTTATATTCAATAAGCCCTGAAGGACTTTTTACAGAAACAATTTCGTTTTTTGACTTTCCTATTATTTCTTTCCCAACAGGAGACTCAGATGAAATTTTTCCGTTTAGTGGATCAGCTTCGTGGAAATCAACCACCTGAAAGTTGTACTTCTCTTTTGTAGCTTGATTCTCTATAGATATTTTACTTCCTATGTTTATTTTGCCTTTTAATACAGATTGTGAATTATCGTCAATTATTATAGCCCCTCTCATGAGATTCTCTAGATCTGTGATTTTACTCATCACCATTCCTTGCGCTTCCCTAGCAGCTTCTAATGGGGCATTTTCTCTTACATCTCCGTCGACTCTAGCATTCTGAATATCTGTAGCCAGACGCATTTTTTCTTTATTTAGTTTTTCTAACTGTGCATTTAATGTCTTAAATCTACTTCTGGTTATTTTTGATCCTTCCTTGAAAGTTTTTACGCTTGATCTTCCTCTTTTTGTCATTAATATCCTTTTAGACCTCAAATGAGATGGTATATTCAAATCTGCTGATATGACCTCATTATCGTGAAGATAAATCAAGAATTTTTTTACCGTAGATAATCTACTGTGGGTGTCTGCATTAGCCATTCTTGAGGTTAAAAGTTGACTATAATCTCCCACTTCCGGAGGTTTTAAGTTAGAAAGGATCTTATTTTCTCCAACACTATTAACAAAATGAGCTATTACGGATCTTTCCTTCATACGTTCAACGAGAGGGAGCGTCTTAATATAGTATTTCATAGCTTCAAGCAAATTTGATCCTGAATCAATGTCTATTTCGATTTTTTTTACTTCCTTGGTTTTTTTTACTGCTTTGGTTTTTTTTACTGCTTTGGTTTTTTTTACTTCCTTGGTTTTTTTTACTGCTTTGGTTTTTTTTACTGCTTCAGCCATATTTTGATCCCTTTTTATATTGATTATTCTTGGTAGTGGTCAACTATTGAAAGTTAGATTACAATACTACAAGTTTTTACAAGAGAATATTATATTCAGATTATTTATTAAAACAACATAAGGTTGTTTATTTTTGAAATTTTAATTTAGTACGAGACTCATAATGACGAAGAGAACATATCAACCCAAGAAGCGTAAAAGAGCCAGAACTCATGGTTTTAGGTTAAGAATGCGAACTAAGAGCGGGAGAAGTGTTCTAAAAAGAAGAAGAGTCCGAGGAAGGAAACTTTTAACTGTTGTTGCAAAATGATGGTGTTTTAATGCTTTGATTTCGATCGAGGTAATAAAAAAATCACGTGATTTCTTAAAGATTATTTCAATTGGTCGTAAGTTTTCTCTGCTTGGAGTAGTTATTTACTATTCGCAAGACAGTAATTCAGAAAATTTGAAGATTGGGATTTCAATAAAGAAAAAGGTTGGGTCTGCTGTCGTAAGGAATAAATTAAAAAGACAGATTAAGGCTCTGTCAAGAAACAATGCTATCAGTTTGTCTGGAGTAGTAATGATAATGATAGTAAGAGAGAATAAGTTGAATTTAAATTATGAATCTCTGTCTAGAATATTTGATTCATTTATTAACAAAGTTAAAGACATTAGAGAAACTAACGAATGTTAAAGAATATATTTCTTAATATAATTATATTTTATAAGAAGGCACTATCACCTTACTTGGGAGGTCAATGTAAGTATTATCCTAGTTGCTCAAATTATGGATATATTGCAATCGAACGATATGGAGTGTTTAAAGGGATATATTTAATAACATTCAGATTGATGAAATGTAATCCTTGGGCTAGAGGAGGTTATGACCCATTAGTGTAGAGATTACAAAATTCAATAAATGGCTATTTTTCATAATTACTGTTCTTACTTTTTCTGTATTCGGATGTATGAATGAAATGGAGCATAAAGGTAATTGGTCGCCCCCTGTAGCAGATGAAGGATATATTTTTGTGCCTTCCAATGAAGGATTTATTAATAAATTTTTTAAAGATGATGGGGCAAGAGTATCTGGATGGCAGTATCCTCAATCAGAAAATTCACTCGGTTCATTTTATGGACACATGGTATTAAACGATGGAGTTCTTTTTGGATCAGGATATGGAAATGGGGAAGGCAAAAGATGCCAAAATAGGAAGTG
This sequence comes from Dehalococcoidia bacterium, assembly GCA_002700125.1. Classification (GTDB taxonomy): domain Bacteria; phylum Chloroflexota; class Dehalococcoidia; order Lucifugimonadales; family Lucifugimonadaceae. The sequence continues at coordinate 5,424 of PACM01000008.1, forward strand.
TATTTCTAATATTTTTGCTATAGACGTTGAATCTAGTCAATCAATTTGGATGGAAGGAATGTTGAAGGTTGATGGTTCGATAATTGGTGGATTAGTAAGTCACGAAAATATCATATATTTTACTGTAAATACAAATGATAGTAGCAGTGGAGTCGGGAGCCACATATATGCTGTAGATGCAACCTCTGATTATGATAAAAAATTGGGAGATTTAACAAACAGGATCTTATGGAAGCAGCCTATTGAGAGTAAGGTATTTTCTACACCAATAATTGATGGAGAAAATAACATTTTAATATTGGGATTACTTGATGGGCAAATAATGTTATTAGATATATCTACTGACTCAAAAAAAAGATCAATAACCTCGATAGATACTGGATTCCCAGTAGTCTCATCAGTAATTGATGTTGGGGAAGGCAATTATTGCTACGGAAATATAAATGGTCAAATGGGCTGTATAACCGTTAGTAGAAATTCTCAAGGAATATTTGATATTGAGCAATGGAATGAACTTCAACTTGACGGATGGATATGGTCCTCTGCAGAAAGAGATGATCGTAACTTATATCTGGTGACTTTATCGGGTTGGGTATATCGGTTAGATATAGATATACCCTCAAAGTCTATTGATATAAATTGGAAGAAAGAACTTAAATTCGATGGAAAACCTCTAGGAGGACTCACTTTGTATTCTTGGAGAAATCGAAATCTTCTCGCAGTTCCATTTGATAATGATAAAGTCATAACGCTCGATGCTATGACCGGTAGCATAGATGGAGAATTTCCATTAAAAGAAGGTGTTCAATCAAAGCCACTGATAATAGATAACTTAATGTATGTACTTGACGAAAAGAATAATTTTCAAAGCTTTTCTTTAGGAGACAGATCATTAATTAAGTGCTTTAACCTTAAAGATATGAAGGTGTGTGATTAGTTAATATGGGCATATTTTCAATTCTTTGGAACGAATTAATAATGAAGCCGATGGTAAACCTTCTAACATTTTTTTATTCACTCTTTTCTGACAATTTTGGAATTAGTATAATTGTTTTTACAGTCATTATTAGAGTCTTACTCATTCCTCTTTCATTCAGACAAGTAAAACAGATGCTAGGCATGCAATCTATACAGCCTAAATTGAAGCAGATTCAAGCAAAATATAAAGATCGAAAAGATAGGGAAAGTAAACAAAAAATGAGCCAAGAAACAATGAGTCTGTATAAGCAGTCAGGAGTTAATCCTGTAGGTTGCCTTGGACCTATGTTTATACAACTTCCAATTTGGATTGGTTTATATAGAGCAATCTTCAAAACTGTCCCCCCGACACCTGAAGGATTAGCGAATTTATCTACCTATTTATATTCTTGGAATCCTGTAGTAGATAAAATCCCCTTGAACAGTTTTTTTCTGGGGATTGACCTAGTAAACCCTGTACAGCAGGCAGGAACGTTTTTTGCGATTTTTCTGCCACTTATAGTTGCTTTTACCACATTTGCTCAACAGAAAGTTTCAATGTTTAAAAGTACTGACGCAAGACAAGAACAAACCAATAAAATGATGTTATGGATGATGCCAGTAATGTTTGGATTCTTTACTCTTTCATTTCCTGCGGGTCTGGCAACTTACATAATATTCTCGAATATAGCTGGTTTTTTTATTCAAATATATGTTCTTAAAAAATTAGGTGTAAAAAAATCATTTCGTGAAATGTTTAGTTTCAAAACCAATAATAATAATGATATACAACAAGATGAAATTCTTGATGTGCAAATTAAGGAGGAGAATAATGAGCACGCATCACTTCAAAGGAAAAACCGTAGAAGAAGCAACAAAGCTCGCCCTAAAAGATCTCGGAGTAAATCTAGAAGAGGTTAAAGTTACAGTAGTTTCAGCAGGTAAATCTGGAATTTTAGGACTTGGAGGGGAACCCGCGATTGTTGAAGTCACGATAGAAGAAGATAGTAAAATCCAATCTAAAAATAAAGAAGTATCGAAAACAAAAGGATCGATTAAGAGAATTATGGATGATGTTGATGATGAAACTGAGAAGTTAGCAGTTGATTTAGTTAATTACATTTTATCTAACTTAGATGTGGATGTTAAAACATTTTTTCGAGATCAAGAAAGTGCAGATGCTAAGTCAGCTTATTTTGAAATTGAAGGCCCTGACTCAGGACTGATAATTGGAAGAAAAGGTGAAACACTCAGATCCTTTGAATTCTTGATATCTTTTATTATTAAGAGGCAATTATCAAAGAATATAAGGATAGTGTTAGATGTTGAAGGGTACCAAGAAAGGAGGAAACAAAATTTAATTTCATTGGCAGAATCTACTGCTGATAAAGTAATAAGATCTGGAAAACAGATTAAGATGGATCCAATGTCTCCTTTTGATAGAAGGATTATACATTTAGCTCTTGAAAGTAAATCAAAAATTAAAACAGAGAGCACAGGAATTGGGAATAGGCGTCAAGTAGTAGTTATACCAAATAAATAATTTTGAAATCACTGGATGTTCTTTCTATCGGAAATATTACGAAAGATATAATTGAAAACGATTCAGGCAACTATTTTGAGATTGGTGGCTCTTCTTTTTATGCATCTCGAGTTTGTGAAGAACTGAATCTTAAGTCAGGCATAATTTCAAGCCTATCAAAAGATTTACCTTTAAAAACTTTGCTACCTTATACAGAATTTTTTTCTCAGCTTGGAAATTCGACAACGACTTTTGTGAATAGTTATAGAAACGATATAAGAATTCAGAGAGTTCTGTCTGAGGCAGCATCTATAGATTTGAGTAAATTTAAATATCCTAGTGATTGGGATGCGCCCAAAATTGTTTTTATATGCCCTGTTCTAAATGAAGTATCTAATGATTTTTTTAATATTTTTGAGGAGAGTAAGAAGATTTGTAATTTGCAAGGATGGATGAGATCTATTGATGAAGATGGAGAAATCCATTCAAATAAGTATTTGCCAAATTTAAACTATTCATTGATTGATGTTGTAGTTACATCTGAATCTGATATAGAGGATGAACACATCAATCAAATAGCGAAGATGGTTCCAATGATTTGCGTCACTAGAGGAAGAAAAGGATGTACGGTTATATCTGATAATGATCAAATTGATTATAAAACTGAAAAAATTAAGGCTATAGATGAGACTGGTGCTGGAGATGTATGGGCGACTGTTTTTTCAATATCAAGATTCATATGGGCTTTCGAGATAAATGAAAGTGTTGAAATGGCGAATATTGCTGCTGCTATTTCATTAGGAGGAGTAGGATCTAAAAACATACCTTCGCTGGATCAGATAATAAATTATAAATTATAGAATATGGTAAGAAAGATTAGATTAGACGATTTACTAGTTAAAAAGAAACTAGCCAAGTCAAAGCTGGATGCTCGCAAATTAATTTATTCGAAAAAGATTAAGTTGAAAAATTATAATTCCAGTTATTTATTTGAACACACTGTAGTCCCCCTTGATATTGAAGTAGATCAAGTAAAAGAAGATAGGTATGTATCCAGAGGTGGATATAAATTAGAAGGTTTTGTAAGAGATATCAATTACAGTGTAAAAGGTAAGTCATGCTTGGATATAGGAGCATCTACCGGAGGATTTACTGACTTGTTGCTCCAGCACGGAGCTCGTGAAGTAATTTGTCTAGACTCTGGTCGAGATCAGATAAACTATTCAATACTTCAGCATCCTAAAGTTAAATCATTCGAAGGAGTCAACGCTCGCTTCCCCTTTGAAATTCCAATATCTCCAGTAGATTTAGCTGTGGTAGATGTATCATTTATTTCGACTAAAAGAATACTATCCAATATAAAGAGACATCTAAACCGCGATTCTGACCTAATTATTTTAATCAAACCTCAATTCGAAGCAAAAAAGCATCAAGTCAAAATAGGAGGATTGGTAAAAGATGCAAAAATTCACGTTAATGTACTTGATAATCTCATAACATCTTATAGAAATTCTGGCTTTCAACTTCACGAATTAAGGAGATCTAAAGTCAAGGGTCGTAAAGGTAATCAAGAATTTTTTTGCTTAGTAAAAATGGTTGAGTGATTTTAGTTGGGAATGATTATAATCGAAGTTGAGTACTATTAACTTGGGGTCATGTCTAGAAAAAAATTATCTGAGAAATGTGGAATTGTAGGAATTTATCATCCTTCACATAGTGTTGCGTCATCAACTTTTTTTAGTTTATTCTCTCTGCAACACCGAGGCCAAGAGTCGGCTGGAATAGCTTCGAGTGATGAAAAAAACTTTTTCATTTATAAGAATACAGGTCTTATAAATCAAGTATTTGATGATAAGATAATTGGTGATTTAAGAGGTAACATTGCCATAGGGCATACCAGATATTCGACTACTGGTAGAAATAATCTAGATAACACTCAACCTTTTAAAGCTTCTGGCCAGAATGGAGAAATATTTTTAGGCCACAACGGTAATATAATTAATTCAGAAGATTTGATTGATTTACTTTCTTCTTGGGGTATTTCATCTTTTGATACAACGTCCGATAGCGAATTACTTACTCTCTTATATGCGAACGCACCTGGTAGAAGTTGGAGTGAAAGATCTGAATTTGTAATGAGCAAGACTAAAGGTGCCTACTCGCTTGTTATACTTACTCAAAATTCTTTGATTGCCGTAAGAGATCCTTTAGGGATAAGACCTTTGGTTTTGGGGAAATATAGAGAAGGATATGTAATCGCATCTGAGACTTGTGCCTTAGATCATATCGGGGCTTCATTCATAAGAGAGATTGATCCAGGTGAAACTTTAGAAATAAAGAATAATAAATTAAATTCTTCGAGCATAAGACGAAAATCAAACAAGGTGGCTCTCTGTTCATTCGAACATATATATTTATCTAGACCAGACAGTATCCTTGATGGAAAACTGACCTACTCAGTTAGAATGAAAATGGGTGAAACTTTGGCTATTGAACATCCTGTTGCAGCAGATTTAGTGATAGGCATACCTGATTCTGCTATTGCGTCAGCTGAAGGATATGCAAATAAATCTAAAATTCCTTTCGTTCAAGGCATTGTCAAAAATAGATATGTTGGAAGAACATTCATATCTCCAGATCAGAAATTGAGAGACTTAGGGGTCAAGATTAAATTCAACACATTAAATTCAATCATTAAAGATAAGAAGGTAGTTATCGTTGATGATAGCATTGTCAGAGGAACTACGACTCCAGAAGTGATTCGCATGATCAAAGATGCTGGCGCGCTAGAAGTGCATATGCGAGTTGCTTCTCCTCCAGTGATATCCACGTGTCATTTTGGGGTCGATACAGGAAGTTCTTATGAATTAATTGCAGCCAACAGAAGGATATTTGAAATCAAGCGTTTAATTGGAGCAGACTCATTAGAATATCTAAGTATTGACGGATTAAAAGAATCCATAGATTACCAAGAAAATTATTGTATAGGATGTTTCACTAAAGAGTACCCTATTCCAGTTCAGATGGAGATGGACAAATTGAAACTAGAAAGTATACAGAAAAGGGAAAATGCCTAAAAATCATTATAAAGTTGCTGACGCTAGACTGACTGATGCGAGCAACCTAACTTCAAAGATACTTTCTATAGTAAAGAGGGACTCTAACCCAAAAGACCTTGGATTTTTCTCTTCTTCTACTACTTTAAGTAATAAAATCACAGTTGCAAGCAGTGTTGACGGAGTGGGCACGAAATCAAGGATTTTCAAATATTTTGGAGACTATTCTAACCTTGGACACGATATCGTGAATCACTGTGTTAATGATATTTTACCTTCAGGAGCAAAACCACTTATATTCTTAGATTATCTTGCTTTTAGTAGTATAAATGAAGTAGATATATTAAGAGTCGTTGAAGGTATTTCAGAAGCTTGTCAGTATGTTGGATGTTCTTTGGCAGGAGGTGAGACGGCGCAAATGACAGATATTTATGAAAGTGGAGATTTGGAAATAGTTGGATTCATGATGGGATTAATTGAGGAAAAGAAAAGGCCAAAATTAAATACTATACGATCTGGAGACCTTGTTGTCGGAATTCCTTCTAACGGATTGCACACCAATGGATATACCTTGGTAAGAAAAATCTTTAACATTGAAAAAAATCAAGATGTATTAAATTCTCTCGTACCAGGTACAAGATTTTCTCTAGGTGAAATGTTGACGAGTCCTCATAAGAGTTACTTTCATCTACTTTGGGATTCTTTAGAGCATATAAAATCGATTGCACATATAACTGGAGGAGGAATTCCAGGTAATGCGGGAAGATCAATCCCAGATGATTTTAAAGTAGTGGTCAATACGAAGGCATGGGAAATACCAAACTTATTTCGATTTATCAAAGATTTTGGCAAGGTTACTGAGACAGAAATGTACAATGTATTTAATATGGGTTTAGGCATGTTAGTGATTATTGACAGTTCGAAGAAAGATCTAATTTTAGATTTGAATGATGAAATGAAAGTGGTAGGGCATATTGAAAAACGAATGCCTAGAGAAGCTAAAGTAGTGTTAAAAAGGAACTGAAGATGAGAATTCTGGTTAGCGTTTCTGACAAAACTAATATTTCAGACTTTCTGAAAGAACTTCAGAATATAGAAGATTGTGAGATTATTTCAACTGCAGGGACCTATTCACACTTATTATCTAATGGAATTTCTGTTGAAAAATTATCAGACTATACGAATTTTCCTGAAATTCTTGGAGGTCGAGTTAAGTCACTACATCCGAAAATTTATGGAGGTATCTTGTTTGATAGAGATATATCTGACCATAAAACTCAGATACAAGAATTAGACATCAAACCAATTGATATGGTTGTATGCAATCTTTACCCTTTTCAAGAAGTTATAACAGAAGACAAGACCCTTCTTGGCGATGCTATTGAGAATATAGATATCGGAGGCCCTTCAATGATACGAGCTGCTGCAAAAAATTTTGAGAGTGTAGTAGTTTTGGTAGATCCTAACGACTATGAGACAGTATTAAAAAATCTAAGAAAGGGTAGCTTATTGAGTGAAGAAAGAATGAGCTTAGCGCAAAAAGCATTTCAACATGTTTCAAATTATGACAGTGTGATTTCGAACTATTTGAATATAGAAGAAGATTTACGATTAAATCTCAAATTTAAAGGAGATCTTAGGTATGGTGAAAATCCTCATCAAAAAGGATCAATTTATTCATATGAATTAGATGATTCAGGAGTTGTAAATTCTCTACAATTAAATGGTAAAGAAATGTCTTATTCAAACTATCTAGATGCCGATTCTGCTTTCAAAGTTGCTAACAGTTTTGATCAGCATTGTGTAACAATTGTCAAGCACACCAATACATGTGGACTGTCCCAAAAAAAGAATCAACTGGATGCCTTCAAGGCCGCATTTGAAGGTGATTCGTTATCTGCTTTCGGAGGTATCGTGGGGTTTAATTCAGAAGTTTCATTGGATGTGGCGAAATTAATTAATGAAACATTTTTCGAAATTATAGTAGCACCGAGCTTCAACCCTGAGGCATTAAAAGAATTAAAATCTAAAAAGTCATTAAGATTATTAAAGGTAAAGAGTAATGATACCCAACACAAATCAATTAAATCTATATCTGGAGGTTTAATAGTGCAAAGCAATAATTTAATTGATGAAAGTTTCAAATTTTCTGTTGTGACTGATAAGAAACCTACCTTACTTGAATTGGATGATATTAATTTTGCTTGGAAAACTTGCTCTTTCATAAAATCTAATGCGATTGTACTAGTTAAAGATATGACCCTAGTGGGAATGGGTGCGGGTCAACCTAATAGATTAATGAGTGTAAAAATAGCTGGTGAGGTCGCAGGTGATGAAAGTATAGGTTCTGTTCTTGCTTCCGACGCATTTTTTCCATTTGAGGATGCTTTAGAACAAGCTGTTAAATTAGGGATCAAGTCAGTTGTTCAACCTGGAGGATCGATAAATGATAAAAAGATTATCGATTCAGCAAATAAACATCAAATATCTATGGTGTTTACAGGACAGAGAAGGTTTCTTCACTAAAGATTATGAATCGATCTATAGACATAGTTTTGCCTGTATATAATGAATCAAAAGTACTTGAATCTAAATTTAAAACTTTATATGAGTTTCTTAGTTTAAATATAACTAATGAATGGATAATAACTATTGCAGAGAATGGATCCAGTGACTCTACCTTGCAAATTGCAAACAATCTGCACAATAGATACAAAAAATCTAGAGTTATTTCAAACCCCATTGCTGGCAAAGGACTAGCATTAAAGAACGCTTGGATCTCTAGCACTTCTGGCATTTTAGGATATATGGATTTAGATTTGTCTACTGACTTAGATATTCTCCCAGAATTTATAAGAA
>PACM01000003.1 GCA_002700125.1 Dehalococcoidia bacterium
GGATTTTTGATAGTAGTACTCTCGTCAATAGTCATTAAAGTATTATAAGCACTTATAAACTTATACGCGAAAGCTGTTCCTTTAGTAGTGCTCAGGGCCTCTACATTCATAATTAATATGCGTAAATCTTCTCCTTCTGCAAAAAGAGAGTCCAATTCTTCCCGTTGTCCTTTAGTAATTAAAGCTTTCCAGAGCACTATTTTAGACTCTATATGATCAGGTAAATGAGCCGGTAATTCTTGACTATACCAAGTAGAAACACTGCTATTTCCCCAAAACCGCATTTGTCCATCAAAACCAAAAACTGAATTTTGGATTTCTTTATTTGACACATCTGTGAGAATTGCACCAATTGTGGTTCTATCACGAATATCTGACCTTAATCTTAAGGCACTATATGCTGTTGCTGGCAATCCATTTTCTGCTTGAGTGTGAATGTTTAGTGCTCCAATAGATGTTTTCCCTATCTGCCCATACATACGTGTACCACCTAAAACATTTTGATTTAAACCAATACGTCGACTAAAAAAAATTTCGGTTTGGCGCGAATTTCCAAAACCAAACAATTTAGACCTTGTTAAAAAGAATTCTCTTTTTTCGGGATAAAATAGGCTAAATCTTGTAAGGTTAATTTGAGCATTATCAGATTCTACCTGAGCAAAATCCGTATTATAAGTCAAATTGAGGGTCAAGTTAGATTTCAATCCATAGTAAAGATCAACCCCACCATTTCCCAAATTATCAGATATAGTTTCATCTTCTGAGATTTGTTTTTGAGATCCTACAATACCAAAAGGTTTAATCTTAATATCATTCCCACGCTTAATATTTTTTAATCCAGTCAAATTGGCATATTGAGAGACTTGATAAACATCTGAACTATATTCCAAACCAATATGTGGCCAAATTGCACTCTCATTTTTTCTATTAATATATCTTTTTACAGCTAAACCCATAGTTAATTCATCCTTGCTTGGGAATCTTAAAGTGTTCCATGGAATAGCTACTTCAAGAACCCAACCATAATCAGTAACACGACCTTCGCTTATATATACACCATCCCAAGCCCACTCATCTAAACTTGGACGACTTTCATCTGATATTAAAGCATCATCTTGAGTACCTAAAGGATTCATTTCAAATAAATAAGCATTTCTTCGATCTAAATAAGTATCAAGTGCAATTTCTAACTTATCATCTCTATGAATCCATCCACCTCTATTAAGTATAGTCGCACGAACTTTTTCAGGTTCACTATCAAAAAAAGTGAACCCAAAATAAAGATAATTATCATCGTAAAGAATTCGCATTTCAGATTTTTCTGTAGGTTTAGCCCCATCTTGTGGTAATCGCTGAACAAATTCTGAGATAGGATCAATTTTCTCCCAAATTTCTTCATCTAATGAGCCATCAATCTTTATTGGTTGATTCGTACGGATTGCTTTCACTTCTGGCCGACTCTGCGCGAATAAAACGCAAACCTCTAAAGCGGCTAAGGTAATTAATAACCGTAATTTCATTTTATTAATAAGGATTTAGGGTTACTTAGGGCCGTCTGTCCACCACCACAATGGAGGCAATTTCTTTTCAGCGGGCCAAATTTGATCCATAGTATCTCCATCAAAAAGCGCTCCATTTTTCATCACATATCGAATAGAATTAGTATTCCGAATATTAGCAAGCGGATTCCTGTCTAATATAACTAGGTCAGCTAATTTCCCCTCTTCAATGGAACCAATATCACCTCCTACACCAATTATCTTCGCTCCATTTATTGTGGCAGCCCGAAGAGCTTCCATTTCACTCATACCTCCACTTTGAAGAGACCATAACTCCCAGTGATAACCTAATCCTTGGAATTGACCATGGGCTCCAACGCCAACGAGTCCACCTGATTCAACAATTTTTGCAGCTTCTGCTGCCAATTTTGAAAAAACGTGCTCATCCTTTCTAAACCAAGGTCTCCGTCGTGTACGAGATTGAACTATATTGTCAGGAATGAATCTTTTGACCTTCGGATCATCGTGAATTTCCTCCGTCGTATAATAATAATTCTCTGCCCAGGGACCGCCGTAAGATACCAATAAGGTCGGTGTATAGGTCATCCCAGATTGAGCCACTAGTTCAACCACATCCTTATATAAAGGTGTAATGGGAAACGAATGTTCATTCCCATGGAATCCATCAATTGCGTGGGTAAGATCTAACTTAAGGTCCAAAGCACCTTCTGTGGTAGGCATCATTCCTAATTCGTAAGCCGCTTGAACAATATAATTTCGCTGCTTCCGATTTCCAGCAAGATAGGATTTTAAATTTCGCGTACCATAGTGATCCCGATAGCGTTTCATAACACCCAACGCATCTTCCTTACTTTGGAAATTATTATTTGAGAAAATACCAGGTCCTGTATTAAAAGCTCTAGGACCGATCAATACACCCGCATCAGAAAGATCTTGATATGCAAAAATATCATTGGTGGATGTTTGTACATCAAGGCCCGTTGTTACGCCCCAAGCAACATTGGCTAAAAATGTCCAATTTTGACGATCCAAGATTCCTTTCCGCACCTCACCCCAGTGTGCATGGGTATCAACAAAACCAGGAAGTATGGTTTTACCGCTCAAGTTAAATATCTTTGCAACCTTAGGAATAGAGACTGAATTTGCATCTCCAACCTCATAGATACGGTTATTCTTGATCAGGACTACCCCATTTCGAATAACTCTATCTCCATCCATAGTAATAATCCGAGCTCCTTTTAAAGCGATAAGACCAGTGGGTTTTAACCGATCTTTGAAAACGCTAATTTTAGTTTCCAATGCTGGAATTATAGGTACAGTTTTTATTGTTGAGTCTTTTTTCTCCGATTCGAAGGAAACTGAATCCAGTGGTAATCTATAGAATGTGGAACCAATCGACCATGTGATGGTTTTGCCTTGATTAGCCCAACCAAAATAATCAGCTCCAACATGGGTTAATTTTTTTACAGGGATTGATGGACTATCAACGTTTATAGTTGGCGCTTTACCTCCCAATATTGGAACGGGCAAAATATATAACTGATTATTAACACCCGCCAAAGCCCAAGTCCCATCTGGACTCAGTCTAATATCCCGTGCATTGACCGGTTTATCACTACCATAAAATCCCTTTCCTTTTACTGCCAGATGTTCCCTTCTGTCTGTCCCATCTAAACGAACTGAAATAAGACCATTACCACGTCCTATACCTCCATAACTAAATCCATTTAAATACACTCTATTAGAGTCACTTGTAAAAAATGGCTTCCCCAATCCTCGAGAAGGCATGATTAGAGTTGTTTCGCCACCATTTGAGCTTAATGAAACAAGATCCATTGGAACACTTGGACCACCAAATTCACCTTGTGTTCTCAATCTCTCAATCGCAGAACCTCGGAGAGCAATGATTCTTTTTCCATCAGGACTAAAAACAGGGTTTGAATAAAATGCTGAAGTTTTAGTCAATTTATTTGGTTTAGCCCGACCATCGGCTTTTACTTTCCAAATATGACCTATACCAGCCTCCCACGTTACATAAACGATATGACGACCATCCGAACTCCAGGATGGATGAAATTCACCCTGCTTAACATTAGTAACTCTTTTGTGCTCGCCTGTTTTCGTATCCGCCAGATAAAGATTCATCAAGGTTGAAAATACAATCCGTTTTCCATCTGGAGATAAGACAGGATCCATAATAATTCGTGATTCAAGAGGCTTATCGCTAATTTCAAAAGGAAAATTTAGTTCAGGGCCAACTTGCAAATTCACATCCGCATTGAACAAAATAGGTTTAGATATTTTACTTTTCAAGTTTAACCGGTGAAAACCACCATCTTTAGTATATACTAATTCTTGACTATTTGAAGTAAAATCATAATTGGGTAACACGTCTCGAGTAAATCGTGACTCCTGGTCGTCTCGAACTATGGGATAAACCAACCAATCATCCTTGCCATTTACCAAATTTCGAATTCGTAGTCCCGTTTGGGTTTGATATCGTGTCCCATAAACTAAAAATTTTCCATCTGGAGATATTTTTGGTTTAATACCGCTACCTTCTGCCCTGGTAATAATATCTTCCTCTCCTGTTACCATATTTCGCCGCGCAACCTGCCACATTGGAAATGAAACGTTATAAGAGAATCCTCCCCGTCGATTAGCATAATACATGAATTTCCCATCAGGTGAAATGGAAACACCCAATGCATTCTTAAACTGGTTGCCTGGAGTATTTGCATCTTTCTTTGATTTGGTAATCTGGATACCCGATCCGCCCTTTATATGATACATCCAAACTTCAAATGTTCGCTGGGGCCAACTGGTTTGGGAAACTATAACATAATCCCCATCATTGGAAAAAACTGGTGATGCATATTGCCCATTTTCAGATTTACTTAATTGCTTTGGATTCGAGCCATTAACATTGGAGATCCATAAATTTTCTGAACCACTTCGATCACTAATAAATGAAATCAATTGGCCATCTGGAGAAAATACAGGTTGTGAATCAAAAGAAATACCTGAGGTAATACGTGTCGCATCACCCCCGCGAAAAGGTATAGTGTAAATATCACCTACGAGATCAAAAATTATGGATCTTCCATCTGGTGAAACATCTAGAGACATCCAAGTCCCCTCGGTTGTATTAAATGAGATTGTTCTAGTTGGAACTAAGGGAAGCTCATTACCTAAGCTATCTGGTTTTTCTCTACTAAATAGCAACCCTGTAATTAGGTTCAAAATAATTATATATTTCATAGCACTTCCTTCTATTTAGGTCTAAAAATATTTTATCAATTATTATTATTTTTGAAAAAAAGAAAATATACTGGAATTCCCGATAAAACAAAAATAAGGTCCTGAGCTGATTTCCATGGTTCGTAAAATACTCGAAGTAGTACTAAAACTACTATACCCAATAAATATAAAGTGGGTAGTATGGGAAAATATGGTAATGTGTATCCATCTTTATTACCAATATTTTCTTTTCTAAATTTGAACAATGCTACGGTAGTAAATCCATAAAAGATCAAAATTGCAAATACCATTCCTGCCACTAGTGTCTCAAAGTTTTGTCGTATTAAAATTAAAGCGATACTCCAAGAGCAATGTGCAATAATAGCATGAGTAGGTGTTTGAAATCTTGGATGAATAAAATCAAACCATTTAAATATTAATCCATCTTTTGCCATTGCATAATACACTCTTGTCGTTGCCATCATGGTGCCGTTTACACTTCCTGTGGCAGAAATTATTACCATGATTGAAATAAGGCTCGCACCAATGCTGCCAAATAAAGATATGGCTGTATCAGATGCAACGATTGAGCTTAAGCGCATTCCTTCTAATCCTATAACCGAATGATATAAAATATTTGATCCTAAATAGAGGACTGTAACTATTAGCATTCCATAAAACATAGATTGAGGAATAACTTTTTCTGGATTTTTCATTTCTCCGGCAACATACCCAACCCTGTCCCAGCCTAAAAAAGAGAACACTATCATCATTATTGCAGCAATAATATTACCTGTAGGTCCTAAAGTTGCTGTTGCAGAAACTGATTCAGATAACCTTGAGAAATCTCCTTTGATCAAAATTAATCCAATAATACAAAAAAACATTAAACCTGTAATTTTAACAGATGATGAAAATTTATTATATGCGCTTCCTCGATTAACACCTAAAGTATTTATAAAGCCAAAAATAATTATAATTAATGTAGCTATAATTATTTTTTGTAATTGATCAATAGGAAAGAAGTATCCTAAATAGTCAGCAGATAATAAACTTAGAGCTGCAGTAGGGCTGGTACGTATTATAAAAAGTTGGGCCCAACCAAATAAAAAACCAAAAAAAGGTCCAAATGCTTTTTCCATATAAATATACTCACCACCTGTACGAGGAAAACGACAACCCAACTCGGCATAAATTAAAGCGCCTACATAGACAAAGACAGCTACACCAATCCACAAAATTATAATGATCGAAAAGGAATCTATATACCTAGCAACTACCTGTGGGGTTTTAAAAATCCCTGCACCAATAGTGATCCCAACTAATAGAGCAATGCCATCAAAAAGCCCTAGAGTTTTTTTAAGTTTCGTCATTTCTCCTTAGGGTTTCACATATTTATACATGAGTCGAATAAGTGCATATGCTTCAACCATATTTTTTGCATCATATTTAACGGTGTAACCATCAAGCCATTCCATCTTAGGTATGGCTTGTAATATTTCTGCATGCGCAGGGGTTGAAAATTGCAATTTTATTTCAACCGGATTTGTTAGTTTTATTGGTTTTCTATTTTTTATTTTTTTAATTGCACGGACTGTGGCATCTGATAATTCCAATGAAACTATTGTACCATGCTTTAATTTTGCTACTTGAGCAGTCACAGCGCTCTTAGTTGTTACCAATTCACACTTTACAAGTTTTCTAAATTGGTCTGTAAATACGTCATCTCCAGAAGCTAAAATGACTGGAACACCCATTTCTCCTGCATAAAATGCATTCAACCCGCCTTCACCAACCTCAACTCCATTTAACCACAATCCCTTGACAGCACCAGAGCCTGTATGCGCTAAGAATCCCCTTGCAGTACCTGCTCTAGCGTGATAACCTAAAAAAATTGCTGCATCAAAACTGTTATCTAATCCTTGAACCATACCAAAGGGCTTTATATTTCCTTGTATATAAACTACCCTTGGATCTAAATCTTGATGATTTAGATTTTGCATATCTCCATGAGAATCATTTACCAATATTTCAGCATCATTATTATAATTAATAATAGCTGATACAACAGCATTCACTTCTGCTGTCATTAGTTTTCGACCCAAGTTATAATCCTTACCATTAGAACGGGTCATTGCTCCTGTTCCTATGCCTCCTATGCCTTCCATATCCACTGAGATAAAAATCTTTAGAGGATTATTTGCAAGACAAAGTGATTGTAATAAAAATATACCAATAATAAATCTTATCATGATTATTCCTTTTCAAATGGAAGTCGGTTTACCCCGATTTGACCATTGCTCATGACGAAAACAACATCTTGTATTGTTCGAATGTCTATTAAGGGATTTTGAGTGACAAGGACAAGATCTGCCTCCTTACCAGCTTTAATTATGCCTGTCCTATCTGAAATTCCTAATAATTCTGCTCCGATAATCGTTGCAGATCGAATTGCATCCATTGGCTCCATACCTAAGCTCACAAAATTTGTTATTTCCATTCCTACTCGAGTTGTGCTATTCGGTCCATATCCGGTATCCGCTCCAGTTACAATTTTTATTCCCATATTGTAGGCCATTTTTACAGTATTTTCCAAGGAAGGAAGCATATGTTGTCCTCGAATCATTAAAACAGGATTATCATAGTCTCCCCCTGGCTGTGTGAGGTCGACAACTGTACTAAATGTGGGGACTAAAAAAGTGCCCATTTTTTTCATGAGCTTTAATGTCTTTTCACTGAGATAAGTCCCATGTTCTATGCTTCTTACACCTGCTATTACAGCAGCATAGCCCCCTTCATCTCCATGTGCATGGGCCATTACAGGAATATTAAATTTATTCGCTTCATTGACTATTATCTTAAGTTGTGCTTCCGAATAGGTTTGTTTCCGTGGGTCAGTTTGAGGTAAACCTGCCCGTTCAGTTCCCCGTGTTTTTATAAAATTAACTCCGCGATCTGCATTCACACGAACCACCATTCTTAGTGATTTTTCATCCTCAACGCCATTTACTAATCCCTTCAGGCGTGTATCCGCTAAAATAGTTTCGCCTAAATTGGGTGTTACAAATACACCTGAAGCAACAATCTCAGGACCAATTAATTGACCACCATGTACCATTTCACGGATAGCTACATCTTGGTATCCCGGGGTGCTCGCACTTCTAGCAGTGGTCACGCCCGACTCAAGAGCACGGCGCGCTGCATCCAAAGAACGAATATGTGTATGGGCATCAATAAAACCTGGGAGTAAATACATTCCTTTAAGATCGATCAATGTATAATCCTTAGGAATCGATCCATTTTTTTTGATCGATTCAATTTTTCCATTCGATATAAGGACAATCTTATCTCTTTGTACTGTTGAACTTATTCCATCTATAATATTTACATTTGAAAGAACAAAACTATTCTGTCCATAAAGAACTACTGTCAAAAAAATTACATTAATAAAAATTTGAATTATTTTTCTCAAAATACACTCCTTGGAAATTTACTAATCCATAAGATAGCATCAAAAACGAGGCAGTGAAATGAAATTAGACCTAACCCTAAAACAGAGAAGTTAAATAATAGAGATTGCTGCACCCCTGTAGCAGTTGCTAATCCTATTGTCATTAATAAAATAGATAATGCTGTTACCCATAATTCAAAACGAATCAAGTGCCAAGAATTTGAATTAGGTAATTCCAAATAACTGAAAGTTGAGTGAATCCAAAGTGCTGCAGAAAACAAAAATAAAATTAACAAAACTCGCATTATTGTATTATCTACTTTACCCCAAAAGTATTTTAGGTTTAATCCCTCATTGAAAATTAAATAGTACATTGCAAAACAATATCCAATTGCGGCTATAAACATGGATGTAGTAATCCACGTTCGCCATGCTTCTGGTACACCTCCCCATATTTGCCCTCTTAGTATTGGATGAGCCAATAATGCGTAAACATATCCACCAAGTACTGCAATTCCACCAATAATATTAATCCATAAAAACTGCCCTTGAATTTTCATAAAACCTCTTTCTATCCTAAAATTGATTTAATTATAAATGATGTTAATATTAATCTGGCATTGTATTCCATATTATGCCAACTTTATTTCTTTTGGTATGGGAAGTATAACCCATTATATTTTTTGGTTCAATAATTACATCTTATATCAACAAAAGAATAATTTTATGAAAGCACTTGTAAAGCAATCGCCTGAAGTTGGTATCTGGATGGAAGATGTCCCAATTCCAAAATGTGGTACCAATGATGTAATGATCAAGATTACCCATACTGCCATCTGTGGTACAGATCTCCACATCTATAAATGGAATGATTGGGCCCAGAGGACTTTGGACTTACCCTTGGTCACTGGTCATGAATTCTGTGGTATCATAAAAGAAATTGGTCCGGGAGTTACGCATTATAAACCAGGCGATCGCGTATCTGGAGAAGGTCACATTACCTGTGGGTATTGTCGTAATTGTCGCGCTGGTAAACGGCACATTTGTCACAAAACTATTGGTGTGGGAATTCAGCGGGCAGGTTCTTTTGCTGAATATTTGGTTATTCCTGAATCCAATGTATGGTCCATTCATAAAGATATACCATCAGAAATAGCTGCATTTTTCGATCCATTTGGCAATGCAACTCATACAGCTCTTTCCTACGAAATGGTTGGAGAAGATGTACTGATCACTGGTGCAGGGCCTATAGGGATCATGGCTGTTGCTATATGTAAATTTGTAGGTGCGCGAAATGTAGTTATTACGGATGTAAATGAATACCGCCTTGACTTAGCCCGCAAACTGGGTGCCACAAAAGCAATTAATATATCAAAAGAGAAAATTAAAGACTGCTATGCCGAACTGAATATGGTGAATGGATTTGATGTCGGTTTAGAAGTATCCGGTAATCCATCTGCATTTAAAGATATGTTGGCACATATGTATCATGGTGGTCACGTAGCCCTTTTGGGATTATTACCTAAATCTACACAAATCAACTGGGATGAAATTATTTTTAAAGGAATTCAAGTAAAAGGAATCTATGGGCGAGAAATGTATGAAACATGGTA
>PACM01000004.1 GCA_002700125.1 Dehalococcoidia bacterium
AGGTGATCAGATGCCTACGTCTGGTTCTGGCACCGGGTTCCCGGGAGAGCCTAACATTGACAAGACAGATGTCTCTGAGTCTGATCAGATGGGTTTAACATCTGTGCAGGTCCCAATAGGGGGCTGGAATCC
Source organism: Dehalococcoidia bacterium (assembly GCA_002700125.1). Taxonomy (GTDB): domain Bacteria; phylum Chloroflexota; class Dehalococcoidia; order Lucifugimonadales; family Lucifugimonadaceae. Next base: position 133 of record PACM01000004.1, read on the forward strand.
AGCAAGTGATGGTGCGCTGTGGCAATTTTATCTTTCACCTGGTAATATTTGGCAACCACCTCCTGGCGGTCAACCAGGAGGCACCCTCCAGATTTCTTCAGGTTATTTCCCTTTACGGGCAGGTCAGACCGAGCGTATTGCCATGGCGATTATGATGGGTAATGATAAGCAAGATGCTATAAGAAATAAATATGTAGCACAATTGACTTACGAGAGTGATTATCAGTTTGCCAAGGCCCCCAATCCACCCAATGTTACAGCTGTAGCCGGGGATGGCAGGGTTACTCTATACTGGGATACCAGTGCCGAAGGATCCAAAGATAAATACATGGATAACATTACCGATGGTGCCGATCTCTATGATTTTGAAGGGTACAAGGTCTACCGCGCTACAGATTTTGAGTTCAATGATGCATACAATATTACTGATGGAGATGGTAACCCTACTTTCATGGAGCCCTATGTTCAGAATGGTATACGTGCCCAATGGGACCTCACAAACGGGAAGAGTGGCTGGCATCCGATAGATCTGAATGGGATCAAGTTTTACCTTGGTGATGATACCGGTCTGGTCCATTCTTATGTGGATGAGAATGTGGTGAATGGTCAGCGGTACTACTATGCAGTGGTATCCTATGATTATGGCGGAGATCTAACCAACAATATTATCCCTAGTGACTCGCCTATGAAATTGCGGGTAAACTCACTCACTGGAGTAATAGAGATGGGGCGGAATGTAGTAGAAGTGGTTCCATCGCCTCCAGCGGCTGGGTACGTGGAAGCGCAGTTTGCTGGTGAGCAGATTGAGCATGTATTTGGTTCATCCAGTGGTGAGGTGTATCTGGAGATTGTTGATCCGGTTGCTATCAAGGAAAATCACACGTATCAGATCGCCTTTGAAGATACAATTTTCCCTAACCAGCAGGGTTTGGCTGGTTATGATACTGTTACCACAAAATCTTATCATCTGGTAGATATGACAGATCAAAGCGATCCAGATACACTGATTAAAAATGATTATTCATTACCTGCATCTGATGCGCAGGTAGTAGATGGTTTCCGTCTAGCATTCAAAAATGTGGATAAATTGAGATATAATGAAGATCTTTCCAGCTGGTCTCGTGATAGTTTGTGGACCTTCGATGTTGACCGTTATTATACCTTTAATGTTGTGGGTTCCATGCAGCCCTATGATTACCGTGTTATTTTTATGGAGCAGCACTCAGACTCATCCATTGATCTTTGCATGCGTTACTTACCCAATGGTGTGACCTGTTATCCTGGTTTTTTATTTCCTGGAGGAGCAGTGAACTTTAAAGTTCAGCGGCAGGTCTCTTTAACAGGAGATGATAGTGTTGACTGGGAACAGATTCCTATTGGGTTTATAGATGTGATACCTTTTGGGGATCCGGATGGTTATTTTAATGCGGATGGTGACAGGGAGAGTGACTGGATTGTTTTCATGGATCATGAAGATGAAGATGGCAATCCAGTACCATCATGGAGGTTTTTATTGAACCTGCTTCCTTACGATGAAAAACTGATCTATAATGAGCCCCAGGCGGGGGACACGGCATATATTACTATTGATAAGCCCTTTTTAAGTAGTGATATATATCAGTTTACTACCGTTGCATCTTTTATTGACCAGGCAGTTGCTAAAGATGACCTGGAAAAGATCAAGGTTGTACCAAATCCTTATTTTGCTGCTTCTGCATTTGAAGGTCAAAATACATTTAATTCTGGCAGGGGTCCCAGAGAGATACAGTTTCGTTATTTGCCCAGTAAGTGTACAATACGTATTTATACTATCTCTGGGGAGTTGGTGAAAACGATCCATCATTCTTCACCGATGGATTCTGGGACGGGTCGCTGGGATTTATTAACAGATGATAATCTTGCAGCTTCATATGGTATCTATGTGTATCATGTGGAAGCTGAGAATATTGGGGAAAAAATAGGAAAGGTGGCTATTGTAAAATGATAAAAATAATACAAAACATATTTTTATGTGGGCTGGTGATATTCTCTTTCCTGCATGCAGTTGATAAAACAGGCACCACTGCCGCTAAGTTTTTGTCCCTAGGTGTGGGATCAAAAGCGGTTGGCATGGGCGGCGCGTTTACTTCTGTTGCAAATGATGCCACTGCAATGTACTGGAATCCAGCTGGTTTAAGTTATTTTAATACTAAAGAAATGTATTTTAATCATGCTGATTGGATTGCGGATATCTCTTTTGATTATTTTGGTTTTTCAATACCACTGCGTCCTGGACGGGCAATAGGTATAAACATTACATCTGTAACAATGGGCGAAATGGAAGTGACTAGATATGGCAATGAGAATACAGGGGAAACATTTCGGGCATCTGACTACGCTGTTGGAATCACTTATGCTATGAATCTTACGGATCGTTTTTCTGTTGGAATTAATGGGAAATATATACAACAAACTATTGCCAGTAGTCATGCCCAGGGTGCTGCAATTGATCTTGGAACCCTTTTTAAGACTCCATTTGGATTTCGGCTAGGTACCAGCATCAGTAATTTTGGTCCGAAATTAAAAATGAGCGGTGATGATCTATTAATTGCAGCAGATGTAAATCAAACTATCGAAGGAAATAATGAAAGCGTAACGAGTCTTTTATCTACCGATCGATTTGATCTGCCGCTTAATCTGAGGTTTGGAATTTCAAATGATTTAGTTTTTGGGAAACTGGTAAATATTTTATGGTCTGTGGATACAATCAGCCCCAATGATAATGCTAATTATGTGAATGCTGGATTTGAGCTTAAACTGCTTAATGATTTCTTATTTCTAAGAGCAGGAATTAATTCACTTTTTCTAAAAGATAATGAAAAAGAATATTCTATCGGGGTTGGTCTAAAAATTCCAGGTATTATGAACAATAACTTATTATTTAACTATTCCTTTGAAGCCTTGCGCCACCTAGGGAATACTCAACAGATTGGAATTCGTATAGGTTTTTAGTGTATATCTTTTGTTAGTAATTATAAAAAAATATATATTTGTATACTATGTTTTGGTTACGTTACTTTATTTCTCTTGTTCATCAAACAGACAAAATTTGAACATTAGTGTCCGTGGTAAAGGTTCTCTCTTTGATGATGAAGAATCACTTGATAAAATACTTGATAGATATGTTGAAAATGGATCCTTCCCGTTTTTGTATGCTCGTTTGGAACACTTAGATGGTAGTGTCCTATATGAGCATAGTTCTATAAATACTGAATTACTTCCTAATACAATAGTCCATAGAGGTACATGGATTCGTATATGGTCTATGAGCAAAATCATAACAATTTCACTTGCAATGGACCTGGTGGAAGATGGTATACTGGATTTAAATGACCCTGTTACAAAATATATACCCGAGTTTAATAATTTAAGAGTAGCAGTTGATGATAATGGAACATCATTGGCAATGAGAGATGACCAGTCATCCTCTTGTCCCTTCCAGCTGGAGACAGTTGAATCGGTCATGACCATTAGTCACCTTATCAATCACCTATCTGGATTTTATTATGCAACAACAAAAATTACGTGTTTAAATGAAATTTTATCAGATCAGAATCTACCTACTGCATTAAATAGTCAGGAACTTATAGATAGATTTGCGGCTTTACCCCTTATTCAGCATCCTGGTGAAAAATCTTTCTATGGTACTAATACTACTGTGCTTGGACTCGTTGCCGAACGAGCGACTGGGAAAAGCCTTGATAGCCTCATAAGAGAACGATTAACTCAATTTCTTGGAATTGAAGGATTAAAATATAATCTCAGTGATAATGAAAGTTTACTGCCAAGGTTCACAGGGAAGGATACAGTACTTAGGATAGCCAGAGATGGCGAGCTAAATATCTTTGGTCCAGATGTTCCGTCTAATAGTACTGATAATAATGTGTTTTTAGGCGGAGAAGGTATGATCGCTACGGCTGATGGATACGCTGATTTTTTAAGGATGCTATTAAATCGTGGTCAGCTTAATGGCAAACGCTTTCTTTTAGAAAATACAGTGGATGAGATCACATCACCGCATACCCAGTTGGACAATCCTTGGGGATATAATGGATATAATCTTTGGGTCACAGGCGATTCATTAAAAATAAAAGGTTGGGGCGATACAGGTCTCTGGCAGGGCGGGGGATATGAAGGGACACAGTTTTGGATTGATCCAAAAAGAAAATTTGTCGGTGTAATCATGTCTCAAATACACTCTGTCCCAAACAATGGATGGGAATACTATAATGAATTTCGGGGAGAACTGTATAATCAGATTTTTAAAAATGAATGATACATTATTAAAAGGAAAATTCTATGCGAAACTTAAAGGGATCATTTTTTTTCTTTCACTTGCAGTTATTTACTCTTCATGTGAAAAGAGACAAGACAAATATTCTACACAATTAAACAAAGATCCCCTTAATGAAATATTAGATCGGTATGTCAATGATGGTATCTATCCATTCCTTTATTCAAGAATTGAAGACTCATCCGGTAGGGTAGTTTATGAGCATAGCGTGGTGAATAGAAAACTATTGCCAGATGTAAGTATTAATGCGAATACATGGATACGAATATGGTCTATGAGTAAGCTAGTAACTATTTCACTTGCTATGGATCTTATTGAAGAGAACACCATATCGCTCAAAGATCCTGTGTCCAATTATATTCCAGAGTTTAAAGATCTTAAGGTTGCAGTTAATAGCGATAGAATTAGTTTAGCTAGGTTACAATCAAAAGATAATCCATGCCCTTTTAATCTCGTGGATGCGGATTCAGTTTTAAAAATAAAGAATTTGTTTGATCATACAGCTGGTTTCTATTACGCATTAACGGGATTCGGTTGTATTGACTCACTGTTTGCAAATGTTGACGCTCCAAATCAAAAAGATGGTGATGAATTAATCAAAAGTTTAGCACAGCTTCCTCTTATCCAGCATCCGGGAGAAATATATAGGTATGGAATGAATACAACTGTGTTGGGGCTCCTACTTGAGAGGGCAACCGGACAATCACTAAATGATTTAGTCCTTAACCGCATTACGAATCTCCACAACATAAATGGACTGCGATATACTCTCCCGGAAAATGTTAATCTTATACCAGGTTTTACAGGAAGGGATGGTGACCTTAGAAAGGTAAGGGATGGTGAATTAGATCTTTATGGTGAGAATGTTCCCGATTATCATCCTGAAACAAACCTGTTTTTAGGTGGAGAAGGAATGCTGGCAACCGCAAAGGGTTACATCAATTTTATGAGATTGTTATTTTTTAGTTCATCTATAAAGAGCAAAGAGTTTTTGTCCGAAGAATCAATAAAAGAAATGACGTCGAAACCAAAAGGTGAACAAAACGATGATGGTTACAATACAGGGTACGCTTTTTATTTAACAAGTGAAACTCATTCATATGAAAAAAACATATTGCGTGTAGGTGGATATGAAAAGACTGGTTGCTGGGTGGACAGAAAAAATCAATTAATTGGTACATTATTTACACAAGCAAATGAAACAGCAGATAAAATAGGTCTAGGGAGTAAAATGCAAAATGATTTTAAACAAGAGCTATACAGACAGTTATCTAATTATGAATAGAAAATTGCACAATACTATAATATCTCATATGATAATATTGCTTTCTGCTTTATTAGTAATTATCACGGGATCTTGCAATAATCAAAATATATCAATTTCTAATAGACCAAATATTGTTCTATTGCTGGCTGATGACCTTGGCTATGGTGAACTTGGGTCATATGGGCAGAAAATAGTAACCACCCCTGAGCTAGATAAACTTGCTAGTGATGGTATGCGATTCACAGACTTTTACGCTGGCAATGCTGTCTGCTCTCCTTCAAGAGCGGTTTTGCTGACAGGTAAAAGTGCTTCTCGCACAACTATAAGAGGAAACGCTGGTTACTTTGGTGATGAAAGGTGGCAGGGTGCCTGGTTAGATAAAAATGAATTTACCCTTGGAGAGATGATGAAAGGGGCTGGGTATCAGACTGCATTTATTGGGAAATGGCATTTGGATAATCCAGATGATGTGGAAACATGGGCCCATGGTCACGGATTTGATTATGCTGTACAGGAACAATGGAAAGCACGTTTTGATACTAAAAGGGAATTCCCACCAAATAGGCTCTGGATCAATGGTGACCAGGAATATGTCCCTTATAATTACAGAGAGTATGACTGCAAGGATGCACTCAGAACTGATATGGCTTTCAAATTTTTAGATAAAAAAGATAACGGTAAACCATTTTTTCTGTTTATGTCATATCGTGCTCCGCATTCATTTGAAGGGCCTATCCGAGATACACTATTGTATGTAGATCAAGGTTGGCCGGAAATAGAGAGGGTACATGCAGCAAAAATTACTTTGCTAGATAAACAGATAGGTCGCCTGTTAAGAAAACTTGATGAAATGGGAGATCTTGATAATACACTTGTTATATTTACAAGTGATAATGGACCTCATGGCGCAGCTGGAGGACATGATTTTGAATTTTTTAATAGTAATGGTGACCTGAAGGGTTTTAAGCGAGACCTCTATGAAGGTGGAGTACGTGTCCCTATGATTGCTTTTTGGAAAAACAAGATCAGTAAGGGAGTCAGCACAAATCATATCTCAGCTTTTCAGGATATTATGCCTACGCTTGCAGAAGTAGCGGGAATAAACATTCCAACTCACACTAATGGTCTATCTTTTTTACCCACGCTACTGAACAAAGAACAAGATAAACATGAATTTTTAAACTGGGAGCTACAATTAAGTGGCTGGTTTCAGACTCTTCCAGATGGAGGTTTTCGTCAATCATGCAGGATGGATAATTGGAAGGCCGTACGATATGGAGTTAATTCAGAAATAGAACTATTTAATCTCAACCAGGATATATCTGAATCAAATAATATTGCATCACAGCATCCTGAACTAACGGAAAGGATGATAAAAATATTTGAATCTTCTCGGATAGATGCTCCATTTTTTCCCTATGGAGGCGTTATCCAGAATTATAAATCACAGGATAAACACCTGAAAGAATAAGAGGCAAAATATGAAAAATCCTTTGTGGAAATATTTTATACTATCAGCAGTTGTATTTAGCAAAGAAGGTAACTATATAAACCCGATTATCCCAGGAGCGCACCCTGATCCATCTATATGTAGAGTTGGTGACGATTATTATATCGTTAATTCTTCTTTTGAGTTTTTTCCTGGCTTACCGATTCACCATAGCAGAGATCTGGTCAATTGGGAACTGGTAGGACATGGATTACATCGGGAAGATCAGTGCAATGGTGAAATGAACTTGGTCGATGTTCAATCCGATGGCGGGATACATGCTCCAACAATAAGATATAATAAGGGGACATTCTATATTATTACGACAAATGTATATAACCGTGGAGATGGGACACCAGGCAAGATGGTTAATTTTATAATTACAGCAAAAAAAGCGTCTGGGCCATGGTCAAAGCCCCACATCATTGAAGGTGCTCCTGGGATTGATCCAGATATATTCTTTGATGACAATGGTAAGGTTTATTTTACGGGAACCCACGCACCAGGCGATATGAATAAAAATGGGATTGGTGAGATATGGATACAAGAATTAAATCTCAAGGATTGGAAACTTGTAGGAAAAAGACACACAGTCTGGGATGGTGCTTTTGGATGCTGCACCGAAGGACCACATATCTATAAAGGAAATGGCCTATACTATCTAATGGTTGCAGAAGGCGGTACGGGGAGAAACCATGCCGTTATGATCGCCGCAAGTAAACAAATATTTGGCCCATATGAAGAGAACCCTCGTAATCCGATTCTCACATCTCGGCACCTTACTGATAAATATTTTGTGAATAGTACCGGGCACGCAGATCTTGTGGAATTACCAGACGGCAGATGGTATATGGTGGCATTAGGGAAACGGAATGATTTAAATGGTGATTCAAATATGGGCAGGGAGACTTATTTAATGCCTGTTTCTTGGGAACCAGCGATTGTGAAATGGGAACAGGTTAGTAAAACCAAATGGGAACCAGTAAAGTATCTGTGGCCTGTTGTATCACCACAATCGGGAAAGGTAGAAAGATATGCACCACTACCATTCCCTGAAAAGAAGCAATATAGGAATGATGAATTTATTGATGATTTTGACATTAAAGGACTTAATCTGGAGTGGAATTTTGTTAGGGTCCCAAAAAATGGGACCTACTCCATATCTGAAAATCCTGGATATTTTAGGCTATATGCTAAACCTGACTGGATTAAAAACCGGAAACAATTTAGTTTAGTCGGCTTTCGTCAAAAAGAAAGCGATTTTGAATATGAAGTAAAAATGAAGTTCTCTCCATCAGATGACAAAGTTGAATGCGGTATCATACACTATCAAAAAGAGTATAACTACTTAGCAAGCACAGTATACAAAGATAATAGAAAGTTTTTTCTAAGTTTGAGATTAGCGGAAAAACATAAAGATCCAATTCCATTAAAAAAGATCAGATTGAATAATTATAGAGATGAAATAATATTTAAGGTTATTTCGAATGATGATAAATACAATTTCTTTTACTCTCTAGATTATGGTAATAGTTTTGAGAGTTACTCCGTTACGAAAGCAGAAGTTGTCCTGGATAGAAATTATACTGGAGCATATCTTGGCATGTATGCTACCAGTAACGGGAAAGAAAGTAGTGATTTTGCCGATTATGAATGGGTTAGGTATAAAGGATTCTCAAGATAATTCTTAGATAATGGTTAAGCAAAATATTATGAAAAATATTTTTTGTCTTTTATCCATATTTTTCTTTTTTCTACTTAGTTCACTATACAGCCAAGTTGTACATGACCTTAGCTCAAATTCTTTCGTGAGAGAGTTTTTTATTTCTGGCCCTTATAAATCTAAAATGGATAAAGTGATTGAGCCGATCGATATGCTTGGGATAGAATATATTCAAAATGAGAACTTGTTCAATAGCAACAGTCAATTTTTAAATGGCCAGGTAATCAAATCTGAAGATGGTCAGCATAATATTAATGCTGTTTTAGATGATACATCTTTTGCGGTAGCTTATCTTTTCTTTCAAATTAATTCTGAAAAGATCCAGGATTCATATTTTTTACTCTCAGTTACTGATGGTGCAAAACTATATGTTAATGGAATACAATTGCATGCCTACTATGGGAATAATTACTATTTAAAGGAGAAACAAATTATTGTACCTCTTAGGGGAGGCAATAACGATGTGGTTCTTAAAATACCGAACAAGGATTGGGACTGGAAATTAAAATTGAAAATTCTTGACCAGGATGCAGGGAAGGCTTACTCCTATGAAAAAAATGAAGAAAACGAATATTTTCAGTTCCTCAATATAAAGCTTCAATCTGCTTTTGGTGAAAGTAATCATAACGGGATCCCACTTTTAAGATTTAAGGTAGGAAGTTTTCCCACACTTGTGTTGGATAAACCTGGACTCGCAAAAAAATATTTAGGTGGTGGTTATAATATTCATGTTAGGTGGTTTGACACAGATTTAATCGAAGTCCAGTACCCAAAAAATCCAGGTAGGTACGGTTATTATACTGAAATTATTGGTAATAATGAGAAGAGATTAAAAAGGTCTGGCACTCTTTTTTGTGAGCCTTCGGATTGGATGGCATGGAATAATAGATTATACTCAGATTTAGATTATTTCCCTTTTAATAACATCCCAGAAAGAATTTGGTTTGAGCACAGAGATGCAATTAGATCTTACCTAGGTTTTTCTACACTAAAATCTTTTCTATTACAGGAAAACGATATAATACTATTAGCCTTTTTGGATGAGATGTATAAAAAAGGATTCCCTAAAGATAGAAAGCTAACGCCATTAATCTACGATGGTGACTATCATGCTGCACTGAAACAAAAAATATTAGTTAAAGAAAACTACTACCTTGAATTAGCATCACCTCAAATAATTAAAAAAAAGTCAACCAAACTCAAATCTGAAATAAAGAAATATGAAAAGCAGATTCCAGCTTTCAGTGAAAAAATGAGAGAGCTATGTCAAGAGTGGATTGCAGATGGTGGATCACCCTTTGATATGGTTATAGCGCAAGATGGTAACATTATTTTTCATGAATCATTTGGAAGTGATAATTATGGAGAATTCACGATCAATACTCCAACAGAGATTGCATCGATTACAAAGCTATTTACTGGGATATTATTTGCGCAATTTGTAGATCAAAATATTATCGGAATAGATGATCCTGTAGGTAAATATTTACCTGATTTTCCTATGGAAGGCCCAAGAGCTATTACGATGAGACAGTGTTTTACACACACAAGTGGCTTCTATGGTCACGGATTGTTTGATGGTGTACACAATCATTGGTTGGAGAATACTCTTTTTCAGGCAGTAAAAAATGATACCGTTGGAACACTTTACAGGTATAATGGGATGGGGTACGATCTTGCAGGCAAGGTTATGGAATCCGTAACTGGAAAAAGTATTTTTCGTTTATTTCATGAGTATTTGTATGAGCCATTGGGTATGAAAAATACGATCCATGATTGGGACCTTGGTTACAGTGTCCACACCACTGCCTACGATCTTGCTATTTTAGCACAAATGATATTAAACAAGGGTACATACGATGGAAACAGATACTTCTCGGAAACGACTTATGAGCAAATTCTTCCAAAGAATCTTAAAAGCTATTACCCAGAATTAGTATTTACTAATCCATGGGATGAAGGCCGACCTAGGGGTATTGGTACAACTATGCAAGAGTGGGAGATCAGTGATGAAGAAACGGGTGAAAAAAGGCACTTACTAAGTAAGAATGTGATCGGGCATGGATCTGCTACATCATCTGTCTTTCGTATAGATCTTGATAATAATATTATCATTACACAATCAAGAAGGAAGGGAAGAAGTAGGTTTGGAGAGCACTTTTTGAAAATATACAAACTAATTGATAAAAAATTGGTCCTTAAGGATGACTAAAATGATTCGAACCTTAAAAACTTTAAGAGTGAAGTTGTTTTTACTTTTTATTTTCCTATTTAGCTGCAGCAATAACAATACCAATTCTCGCCCTAATTTTATTATTATTTTTGCAGATGATTTGGGGTATGGTGATCTAAGCTCCTTTGGTCACCCTACCATTAACACACCTCATTTAGACAAAATGGCTTCTGAAGGAATGAAACTTACTCAGTTCTATGTAGGCTCTTCTATTTGTACTCCTAGTCGTGCAGCTCTTTTGACTGGGAAATTACCGGTTCGAACTGGAATGTATGGCGAAAGGAGTGTCCTGTTTCCAGATAATGCCAGTGGTCTTCAACCATCTGAACAAACAATAGCGTCAGCGCTAAAATCTCTAGATTATAAGACTGCATGTATTGGGAAATGGCATCTAGGTCACTTGGAAGAATATATGCCAATGAATCATGGGTTTGATACTTTCTATGGTATACCTTACTCAAATGATATGCGACCAGAAGGCCAATGGGATTATGCAAGAAATAATTTCCCGCCATTACCATTTTTAGATGGTGTAGATACAATTGGTGTGAGCCTAGATCAGAGTCAGTTCATTAAAATGTTCACGGACAGATCGATTGATTTTATCCAGCAGAATAAGAATAATCCATTCTTTCTTTATCTCGCTCATACTGCTCCTCATACGCCTCTTATGGTAAATAAGGAAAACAAAGGAAAAAGTAAGCGAGGCTTGTACGGTGATGTAGTTGAAGAGTTGGATAGGAGTGTGGGTAAGATTCTGAACACTCTAAAGGATATGAATATTGAAAAAAATACATTTGTGATATTTACAAGTGATAATGGGCCTTGGGGTTGGAGAGGTATTAATGGTGGATCAGCTGGTTTACTAAAAGGTAATAAAGGTAGTGTCTACGAAGGGGGATATCGGGTTCCTTCCATTGCATGGATGCCTGGAAGAGTAGAAGAAGGTATTATATCAAGGTCAATTTGTTCCACTCTTGATCTCTATCCCACAATAATGGCCATATCTGGAAATAAGGAGTCTCAGATTAATGGATTAGATGGGATAGACATATCAAGGGCACTTTTTGAAAATTTACCTGTTCGCACTAATATCCATTATTACAGGAAAGATACTCTGGTAGCAATTCGCCATAAGGAATGGAAAATATATATTGATGATCCAAATCCTTGGAACGATGAGTTCACAAAAGCGGATCTGCCTCTCTTATATAATTTGGACCAAGACCCATCAGAAAAATACAATATCGCTGATAGCCACCCTGAGATTATTGATGATTTGATACAGATTGCTGAAGCGCATATTAAGGAGACAATTGTGGCACCTTCACAATTGGATGCGATACTCCCATCCCATAGAGAAGCATATGATCGATATAATAAAAACAAATAAACAATTTTTTTTTACTATTGTTTCTTTTTTATTTGTTTCATGTAATTCTAGTTCATATTTAAATGAGAAAAAAGGGCCGAATATTATTTGGCTGGTAGCTGAAGATCTAGGGCCATATATACCATCCTTTGGCGATTCAACGGTAAGCACACCAAATTTGGATAGATTAGCTAGAGAAGGTGTTTGCTATACAAATGTTTATTCTGTTTCTGGCGTTTGTGCTCCAAGTAGAGCAGCTATAGCTACAGGCATGTATCCATCAAGTATTGGTGCACACCATATGCGAACTCTATCTCAGCAACCAGCAGCCAAAGAAAAAGGAATTATTAATTATGAAGTTGTTCCACCCCCGGAAGTAAAAATGGTAAGCGAAATCTTAAGAGAAAATGGTTACTACTGTACAAATAATAAAAAAGAAGATTATCAATTTTATAAGTCAGAGATAGCATGGGATGAGTCGAGTATATTTGCGCATTGGAGAAATCGGCCGGCTGGCAGTAAGTTTTTTTCAGTTTTCAATTTTGGTGTGACCCATGAATCGAATCTTTGGGACCCTTGGTATAGGCAATACGACCTTGACCCATTTCCGCCAGATAGATCGCTGAAAAAATGGTGGAAAAAATTTGCTGGAATTGAGAAACCCTTATACGTCAGAGATGATATAGATATAAATATACCACCTTACCTTCCAGATAATAATATTGTTAAAGAAGATATGAAAAGAATGTACTCTAACATTGTAGAGATGGATGATAAGGTCGGTTTAATTCTTGATCAGTTGGAAAATGATGGTTTATTAGAAGAGACAATTATTGTTTGGTATACGGATCATGGTGGTCCCTTACCGAGACAAAAAAGATTACTTTATGATTCTGGAATAAGAGTCCCTATGATAATTAGATATCCAAACAAGGAGCAGGCTGGTGAGATTGATGAGAGATTAATTAGCTTTGTGGACTTTGCACCTACATTACTATCCCTGGTTAATTTACTGCCACCACAATATCAACAGGGGGTAGCATTTGAAGGAAAGTTCAGGTCGCCTAATGACAGATTCTATATTCATGCTGCTGCGGATAGATTTGATGAGCACTACGATATAACAAGGGCTGTTCGAGATAAACACTACAAGTATTTGAAAAATTATAACCCGGATAAACCTTATTATCTTCCCCTGGAGTATAGAGAGAGAATGAATACAATGAAGGAATTGTTACGGCTAAGGGACTTGGGTCAGTTAAATGATATACAATCACAGTGGTTCAGATTATCTAAACCGGAAGAAGAATTATTTGATATTGATAATGATCCCCATGAATTAAATAATCTTGCAGATAACAGTGACTATAAAACCAAATTGATTGAAATGAGAAATGAGTGTGAAAGATGGATGAACGAAATAAATGATATGGGACTTATACCCGAGGATGAAATAATTGAATCATTTTGGCCGAATAAAATTCAGCCTGTTACTGCAATTCCTAAGGTTAATAATGATGATGGAAGAATTACTCTGGGTTGCCTAACAAAAGGTGCGTCAATAGGGTATAAATTCCCAAATGATGATTTACCATGGCTAGGGTGGCGGCCCTATACTGCCCCTTTTGAATTAGATTCTGTGCAAATGGTAAAAGTTATTGCACATCGTTTGGGATATAAACCAAGTGATATCCTGATTTATAGCCACCCCTAATAGGAAATGTGATTGGTTTGATTTAACAAATAACTTTTTTAGTAATATTTAGAATAGTGTCCTTTTTATAGTTTTTAATCAAAATAATCTAATCATTTATAAGTAATTATTTTTAGATTAGTGACTACCTTTTTAGTTACTAAATGAATTAGATGTTAGAAATTATTAAAAACCTGGAACAATTCGGACTATCGACCAATGCAGCCAGGGCCTATTGTTCGCTGCTAAAGTCCAATCCTGCCACCGGGTACGAGATCAGTTCCCAGGCGGGCATTCCCAGGTCGGCAGTCTATAATGTACTAAGTAAATTGGAAAGTATGGGTCTGGTCAGCGGCATGGGCGAAAAGCCCAAAAGGTATATTCCTTTATCTCCTTCCAGCCTGATCGAGCATTTAGAAAATTCACACCAGGATTCAATAGAAGAACTGAAGCGTGGCCTGGAGCATATGGAACTGGATGAAGAGGCCTTTGATTTCTGGCATATCCACGGCTATAAGAATTTGATACTAAAGATGAAAGAAGCAATCAAAACTGCACAGGCAAAACTGTTTATCAGTGCCTGGAAACGGGAAATTGATGCACTGAATATTGAATTGAACGATGCCGAGGAGCGAGGCCTGGAAATGACGGTATTTTCTTTCTGCGCTCTGAATAAAGAATATGGTAAAACAATTTCTTACG
>PACM01000005.1 GCA_002700125.1 Dehalococcoidia bacterium
TACGTGGCGATGGAGATGTCTGGGATCTGGGATACCCGCGTACGGTTCAGCGACTAGACGGAATGTGTGTAACTATTTACTATTTCAAAGATAATACGAGTAAAGAGCGTTACATCGCGGCAACAATCTGGAATCCTGGTATGCGTGAGAATTGATATCGTTGAATAGTTTAATCGAATAATATAGGAATACCAATGAATACATTCATTTCTAAAAAACTTATTTTAATTTCATTTATCTTTACGTTATGTCCTATTTCTGCCCAGGTGAAAAATACTGGAATCGAGAAAAATTGGGGTCCGCGCCATAACCGAGCGACCATCAGCCCATCTCTAGTACATTTAGAACTCAGTGAAAAACAAGGGTTCAAGACTGTAATGGTGGCTACGCGCCTAATGGCAGCAGACGTACCGAAGGAAACAAATTGGGCTGTTAATGATATCCCAGGCGGTAACCCTACAATTGGAATCATTGATGAAAATGGCGTTTACACTGCACCAACATCAATTCCTTCACCGCGAGAGATCCACATTTGCGCTGAAGTCCCTGAGGCTGTGAACCGATTTTTGTTTGCCACGGTTATCATTGGTGAAGAAGAACCCAAGTATAAGCCGATTCACATTTGGTCCGAAAAAAAAGATGACCCGGATGCGCGCATGTCCGGTCCGCATGGAATCGGTCTGGATCAAGAAGGCAACATACTAATCGCAGACAGAGGATCATCAAGCGTGTTGCGTTATTCAACAACAGGCGATTTCATTGAACGTATTGATGATGGGTCTGGTAGTAAGCCCGGAGAAGTGAATGAACCACGAGAAGTAACCAGCGATGTGGAAGGACGCATTTTTGTTACTGACAGCAAAGGGGACAGACCGCGTGTACAGGTATGGAACCACAAAGGTGAGTTCCAAAAGATTTTTGCTGAAAAAGGGCGCTGGCAAGGCATGTTACTACGTGCACACGGTATGGATTTTGATCATCTCCGTCGTTTATTTGTTGTAGATGTGGATAACATGGCTGTGAAAGTCTATGATAAAAACGGGACTTCGCTTTTTGACTGGGGAGAAGAAGGTTTAGCAAAGGGTCAATTTAATGCACCACATGGTCTTTTTGTAGATCGTGCCGGAGATGTGTTTGTAACCGGGTATTATGGACCCACCCAAAAATTCAGTCCTGAGGGCGATTTTATTACGGACTTTGGTTATGGGGATCCACCGGATGGTGCAGTCTATTTCCACAGTGTAAGCGGTGATAAGTGGGGTAATGCATACTTATCTGTGCGAAGCAAAGGTGGCTATGATGGTGCTATGGAAGGGTTAGGTGAAGGCAAACATTTAAGTATAATGAAATTCAACAACAACGGTAGCTTTATTACTTCTTGGGCTTACTCCGCAATTGAACACAGTGAATCCGAAGTAGCCATAACAAACGACGGCATCGTCTATGGATTGTTTATAGGACCAAATGACGTTGGTGTAGAAACTTTTGTCCAAGAGTAAATTTAGATAAATTAATCATAGTGTGTGGTTGTGACGGACATGGGTGAAGGGACGACGTGTTGGTATAGGGACTACCCAGCGGGGTTTTTTGGTTGTTGTGGGGGTCTCCAAAAACCTTACAGAAAAATTTAAGGTTTATTTAAGATGCGGATAGTAAGAATGTATTGCTAACTTTGAGGAAATTTGAATTTCAGAGCTTAATTATGAGATATTTACACAAATTAATTATCAGCATACTTTTTATATCAATAGGTATAATCATTTCACAAGATTCTGGCTGGAAAGGCCCTGTTCCTGAAATAGCAGCTGAACTTTCCACTATTGCGGAGAATTTCAACAAATATGAGGTTGTTTTAAGACCTGACAAGGATGCACCTGAATGGTGGGCAGGAGCTCCTACTGTAGTGAAAGATGATAAAGGTATTTTTTGGATGGCTGCACGTATGCGATCTCCAGAATATCCGAGAGGACTCAGAGGGTATGAAATACGTATCCTGAAAAGCAAGGACGGAATAAATTTTAATCAGGTTCACAGGATTAGAAGAGAAGAAGTTCCAATCCCAGGATTTGAAAGACCAGCTCTCGTTATTGATCCCGTTACAAAAAAGTTTAAGCTATATGCATGTGGACCATGGCAAAAAGGTCCCTGGTCAATTATTAAATTTGATGATGCTGATGACCCTACAAAAATAGATCCAAAGTCAGCAAAACCAGTCATACAGGCACCTGAAAAAATGTATACAAGGGACGCTTCTGTTATTGAATATAAAGACCCGTTTATAATACACGCACAAGGAAAATACCACTGTTATATTATCGGGTATGTAAGAAAAAATGAAAGAATCTTTCATTATTCCAGCGAAGATGGAGAAAAATGGGAACCTGTTGGTGATATAAACCAGCCTGTAATGGATCTGAGCGGATGGCATAATTTCTTTATTCGCCCAGCTGCAGTATTACCTTTGGGAGTAGGTTACCTTTTTGTATATGAAGGATCCAGTACGCAGTGGTATGATCCGGTATATAACCTTGGAACAGGATTCGGATTTACATTTGACATGCATAATATCACTGATTTGACAACAGCTTCACCAATAGCTATCAGCACTACACCAAGTAATTTTTATACATGGAGATACTCAGACTGGTTATGGGTTGATGGCGAAATATGGATTTATGCAGAAGTATCAAACGAGAATAATTCGAATGAAATAAGGTTGTTCAGGGTGCCGATGAAATAGATTAAAAAAATTAAGTAAGTGATTTAATATTAAGATTTATTTAAAGCCCCTCCTCTAGAGGGATTTTTTTTGTTTGTGGTAGTATCTATTTGCACATGATACAAGTGAAAGAGTTTAGGCAAACGAAGATGATGATACTGCTAAAATAGATTTTCCTTTTTCACAACATCAAGCCCCGGTCATCCGGGGTTTTTTGTTTGTGGGTGGATAGGTAGATTTAGGCTTATCATGGAAAAAGTACTATCACTAATAATCCTTACTATTTTAGTATTTAGGCAAAATACCCTGACTGAGGTTAATTTATCAAAGTATAAACAAATTACCGCTAGGAATGAAAAATTCGGAAATACTATTACATGCGAGGGCAAATACCCTCATCATTTACAGGGGGTGTGCCGGGATGATGGGAGTTTTTATTGGAGTTTTACTACTACTATAGTAAAAACTGATTTGTACGGTAAGACATTAAAAAAGATTGAAGTCCCCAGTCATCATGGAGATTTGTGTTACCTAGATGGGAAACTATATGTGGCGGTGAATTTCGGTGCATTCAATGATCCTAAAGGTAATGCAGACAACTGGGTTTATGTTTACAGTGCCAAAAATCTTTCGCTGCTATCCAAACATAAGGTGCATGAGGTCAAGTATGGGGCAGGTGGCATAGCGTACTGCAAAGGGAGATTCATAGTCGTGGGTGGATTGCCTGAGGGATTGGAGGAAAATTATGTGTACGAGTACGATTTAAAATTCAATTTTATAAAGCACCATGTGATCAAGAGTGGCTGGACGAGGTTAGGGATTCAGACCGCAACCTTTGTCCAAGACCATTTTTGGTTTGGTTGCTATGGGAATATACTGCTGAAAACCACGTTGGACTTTAACATAGCGGAAAAATATAATTTTACCTGTGGTTATGGTATCCTTCGCGGGCCGACGGAAAATAGTCTATATGCCGGAGCTGGAAATTTAATTAAAAATGGCTGTGATGGTAACATAACAGCTTATAAAATTAACCAGTTATTTAAATTTAGGTGATTATGGAAAAAACGGGAAAGAATTAAAAATGCAAAATTCGAACATATTTAAGCAAAAAAACTATGACGAATGGTGTGCAACGTTTTCAGCTGCGGATGCTTGTGTTGAACCGGTATTAACATTTGCTGAAACAGTGCTTCATCCCCAACTAAAAGCCCGCGAGATGGTAGTGGATGTTCTTGCAGGAAGTGATTCCTGTAAAAAGCAAGTTGGCAACCCCATAAAATTCTCGTTATCAGAAACAAATTACAGGCATATAGGTGTACCGCCTGGGGAACATTCAAAAGAAATTTTACTGGAAATAGGTTTTACTTAAGCCGAAATAAAAAAATTATTTGACCTAGGCATTGTCGGTTAAATGGGTAATATAATAAAAGTAACCCTTAAACTTGGGTTGAAGTTTGGATTTAGTTCATCATGTTTGAACTTGAAATCATTCCATTATCAATTTCGATTCAAACGGTTATTATTATACCCACTCCTTTTTTCATTTTTATTGTATTCACGTGAAACAAAACAAAATGGATTGACCAATTCAGGTTTTATCGATTTAACATACGCGACTATCGTCACTCGGGATGGGGAACTATCTTTAATCGAACAATCATCCGTTAACATCTTGATAGAAGAAGTGGAAAAAAGAACAGGAATTAAATGGAATATTGTAACAAAAAGACCAAAGAGTGGATTTATAATAACTATACTCAATCTGAAACCAGAGTTTTCTAATATAACTCCGTTATCTATTAAACTTCGCTCATATAATGACGAAAGCTACGGGATAATAACTAAAAATAATGAAATAGGCATTGGTGGATACGGATCGAAAGGTATTTTGAATGGAATTGGAAAATTTCTACGAACCTTAGAGATGGTACCTGGGAAAATCATTTTACGAGACCCCTTAAATATTGCATCATCCCCTTACCATAAAATCCGCGGGCATCAACTGGGTTACCGCCCTTTATCCAATTCCTATGACGCATGGACACCGGAAGTGTATGATCAGTATATCCGGGAATTGGCCATCTTTGGTGTAAATGCTATTGAAAACATTCCCCTATCTGGTGGAGACAATGATATAATGCCCATTTCAAGGATGGAAATGAATCGTGCTTTGAGTAACATCTGCTCAAAATACGGTATGGAGTATTGGGTCTGGACGCCTGCTACGGTTGATCTAAGCAATCCGGAGAAGCGGGCAGCTCATTTTCTGGAGCATGAAACCTTTTATAAAGAGTCTCCAAAACTGGATGCAGTCTTTTTTCCCGGGGGAGACCCCGGCGATAATCATCCAAGACATGTAATGCCCTTTTTGGCAGACTTGTCAGTTATTTTGAAAATATATCATCCCTCTGCAAAGATTTGGATGTCACTTCAAGGATTTAATGAAAAAGAAATCAATTATTTTTTTGACTGGATTGTGGAACATAAGCCGGATTGGTTTGGCGGCGCTGTAGGCGGACCAGCAAGTCCACCATTGCCTTACATACGGGGACGTTTACCTGGAAAATATAAACTTCGAGATTATCCTGATATTACACATACTGTCCGAAGTCAGTATCCCACTCCCTGGCTTGATCCCGCCATTGCATTCACGTCTGGCCGAGAAGGCACAAATCCAGAACCGGTGTATTACAGTACAATTTTTCGACATAATCAAGAATTCATTGATGGTTATATCACATATTCCGATGGAATCCATGATGATGTAAATAAAATTGTGTACAGTATGTTGGGATGGGACAAAGATTTGCAACCATACTCAATTATATTAGATTACGTTCGATTCTTTTTTGGAGTGGATGCATCAATTAATATTGCAAATAGTATTTTCAATCTTGAAAAAAATTGGGACGGACCTCTACAAAATAATCCAAACGTATTCACAACATTTCAAACTTTTGAAGCATTTGGCAAATCAAAACCAGAACTTCAAAACAACTGGCGGTGGCAATTATTACAACTCAAAGCACATTACGATGCTTACATAAAAGTACGGCTGGATTATGAACAAAGACTGGAAAAAGAAGTAAATGAAATTCTAGGTGAAGCGGAAATAATAGGTGCTAAAAAAGCGATGGACAAAGCTAGAGTTATCTTTTCCCAAGCAGATGAAAAGAAAATTTATCCATATCTAAGAGAAAAAATTATTGAATTGTGCGAGCAGTTGAACCAGAGCATTGGATATCAAAGCAGTATCCTGAACTACAGTGCACACAATCCGGAACGCAGTGCTGTGTTAGACTATATTGATTATCCCCTCAATAACCGTTGGTGGGTAGAAGACCAGTTTGTTGAAATTCAAAAATTGGATTCAGAAGAAGATAAAATCGCCCGATTGGATATTATCCGCAAATGGGAAAATCCTGGTCCCGGTAGTTTTTATGATGATATCGGGAATGTGGCAAAATCAGACCAAGTTTTGCGTGGAAAACCATTATCAGAAGATCCACTAATGCAAACTAATCCGAATCCGGATTTTATGTGGTGGGATGATGGCATGGCACGTGTACGGCAGACCTGGGTAAGTAAAATGGACTGGCCAATTGGACTCCAGTATGATCATTTGGACAAATCCGCAACTTATATTTTACGCACGACCGGCTATGGTCAGTGCTTAGTAAGAGTTAATAACGAACGTATTTACCCTACCATTGATGAAAAAGGCATTGGCGAGATCAAGGAATTTTTCATTCCGAAATCACTCTATAAGAATGGTTCCATCACGCTGACTTTTGATATTCCTCATGAGCCGGAAATCAACTGGCGTCAGCAATCCAGGTTGAGTGAAGTTTGGTTGATTAAAAAGTAAAAAAACCTCGCTATTAATATAATGCCGGGCTACTTAACAAAAATCATCGGTTGAATTTTTTTTAATTTTTTTCCTTCGAGTACTGTAATATAAATACCTGATGATAGTATTTGACCAAATTTGTCTTGGGAATTCCATGATGTATGATGTGTACCGGCTGTTTGTTTTGCGTTAACCAGTGTTATTACTTCTCTTCCAGTAATATCATATATTTTTAATGAAATTGTTTCAATGTGTGGCAAATAATAACTAATTGTTGTTGCAGAGTTAAATGGATTAGGATAATTTGGATTCAAAGTAAGTTGTGTTGGTTGGCTCATATTTTCTGATATACTCATTGGGTTTCCAGTAACAAAATAATGAAATGGTTCAGCCGTATCCGAACCCCAGACAGAATGGCTTCCCGGAGTGTATCCGGCATTAGCAGCAGATTCTGATAATTCACCACTGCCTTCCAGAGATGCAGAAATATCGATATATTGACCCACATCAATAATCCTGTCACCATCTGGAGTATTGAGGAATCCCCACATAGGTGCTTTTATTTCTGCTTCATGCCCATCTTCTGAAACAGCAATTGTGATGATTCCCTGATACACAGGTCCTCGATCCTCAACTACTACATAGCTTGAATCTTCAAATGTAACCCATTGAGTATAATAGTCATAAGAGCCGGGAGCTAGATTGACTATGCCATTCTCCAGATCTACCAGTCCTTGAGTTTGGGCTTCTTCTTCACTGGTAAATTCATGATTGATATAATGACCCGTATTAAAACCTCCGTTATAGAATTCGACTTCCATATTCATATCATAACCGCGGCTGTCAGGATAGTATCCGCCATCTTTGAGTTGATACCCTGTTGTGTCGTTATCATCCACATCAATCGTGAAAATAAAATAATAGCGGCCCTTCTTTTCATGTCCAAGTGTATCAGATGATGTTCGGCCTATTTCACCCGTTGCTTTTATATATCCATATAAATTTTCTGCATCATTCGTAAATTTCACTTCAATGATATCAACGTCGGAATATTCTACATATGATGGCGAACCTCCCTCCGGATATCCATCAGTATCATGCACATCATCGGCCGAATCAATCACTGCACTAGAAATAGCGGACCAGTCATCAAATTGACCATCGATCACGATACCGTTTTGTGCACAAACGATTACTGGTAATAGTGAGATGTTTAATATTACTATCCTTATACGCATTTATAATCTCCTTTTAAAATGAAAATGATTGCAAATCCATCATCAATATGGGTATCTCTTTTATAAAACTTTTTCATATCAATTAGAGAACTAGTTAATAATTCCATGGTAACGCGCCATATAATATGGCAGTAAATAAATCGTTCCTTCATGCTCTGAATAACCGTTGCCCTCTGTTGCATCCAATGCAAAACCATCACGGTCGAGACGCACATGACAGCGTTCATCAATTGGTAAAGCACTGCCATTTACATGCCAGCCGACTTTCAATCGATAATCTTCAGCTTTTTCAAAAACATTTTGAGGGCGTGCGGGATTCACCGGACGCCAGCCTTCGTTAACCACCTGACCCGGTGTTGGATCAAATACAATATCCAATCGGTGCCGGTTATCCATCCTGTATCCAATCAAATCCAATGGCATTTTTTGCAGCGTTTCGATGATGTCATCGTGCTTGTAATCAGTTTTATAAAACTCATCTGCTGTAAAGTGTGCATAGTTGCCCGCAGCAGGAAAATACTTTCCCGAATCATATATCCCAGAATCAACCATTTTATTGAATCGCGTAGACAGTGCAGCATAGAGCGTATTCCAAAAGGCACTTTTTTGTTTACTGATGTGCAGCCATGAATTTTCCAGACTCTCCCGGTACATCATTATAAGTTCTGGGTCTTTTTCATAATTCATCAGACCATAGATACTCATCAAGCATAAATTATTATCCCAGGGCACTACATCATCGGGCGGGAAAAACATTTTGGATTGCATCGCATTGATGTGATAAGCATATTTATTGCGCAGCATTTCTGCAGTTTCTAAATATTTTTTATCACCTGTAACATGATGAGCAACATTGAGGAATGACAATAACATCATCGAATTCAATCCGCGCTGATCCCAGCCCCAGATAGAGTTATGAAATTCTGGAGAAAAGTTAGCCCAACGGGTTGGTTTTCCATCGTGATCACGCAGTAAAAATCCGTGGCGGATCAAATGATCTGTTATATCGCGAACCACTTCTCTTACCAATTTTTTTTCCTCTTCAGTATCGGCAACCAAATCATAATAAATACCATAGAAAAAATAATGCCCGGATAATTCATCTGAACTTGTATCACACTTCCAAAGGTATTTCCCATCTTTGCTTTTAACAAATCTTGGAATAATATCTTTCCAAAAAGGATCTTCTTTCTGTTTTCTTATATTATATTCTTGATCATATTGTTTATTTACTGGTTCAGGCCAATCGATTGGGATTATAACTCTTGCAGGAAACCCTTTTTCGTGAGTGATATCAACCAGCCATTTACAGGCATTAAAACTCCTTTTGGCCAACTTCTTTGCTTCTAAATTTCCAGTAACAGCATAGCGGAATGCTTGGGCAGCACCATACATAGCTGTATATGTTCCATCATTATCTGAAATGGCAGGCTCCCACGAGTTTTTATCATAACGTATCTTTAATCGATTCTGTGCTATAAAACCCATTCTATTATGATAAGATTCAACTTGTTCTGTAAATAGATTTGCTTTTTCTTCCAGGGTCATTGACTGAAAAATGATCCGACTTACCCCATTATTTGTTGCTAGCCAGACGGTACCGTCTTTCTCTACCAGTATATCATTCACATAATCATCTGGTAACCATCTTCTACTAAAACGATAGTGAAAATTTTTCCCATCTGTTCTGATTGCCCCTTTCTTAGTACCAAACCAAATTTCTCCATCCGGGGCACCCGCTATACATGTAAAATATTTAAATGGCAATCCTTCCTTTCCTGTAAAGAGTTTCCATTGACCCTTGTAATAATATCCTACTCCTTCATCTGAGCCAAACCATAAACGATCTTTGAAGTCTACATGCAAAACATTAACATTGGACAATTTCCAAGAATAATTCCTATCTCTCGGAAAAATTTCAATCAATTCATCTTCAATCTCATTTAAAATAAATAATCCATTCTTCTTTCCAATGTAAACCTGATTCAGGTATTTAATTTTGGATAAAATATTTTCATGAGAGTTGTTTTTCTGTTCCGTTAATCTAGATGATGATTTCGTAACATTCTTCCACTTGTCAACATCAAAAATAAATTCCCCCTCATCAGAAACGGCTACAATATTTTTTGGTTCATCAAGTCGTATCTCTGAAAATACTGTTTCAGGAAGTCCATCATCTAATGTAAAAACAGTAACGGTTTCCTGTAAGAATTGACCATTGCTGCTTACTTGTGCAAATGAAAAAGAAAAGATAACAAAAACAATTTCAAGCAACATCTTAAACTCCTTAAAAGATTAAATAGTGGTTGAATACCACCCATGAAACATATCTTTTTAAAATGGTACCAATAATATGTCCAAACAAAAACGCTATATAAGCATTTTCACATAAAACAGCGGCAAGAAGAAAAATAGGAAAATATCCCTTTGAAAAGGTTGAATTCCGGTTTGATTGAAGATAAAGGGCAAAAAATCCAACACCAGCTACACGCGCTGAGGTTTGAACAA
>PACM01000006.1 GCA_002700125.1 Dehalococcoidia bacterium
TCTATCAAAAAAGATCTTAAGTTAAGCATATAATTTTTTTGGAATTCTGGTAGTAATTCTTCCAGCCAAGACTCTTCTAACTCAATTTTTCTAGTTTTTTTATTCTTCACACTGCATTTAAATCAAGAAAAATTAATCATACAATGAGAAAGTTCTTTTGGTATTAAAAGACATAAAATTTTATCCACAAAATCTGTGGATAACTCTTTGGATAAGATTGATTCTTAAGTAGAAATGCCCTAAAAGAAAGGATTGTGTGTGAATTGATCGAAATTTAACCTATTCTATTTTTTCTTTTAAAATCAATAAGTTACAAAAATTAGACTTATTTGGTTTAATGGAATTTATTTTTGTTTTTATTATAGATTTTATTGATAATTGAGTGTGCAAAAGAGAAGTTAAATTTATAGTACAAAAGCTACCTTTTTTTAGAAAATTCCCCGTAAACACAAGAAGATACAGCCACTATTTAAGTCCTCTGAGGTTAATCGAGGTAAATTCAAAAATAGAACAACTATATTTTTTTAAACAAAGAATGTACTAATACCGGCAACAAGAACTAGTTAGATCTTACAAAATTAGAGCTATTCAACTAATAAGTCTCACATTAATAATATTCTCTATTAAAGATAATTGCGTGATAGCATCTTTTTCAACTTTGTTTTCAATATCTATCAAGTTATAAGCTAAATCTCCCTTACTGACATTTGTCATATCAGAAATATTCAAACCTAAATCTCCTAGATTAGAGGCTATTTTTCCTATAACTGTAGGCACGTTCTTGTTGGTTATGGCTATCCTAAAATCTGTACTTCTGTCTAAATAGATATTTGGAAAATTAACAGAATTAGTAATATTACCGGTTTGAAGAAATTCTGTAATTTGTTCTACTGCCATTACTGCACAATTTTCTTCGGCCTGAGAAGTGCTTGCACCTATATGAGGTAAGAGAATAATGTCTCCTTGTTCTTTAGCCCTCTTAATTAACTTTGGTGTAGGAAAGTCTGTTACAAAGTTAACTAAAACATTAGCTTCTAGTGAATCTAAAACAGCCTGAACATCTATAACTTCAAGTCTTGCAAAATTTAATAAAGATGCATTTTTTACAAAGCTTAAAAGCTGTTTATTAATTAATTCTTTTGTACTTTCCGTTGCAGGAATATGTAAGGTTATATAGTCAGATTTTGCGAATAAATTTTCTAGGGAATCTACTGGCTCAACCTGGCTTGGTAATCTCCAAGCTGCTTCTACTGACAATGCAGGATCAAAACCCAACACTTTCATATCTAGGGCAACTCCCATTTTGGCAACTTGAGATCCAATATCACCTAAGCCAACAACTCCTAAAGTGGCTCCTGATAGCTCCCTTCCTTTAAATTTCTTCTTACTTTCTTCTAGAAAAGACTCAAGATCTTCTATCTGTTCGAAATGATCTAAGCTTTTGACAAAATCTATGCTTGAAAGAACTTTACGAGAAGATAATATAAGGCCAGCTAATACCAATTCCTTAACAGCATTAGCATTTGCACCAGGGGTGTTAAAAACGACTACGCCCTTCTCTGTACAGGCGCCTAAAGGAATATTGTTTACTCCAACCCCAGCTCTAGATATTGCTTTCAAAGAACTTTTTAAAATTTCTTCATCAAGTTTTGTGCTTCTCACAAGTATTCCATCCGGATCATCACAAGACTCGTCAAGTAAACATTGAGTATTTTGTAACCTATCCAATCCTTTGGCCGAAATGCTACTTAATGGCTTTATTTTGAATTCAGTCATGATAGGTGAAGCTAAAAAAGCTTGCAGGATATCATTTTTTGGTTGCTTTCCAAAAGGGGTTAAAAAGTTTCACTATCCACCATCTATGTTTAAAGATCCTGAAACTAGAGTCTTGATAGACATATAACCCTTTAGTGTACTAAATAGGTTCTTTATTATGTTTTTTTATTAATTAAAAGAGTCCTTTTGTTCTTTCAACTGCTTTCAACCAAGTTGAAAACTTTTTGTTCTGTGTATCAACTTTATCTCTCTTAGGCTTGAAGGTTTTTTGAGAAAATCGGATTGAGTTCAAAGATTCTATATCTGGTAAAAGTCCGCAGTTAATACCGGCAAGAAAAGCAACCCCTAAAGCGGTGGTCTCTACTTCCTTAGGTCTTAGAACGGTTAGGTCTAATGTATTAGCTAGATTTTGAACAAACCAAGAATTTTTTACCATACCACCATCTACCCTTAACTCCTTAAAATTGGCTCCATCCTTAATCATAGATAAAATTAAACTCTTAGTTTGGAAAGCTATAGATTCCAAAGTTGCTGCTGTTAACTCTGGTATACCAGAGTCTCTTGATAAGCCAAATATAGCTCCACGAGCTCTTGGATCCCAGTGAGGAGCCCCTAACCCTGTAAAAGAAGGTACAACCAAAGCTTTAGAGTCCATATTGCGAAGCTTTATTATTTCTTCTGTTTCACTGGCAGATTGAAATAGTTTAAGGCTATCCCTCAGCCATTGAACTGCAGATCCAGCTACAAAAATGCTACCTTCTAAGCCATATATAGTTTGGCCATCAAAGCGATAAGCAATTGTCGAAAGTAATTTATTTTTTGAAGTTAATTTCTCTTTTCCAGTGTTTACAAGCAAGAAACAACCTGTCCCGTATGTACTCTTCGCTTCTCCTGGTTCAAAACAACATTGGCCGATTAACGCTGCCTGTTGGTCTCCGGCAATTCCTCCTATTTTTATAGAGCCCCCAAATAACTTTGTTTCACCAAAAGCATGAATATTGTCACAAACTTCTGGCAATATTGTTTCAGGAATATCAAATATCTTAAGTAACTCAACATCCCATTTGTTCTTATTAATATTAAATAACATAGTTCTAGACGCGTTTGTGGCATCAGTTTTATGATGCTTCCCTTCTGTTAACCTCCAAAGCAAAAAACAATCTACTGTTCCAAAGGCTAGGTATCCAGCCTCTGCTTTCTTTCTAACGCCTTCTATATTGTTCAAAATCCAACTTAACTTGGTAGCAGAAAAATAAGGATCTATCAATAAGCCAGTTTTATAATGAATATCATCGTCTAAACCATTTTTTCTTAGATCATCACAAAAATCTGAAGTCCTTCTATCTTGCCAAACTATTGCAGGATATACTGTCTTCCCCGTTCTTTTGTCCCAGAGCAAAGTTGTTTCTCTCTGATTGGTTATGCCGATGGACCCTATATCAGAAAAGTCAATTTTATGTTTATCAATAATATTTTTAGTAACTTCTAAAACAGAAGACCAAATTTCTTCAGGGTCATGTTCCACCCAGCCATCAGAGGGAAAAAATTGAGTTAATTCTTTTTGCTCTATATCAATTAGATTGCATTTTTCATCAAAAAGAACTGCTCTAGAACTAGTGGTACCTTGGTCTATGGATATAATTTTCTTAGACATTTATTAAAGCTGTATTGATAAAGAAATAATCATAATATAATCTTATTCTTCAGTAACTTGTTATCCACAAGAAATCCACAGAACTTTTTAGTATTTGTTGTCTTGTAATTTTTCTAAAACACAGTATATTGTGTTTCAAGTAGGAGAGTAACACTATATATAGGGTTTGAGAAGAAATAGAAAAAATCAAACTAGACATCAAAAACCATGGAAAACTTAAGAGAAATAAAGCAAGAAGAAAAGCCTGAAAAAATAGAGCAAGAGACAAAACCACCAGTTATAAGACCAGGACAAATGAGGGTAATTAAGAGAAACGGCTCCGTCGTTTCTTATGACGAAGAAAAGATATCCATTGCAATAACAAAAGCCTTTTTAGCTGTAGAAGGAGGGGCAGCAGCAGCATCAACAAGAATTCATAAAAAAGTGAATGAACTAGCAAATGCAGTGACTAAGACTCTTTTTAGGAGGTCACCGACAGGAGGGACTGTCCATATAGAAGAAATTCAAGACCAAGTAGAACTGGAACTTATGCGATCAGAGGAAAGGACAGTAGCAAGATCTTATGTACTTTACCGGGAAGAAAGAACTAAGAAAAGAAGTAAAGAAGCAGGAGAAGAAGAGAGCGAGAACGAAAAACAAGACCTCAAAATTATTCTAGATGATGGCTCTGAATCTAGCCTAGATAGTCTGAGGCTAAATACGATAGTAGGAGAAGCGTGTAGTGGGCTTCATGATGTTTCTGTTGAAGAGATAATAGAAGAAACAAAAAAAAATCTATACAACGGAGTCTCAATTTCTGATGTTAGGTCTTCCCTTGTAATGACAGCACGATCATTGATAGAAAAAGAACCTAACTACTCTTTTGTAACTGCCAGCATTCTTCTTGACAACCTCAGATCAGAAGCCCTGTCTTTTTTAGGAATTAAACAGGAAGCTACCCAAGCAGAAATGGCAAAACTATACCCTGAGGTTCTTGAAACATTCATTAAACAAGGTGTAGAGAACGAAATTCTTAACCCAGAGCTTCAAAATATGGATATTAAAAAATTAGGAGAAGCGCTGAAGCCAGAGCAGGATAAGAACTTCACCTACCTCGGATTGCAGACTCTCTACGACAGATATTTCCTGCATAAGAATGGTATTCGTTATGAACTACCTCAAGTATTCTTTATGAGGGTGGCAATGGGCTTATCTATAAATGAAGAAGACAGAGAGGAAAGAGCAATAGAATTTTATAATTTGTTGTCTTCATTTGATTACATGAGTTCCACCCCTACTCTATTCAATTCAGGAACAATACATTCTCAACTTTCATCTTGTTACTTAACTACAGTTCCAGATGACCTACATGGAATCTACGGAGCCATTCAAGATAACGCTATGCTGTCTAAATGGGCAGGTGGATTAGGTAATGACTGGACACCAGTCAGAGCACTAGGATCTCATATAAAGGGAACTAATGGTAAATCACAGGGAGTAGTTCCTTTTTTAAAAGTAGTTAATGACACTGCGGTAGCAGTAAACCAAGGAGGCAAACGAAAAGGAGCAGTTTGTTCTTACCTTGAAACCTGGCACATAGACATAGAAGAGTTTCTAGAGCTTAGAAAGAACACAGGAGATGACAGACGACGCACCCATGATATGAATACTGCTAATTGGGTCCCAGACCTCTTTATGAAGAGAGTGTCAGAAGGAAAACCTTGGACTTTGTTCACTCCAAGTGATGCTCCAGATCTACATGACTTATATGGTAAAGCCTTTGAGGAAAGGTATGAATATTATGAAGGTCTAACCCAGACAGGCGAAATAAAGTTTTTTAAAAAGGTTGAAGCATCTGAACTTTGGAAAAAAATGTTGTCTATGCTTTTTGAGACTGGTCATCCTTGGATAACCTTCAAGGATGCCTGTAATCTTAGATCACCCCAGCAACACATCGGAGTAGTACACTCCTCCAATCTTTGTACAGAAATCACCTTAAATACAAGCCAAGAGGAAATAGCAGTGTGCAACTTAGGTTCTGTGAACCTCACCCATCATCTAAAAGATGGAAAGTTAAACCAAGAAAAGCTAGAAAAAACCATAAACACAGCGATTAGGATGTTGGACAATGTAATTAACATCAATTACTACGCTGTGCCTGCTGCAGAAAACTCAAATTTGAAACATAGACCTATTGGATTGGGGATTATGGGCTTTCATGATGCTCTATATATGCTTAAGATTCCTTATGCCTCAGATCAAGCAGTAGAGTTTGCAGACAGGTCAATGGAATCTGTAAGCTACTATGCAATCAAAGCCTCATGTAACCTGGCTAAAGAAAGAGGAACTTATTCTTCTTATGAAGGATCCTTGTGGAACAAAGGAATTATGCCCATAGACTCTGTAAGTTATTTGAAGGAAAACAGGGGGGAAGAATATGCTGAGGTAGATCAAAGTAGTACCTTAGATTGGGATTCTTTAAGAAAGTTAGTCTTAAAACAGGGTATGAGAAATTCAAATGTAATGGCTATAGCGCCAACAGCAACAATAGCGAACATTACAGGAGTTTCGCAATCCATAGAACCTACCTACCAAAATTTGTACGTAAAATCTAACCTTTCAGGTGAATTTACAGTAACCAACCTACATTTAGTAAACGCCCTTAAAGAACTAGGAGTATGGGATTCAGTAATGGTTAACGACCTAAAATACTACGACGGGAGTGTTAAAGAAATATCCAGAGTTCCTGAGGAAATTAAAGCTATTTTTGCCACAGCTTTTGAAGTGGAACCTAGATGGCTAGTCGAAGCTGCAAGTAGGAGACAAAAGTGGATAGATCAAAGCCAATCCCTCAATCTATATATAGACGAGCCCAATGGAAAAAAACTAGACATTATGTACAGAATGGCTTGGAAAAGGGGCCTAAAAACAACCTATTACCTAAGGTCAAGGGGTGCAACAACAACAGAAAAGTCAACTATTGAAACTGGAGAATTGAATGCAGTATCAGCAGCTTCACAAGAACTTGAGGCCTGTTCCATTGTAGATGAGGACTGTGAAGCTTGCCAATAATTAATTAGAGGAGAAGGATATGTTTAGTTGGGAAGAATATGATAATAAAGAAGCTAAGCTGGTAAAGAAAGATCTTCAAGAGCAGACGCCAGAAGCTCCTAAAGGTTTTCCTGTAAAAGAAGAAAAAGAACAACCAATAGTTGCTCTTCCGACAGATAACTTATCGAATAGGCAAGAAAGAGCCAAAAGAGCTGTTGAGCAATTTGATCAGCAAATAGGAGAAGATGTATTGGAAGGAATGGGGTCTAGAGTTGATGTAGACCAAAAAGCCATGATTAATTGTAGAGCTGATGTAAATCAACTAGTTCCTTTTAAATATGACTGGGCATGGCAAAAATATTTAGATGGATGTGCAAATCACTGGATGCCACAAGAAATTAATATGACCCCAGATGTAGCGTTATGGAAATCTGAGAAAGGACTCTCAGAAGATGAAAGGAAGATAGTCACGAGAAGTTTGGGTTTCTTCTCTACTGCTGACTCCCTAGTAGCTAATAACCTTGTCTTATCTGTCTATAGACACATAACAAACCCTGAATGTAGACAGTACTTGTTGCGACAAAGCTTTGAGGAAGCTATACATACCCACGCCTATCAATACGTTATTGAATCTCTTGGTATGGACGAAGCTGAACTATTTAACATGTATAGAGAAGTTCCTTCAGTTGCCAGAAAAGCATCTTGGGCCTTAGATTTTACAAAAGAGCTAGACGATCCAAACTTTAAAACTGGTGAATTGGAACAGGATAAAAAGCTATTAAGGAATCTGATAGCATTTTACTGTGTTCTAGAAGGCATCTTCTTTTATTGTGGGTTTACCCAAATCCTCTCAATGGGGAATCGAAATAAAATGATGGGAACATCAGAACAGTTTCAATACATATTGAGAGACGAATCCATGCACCTCAATTTTGGTATAGACATGATCAACCAAATCAAGTTAGAAAATCCCCAACTTTGGGATGAAGAAATGCAAGATCAGGCTGCGGGAATGATACTCCAAGGCATGGAGCTAGAAATAGAATATGCTAAAGACACAATGCCTAGAGGGATTTTGGGTATGAATGCTGCCATGATGGAAGAATATCTAAATTATATAGCTAACCGAAGGCTAGTTCAGCTAGGACTGCCAGAAGAATTTCCTAAAGCTGGGAATCCTTTTCCTTGGATGTCAGAAATTATGGACTTAAGAAAGGAAAAGAATTTCTTTGAAACAAGAGTCATAGAGTATCAAACTGGAGGCGCCCTCAACTGGGATTGATGGTTGAGGTAATAGGGCACAGAGGGTCATCAAAAAAAGCACCTGAAAATACCATAGCTGCTGTCCAATTAGCTTTCTTTGAAAATGCTGATGGTGTAGAAGTCGATGTAAGACTTACTAAAGATAAAGAACTTGTTTGTATTCACGATAAAGACACTCTAAGAACTGCGGGACACAAAATATTAATCTTTGAAACTCAGCTTAAAAACCTGAAAACTCTTGATGTTGGACTATGGAAAGATAAAAGATGGAAAGGAGAAACAATCCCTACCCTTTCTGAAGTACTGGATAAAATACCTAAAAAAAAGAAGATTTTTATCGAAGTAAAGGAAGGGGTAGAAAGCATTGAGCCGTTGATTAGAGACATTCAAGAAAGCAAGTTAGAGTATGATCAAATAACTGTTATCTCTTTCAATGAAGAGGTGGTAACCAAAATAAAACAGGCAGCTCATCAGTACTCTGTAAATCTCTTAGTTCATTTTGAAGAAGGACCTGTTGCTAATGAAGAAATTATAAAAAGACTTTTTAAATCTAATCTTGATGGAGTGGGAGTTCAAAATCATTCTTATCTTACAGCTGATTTCGTTGACCCAATTCTGAAAGAAGGGAAAAAAGTCCACGTTTGGACTGTAGATGATATAGACAAAGCAAAAAGCTATGGAAAGATGGGTCTCTCTTCAGTTACTACAAATGTGCCTGGATTGATCAAGTCCTCAATATAAAAAAATAAAAAAATAATTTATTCTTTAAGCCTAGACCTTTATAGTTCTAGTTCTATGAAAGATCATGCTAAAGGGTTCTTGAGCCTTGTTGAGGAAGCTTTAAAAGATGTACCAGAAATAGATGTATTTCAAGTAAAGAGCAGACTGGACAAGGGAGATAAAATAATTCTTATTGATGTTAGGGAGGATAATGAATGGAGCCAAGGCAGAATTCCAACTTCTCTTCATTTTGGAAAGGGGATTATAGAAAGAGATATAGAATCTAATATAGAGGATAGGAATACAGAATTAATTCTTTACTGCCAAGGTGGTTTTAGGTCAGCTTTAGCGGCTAAAAGTCTGAGTAAAATGGGGTATAAAAATGTTAATTCTATGAACGGAGGGTATAGTGCTTGGGTAACAAATGAATTTCCAATCTCACAATAAAAGGAGAACAAATGAGTGAAAAAACTTCAAAACAAATAAGATCAAAAGTAACAAAGGAAGGGAAATTGCTAATTAACATTGAAGGCAGTGAAGTACCTCAACCTGAGAAAGATGAAGTTCTGATCAAGATTGAAGCTTCTCCCATCAATCCCTCTGATTTAGGTTTGCTAATAGGTCCTTCTGATATCTCATCTATGTCTGTTTCTGGTGATGGCGAAAAGGCTGTAGTTACCATGGATATTCCTGAAAACCTCTTAAGAATGGTGGAGGCCCGTTTAGATCAATCTCTACCAGTAGGTAATGAAGGTGGAGGTACAGTAATAGCTGCAGGTAGCGAAGATCTTGAAGATTTAATAGGAAAAACAGTGGGTGTGGCTGGAGGCTCAATGTATTCCCAATTTAGATGTGTTAAGGCCTCTGCTTGTTTTGTTATGAACGAAGGCACAACACCTGCTGAAAGTGCTTCTTGCTTTGTGAATCCCCTTACTGCATTAGGAATGGTTGAAACCATGAGGATGGAAGACCATAAAGCACTAGTGCATACAGCCGCAGCTTCAAACCTAGGACAGATGCTTATTAAGATTTGTCTAAATGAAGATGTACCTTTAGTTAACATAGTTAGAAAGGAAGCGCATGTTGACCTATTAACTAGCCTAGGTGCTAAATTTGTTTGTAATTCTTCTCTAGAGACTTTTATGGATGATCTTATAAAAGCTTTGGTAGAGACTGGAGCAACAATTGGCTTTGATGCTACTGGGGGAGGAAAACTATCTGGTCAAATACTCACGGCTATGGAAGTTGCTGCCAATTTAACTGCTACCGAATACAATCGATACGGCTCAAATACTTTTAAACAGGTTTATATATATGGAGGGCTAGATAGGTCTCCAACAACTTTAACTCGATCTTTTGGTTTTTCATGGGGCCTAGGAGGTTGGCTTCTCACACCGTTCATAGGGAGAATAGGACCAGAAAGATTTAAAGAACTTAAACAAAAGGTTGTGGATGAAATCAAAACGACCTTTGCAAGTCATTACACTAAAGAAATTTCTTTAGCCGAAGTTTTGTTACCTGAAAACATTAATGTCTATGCGAAACAAGCCACAGGTGAAAAGTATTTAATCAACCCAAATAAATAAAAATAAATCCTATAGGAAAAACTAAAAAGAAAATAAACCAAGTAAAGTCCTTCCAAGAATTGTATCCTTCTTTGTTCCTATAAAAATCTAAGCTCAAAGCTATTAGCGCTATCATTATGATAAAGAGATTAATTAATACTATAGTATCCATGTCTTTATCTTAACAATAAACTTTGTACTCATTCATTTACTTAGTAATAGATAGTACATTCTGGTGGAGAAATAATGTTAGTCTTGGCATCTCAGAAATAAGATATTAAACAAATTATGGAAACAAATTTAGTCAATAAGATAAAAAATATAACAGGAGAATCTGGGCTGTTGCTAGGCAAGGATGTTTCTGAAAGAAAAGCAGGAATCTGGATTGATAAACCAATAGCTGCACGAGCTATCGTAAGACCTAAAGACACTAAAGAGGTTTCTGAAATTTTAGCTTTGTGCAACAAAAATAAACTATCTGTTGTCCCTCATGGAGGGCTTACCGGTTTATCTCAAGCTGCTATTACAAAAAGTAACGAAATTGTAGTCTCAACCGAACGTATGATAAAAATTGAAGATATCGACCCAGTAGGTCGTACTCTGTCTTCACAATCAGGCGCAAAATTACAAGCTATTCAAGAAGCTGCTGAATCTGAAGGCATGTATTTTCCTTTAGACTTAGGAGCAAGAGGTTCTTGCACTATAGGTGGAAACGCTTCTACTAATGCAGGTGGTAATAAAGTTATTCGATACGGCATGACCAGAGACTTAGTGCTTGGCCTAGAAGCAGTCCTCGCAGATGGTACTATTATTTCATCGATGAACAGCATGATAAAAAATAACACTGGTTATGATTTAAAGCAGTTATTTATAGGCAGCGAAGGCACTCTTGGGATAATAACAAGAGTAGTTTTGCGCTTACAAGAAAAGCCTCTCAGCCAATGTACAGCTTTGCTGGCAGCAGATTCTTTTGACAAAGTCAAAAAAATTCTAAAGCATTTAGACTCTGGTTTAGCTGGTAATCTAACTGCCTTTGAAGTGATGTGGAATGAATTCTATATTTTGGTAACCACACCTCCTGCTTTGAGTAATCCCCCTATTCCACAAAACTATCCTTTCTATATTCTTGTTGAATACTCAGGATTTAATCAAGTTGTAGACACCCAACACTTTAATGGACTTTTAGAAGCAGCTTTGAAAAAAGATATAATCCTAGATGCTGTCATAGCCCAGAATGAAAAAGACAGAAGAAGGCTTTGGGGCATTCGAGATGACGTCGAACAGCAATTTCAATACGGTCCCATTAAAATATTTGATATCAGCTTACCAATTAACAGCATGGAAGCTTATATAAAAGAAGTAAGAGCTAACCTAAAAAAACATTGGAAGGAATTCCATTGTACGGTTTTCGGACATTTAGCTGACTGTAACTTGCACATAATAACGGCAGTTGGATCAGGTGAGAAAAAAGCTATTAAATTAATGGAAGAGTGTGTTTATGAACCACTGAGAGCTATTAAAGGCTCTGTTTCTGCAGAACATGGTATTGGACTAGAAAAAAAATCTTACTTAACCGTGTCTAAAACAGAAGAAGAAATAAAATTAATGAAAAAGCTAAAAAAGAGTCTTGATCCAAATAACATTCTTAACCCAGGTAAGATATTTGATTAAAAGGGTTAAGGCTTCAGCTAGAAAAGTTAGTCAATAAAGGATTAAATTTAACTCTTTCAGGTACTTTGTCTGCTTCGGGGATACCTCTCTCGATCATAAATGGTAAAAGTGCTTCAATAGCTTTGGGTTCATCAAAATGACAAATATTGGGGTACATGTGGTGCATCACATGAATTTGCATGGAATGATTTAAAAATCTAGGCATGCCATTACTCCAAAACCTTGTGTCTAGATATCTACCTTTAGGCAGTTTACTGTGAGGTTCCATCGAGAAAA
>PACM01000007.1 GCA_002700125.1 Dehalococcoidia bacterium
TGACTAATAAAATCAGGAATAAATCTTCTGATCTTCATAAGATATTCCCCGTCTCCTCTGAGATCTGGAGATCCTATGAGCTGTCCTTGGGCCGCTCTTTTCTGGGTAATGTCAAAATCTCCTGAAAGAACATTAGCAGTGATAGCTGTAATCACTCCTCCGGCATTCACTTGATCCGTTCCTGTTTCATGTTCATAATAAATACTTGTTCCATCCGTGTTACCTACAACATCAAAGGATGCATTATCACTGGTCGTATAATAACAGGCATGGGGTTTAGCAAAGACTTCTGAATCTTCCCAGGCCGTTCTGGGTAGAGAACCGGTATACCATATAGGTTTTTTAAGCATCACGGATTCTAAATAATTATAAGTCACGACTCGATCAATAACATTAGAACCATCACTACAATAAAACCAATTCACTTCTCCAAAAAGATTATTCAAACCACAATTAATAAGATTTCTTGATACGGTGTTAAGATCATCAAACACATAGTCTTCTACTAGACATGGCATCGATTGAAGTTGACCTGCGTATTGAAAGAATCCATTTTCAGACATCCAAAAAGCGGTACCATCAACTTCCATACAGGCATTCTTACCAATGAGTCCACAGTTCGTTCCGACTTGTTCAAAAGAAAAGGTAAAAGGTTGACCAACAAAACGCATCAAGAAGATGGCTGCATCGGTCCAGATATAAATAGCATCTCGACCTCGAATAGCACCCATGATCCGGGAACCATTGGCTAATCGTTGAGTTCCTGCCGTATTGGTTGCGGAAGGCGTATAGTCGCTGGTACTTTCTTGATCCGACCACCTAATAAACATGTCGTCTTGGGTAGTTGTATCACCAATCGTGGTTTCAGTTCCTAAAAAAATTAAGTGACGATCAACCGGAGACACTAACATATGTCTGGAAGCAGTGGGTGCTCCTGAAATAACGGTTGCTCGATTCGCTGTTGGATTCGAAGCAGCTGCATCCCATTCATAACATGCTCCATTATAAATAAGAGCCATGAGTTTAGTTCCATAGTTATCCAGAACCCAGAGTCCTGGTTCAATCGTATAGTCGGCTGAGGATGCTTCGCCCCAGGCAACATAATCTGAAATATTAGTTATCGTGGCTCCTCCAGTATGCTCCGCTCGAGTGGTTCCATTTACCGCACGTGCTCCTCCACTTAAAGTTCCTGTAGTGGTATCATTAGCTGTAAAAGAAATATCCTCAGTCCCTATTCTAATTTCTCCTGAAGTAGGAAAAGCAGTTGAATCAGTTAGGACAACATTAGTGGTCGCATCATCAGGAAGTGTGGTTACTAAAGTAGTAGTCGCTGCTCCTGAAGCGGATCCAGAATAAGTTCCTGTTCCAAAACCATAACCACCCACTTCTTGAGCAGGTCCTACGGTTACATAACACAAAGCGGAAGCCGAACCTGAATTACTTAATTGAGTTCCGGATTCTGCTGATGCCATGGTAATGGTAATCGTGGTTGCAGTCGGTGCTGACGTCACCATAAATAGAATATCTTCAAAGGAAGCATCGGTATAAGTTGATCCTACGGCTGTGACTCCGCTCACTCCATCAAATTTAACAATGTCATCATCCACTAACCCGTGTGGGCTTGGAAAAGTAACGGTGACTGCAGTGTCAGAAGTGGTGCTGGTAAAATCGCAACCTGCTATTGTAGTACGTAAAGGATGAATATCATGATATTGTCCTCCTGAGTAGACGTATAAAATTCTGTTAGTTCCTATAGCAGCATATTTAATACCTGCATTATCGTCCCAATGGTGGAGGGCTCGAGCAGCTCCGGTTAGGTTATCTTCTCCTAACTGGTCCCAGCCTCCTATTTTTTCAGGGGTACCATATCTAAAACGGACATAGTCTCCCCCCGTCCATTGTGCTTCGGCGCCGGTAGCTGTAACTTGTTTATTGAATCCTGGTAAAAAGTTTACTTTTTGTAGCATAGAAAATCCGTTTAAAATACAAATATACTATATTTTTGAGGAGATCAACTTATTACATAACCCAAAAAGCGTTGCCAATGATCACGGTTCGACCTTCTTTTTGACTTGGTTTTACTTCATGAGAATAAAGCGACGGGAAAAAAATACAGTCCCCTGCCTTCAGATGATGGGACTGCCCGTTAACTATAAGGGGTGAAGTACCCGGAGGAGAAGCTACATAGTAACTAAAAGAAAAAGCATATGGAAAATGATTATGTTCGATGACGCAAGAGTCCTTATCATAAATGATTCCCCAACAATCTTTAAGGGTAAACGAATAAGAAGGCTGATCAAATCGGGGTAAAGAAAAATGCTTGCCAACCTCGGTAAATAAACCCTCGAGCCATTTAACTAGTGTATTAAGAGCCGGAATATTTTTATGATGGAAATTAAAATTGGTTCTTCTTCCCCCTAAATGTTTTCCTCCTCCTAAACGAGCAGCTAAAGAAGTTTGAATAGCTACTTGTAATTGAGGATTAAGAGTAGAAGCTAAAGGGTATTTA
Organism: Dehalococcoidia bacterium; assembly: GCA_002700125.1. GTDB lineage: Bacteria > Chloroflexota > Dehalococcoidia > Lucifugimonadales > Lucifugimonadaceae. The sequence continues at coordinate 2,510 of PACM01000007.1, forward strand.
AAAATAATAGGTTCTATCACCTAAAACCTTTTACTTTCTTGTCTTTAAACCATGCAGGAAGACCCGGGCATACTCTTCCATCATATTTTAATTTAAGAGCATTAGGTTGAGTAGAATCCGTATAATGAATAAACCCCTGACAATAAGTATTACCTTCAAAAGGTTCTCTCCAATGTTCTAGATCACAGGCTTTATAAAGTAATAAATCCCCTGGGGCGAGTATAACTTTTTTGCCGGGTTGATTAGATTTTTCTGAAAGATAAATAGGCCATTGAGTGTCCCCTCCAATATGAATGGTACCAGAAATTTCGCATTCATCTCTATCCCTATGTCGTTTAAGAATATCTCCTTTCTTATAAATACGGGCATAAGAATAAGAAGGATAGAGTTTATATCCCGTTTCTTTTTCTACACGCTCATGCAACCCTTCTAATAAGGTTTCGAAGACACCATCTGCATAATGAGAATAAGTTTTAGGAATTTGTCCGTCATCCCATGTACCCCAGTACTCAGTAAAAGGGGAAATATATCTGCTATCAAATAATATTTTGGACACTCTTCTTTTATTTTGAAAGTAATGAAAAATAAAATCAGTTAATTGTTTAGTAATCGCTTGTCTTACTACTTTATATTTATTTTTTTTAAACGACATTTTTAACCATTTCTTTTGGTACAGCCTGAATATTCCAATGAATAAATCTAAAGGGTTCTATACCATGATCTACTGCATATTCATGTTCTACATAACCTGGAAAAATAATCAATGTTCCAGGCTTCGGTTTAAAATGTACCAGTTCACTTGCATATGTCACTGAATCTAATTGTTTCTGGTGTAATTTTGTCATTATCGCACCGGCTCGAGGATCATGAAAGATAGGAAAAGATGTTTTATCTGAACATTTTAAAAAATAAAAACCTGAAACATGTTGATTCCAATGATGATGGGCTGAGTGATGACCTCCTCCTCTTTTAGAAAATTCCTGCACCCACATTTCAGAAAACATCGTAACGTATTTTGTCATATCAAATCCCTGCCAATCTAAAAAGTCTCTAGATTTTTGCCCAACATAATCTCTGAATGTTACAAAGCGCTTATCCTGCGTTATAGGATTCGAGTGATGAGCCATCCCAAAATCCCTGGTTTTTTTTATACTTTTTTCATCTCTCTTACGCGCAGCTTTAATATATTCATTACTTGCTTTGTTTAATAATTTTACAAATTCTGGCTTATATTCAGTCCACAGAGGAGTTGAAAAATACTCGAGTTTATGCATGGAACCTTTTCCGTAAATATTCGTAAGGAGTTGGAAAATTTTTTACTTCTTTATTCCATCTTTTTTTTCTTTCGTCTAACTTATCTTTACGCGACTCCACTGTCTTTAAACTTGAAAGAGCCAATTTATACTTAAGAGTATGAGAATCAAGAGGATTCCAATTGAGGCCTACCGCCATACAATTGGTAAGATTATTGGCCTGGCCATAGTTAAAGTCAGTATGTCTTTTTGAAAAAGGTTCTTTTAAAAATCCAGAGAGCTGGCCTTTGGTATAAGAAAGTAAAGAAGACCAGTCTTTCTTTTGAAGAGCTTTCCAATAGTCAGTATCATCTCGATGAGAAAGTGCATAAGGTAATGAAACCCCCATGACAAAACGATCAAAATCGCTATGACATTTAGCTGTGAACTCATCTCGATCCCATTGACTGATGTGTCCTCGTTCTAAAATTCGAGTTAAGTTAAATAAAAATTCATGCATACTTTGTAAGCCATTAGATTGGAGAGGTTCAATAAACGCTGCAGCTAATCCAATAGCGCATACATTTTTCACCCAGAGTTTTGATTGAATACCACACTTCATTGGAATGAGATTATATTCTAGGTCTTCAACTTTTTGATATCCTTTTTTAACAAGGGTCTGTTTAAATTCTTTTAAAGCATCTTCTGAAGAAATAAATTTATCCGAAAATACATAGCCTGCTCCCATTCGGGACCATAAAGGAATTTCCCACACCCAACCATTTTCAATAGCAGTGCAGTTGGTATAGTTTACAATTTGTTTATTGGGATTGGTGTAAGGAATTCGAGTGGCCCATGCTTTATTGTTCGGAAAAATATGATCATAAGGAATAAAAGGTACATGCATTTTACTGTTTATTAAAAGCGCTCTAAAGCCTGTGCAATCAATAAATAAATCTGCATAAACTTGTTGTCCTCCTTCTAAAAATAAATATTCAATTCCGCCTTCCCCATCCTCTCGCGTGCGCACGACTTGTACTTTGGATACAAAATGAGTAAAACGATCAGGATAACGGGCTTTACAATACTTATCTCTTAGCCAGTTTCCAAATTTAGCAGCATCAAATTGATAAGAGTAATGAGACAAAAGTTGCACCTCATGAAGATAAGGGTCTTCTTCTAACCTTGCTCGTCCATGAGCACTGCTAAAAGTATCAGTAAACATAGATTTGTTTTGATTGATTAATGCCATGCCTGGATACATACAGTCAGCATAGTCACGGGTAGGTGTCTCAGGGTATTTTAATTTTTTAAGATGCCAGTCTTTAAGGGCCAGTTCACTTCCTTCTAGATAAGGTTGACCGAAAGGATAATGAAAGCGTCCTGAATCTTTGCGATACCAATTTTCAAATGCAATACTATGTTTATAAACAGCATCGGTATGAGGCATGAATTCTTCATCTTTAATATTTACCATTCTTAGCCAGTGTAGAATGCCACTAAATCCCCCTTGGCCCCCAGCCACTGTGCTTTCTCCAACTCCTATAGTAGGAATATCGGCTGGTTCTATTAAAGTAATTTCTTTTTCTGGAAACTCACTTAATAAAGTAGCGGCCGTCATATAGCCTGCTGTTCCCCCTCCTACGATTACAATCTTTTTCATATCGTTACTATATTTAAAACTATTCTAGTGGGAGTATCTGTCTGTACTACTCCAGAATGTTTGTTTAAATTGTCAAAAATTAATAATTCATTTTCATTGGATGGATATTTTTTGTCTTTAATTATTGTTCCACCATTACAAGTTATAAAATTTAATATAGAAAGAGTAACATTTTCTCTTGGTTTATTTTTTTCATCATATACATCCGTATGACGGACATGTTTTATTTTTTTATTTTGATTCGTATAAAGATTAAGTTTCATTCTCAATAATTCTTTGATTGGAAAATCTAGAAAATAAAGAATAGGTTCAAACTCTTTGAAGAGGTGTGAAATAGGAGCAGGAGGGATCGTATTATATAAGACGTGAACAAACATAAAATGCTTATCTTCTTTTACACCTGGATAGGAAACAGTTTGGTTAGTAAAATACCAAGGAAAAGCACTACCTGTAACTAAATGTTTTAATTTATTAAAATATCTAGCCGGTAAAAGATTCTTTTTAATTTGCATATCAGACGTATCAAATTGGTACTGTATATCTTACTCCTTTTGTTATTTCTGTACAGGTTTTACCATACTATTATTAATAATGGTAGCGTATTTCTTTAATCATTTAAATCTAGGTCCCAATAAAAGCATAGCTATAGATTTTCGTGTTCCTTTAGTCACAGGCGTAATACGATGTAAAATAAAAGAAGGGAAAATAACTAGGTTGCCCGGCACATTAAGCTCTGGAACTTTAACCGTTGTATTTATTTGAAGTTCTAAGTCTCCTCCTTCATACGAAGAATCGGAAAGATTGAGAAGAGCTGTTAGTTTAATATCGCTGGCTCCCTCTTTAGTACCGTCTTGATGAAAGCCATATTCACTTCCCGAAGAATAAACATTATAGATAAGATGTTCTTCTTCATTTAAAGAAAATAATTGAAACCCAAAAGCATAATTGTTTCTAAAAAGTGTGGATTCATAAAATTTATTTAAATAAGGTTTGGCTTTTTTCCATGGAACTCCTTTCACTTTAGAAGTCTTAATGACTCCATCAGCCCCTTGTTGAGCTCGCGTAGATATGAGATCCCTTTTTAATAGAGTATTAATTTTTTTTATTTCCTGAGGATTGTAAAGTGATTCCCACCAATATAAAGGATGATTAAGAGCCATTTATTTCCACGGGCTTCCTAAATGCCAGGCAGGGACACTATACCGGATACCTTTCGTAACAGGAGTGACTCGATGCCAAACAAAAGAAGGAAAGACAACCAGACTTCCTTTTTCTTGAAGTTCTTTTACTTTTAAAATCTGGTTCTTAACTTGATCTTTTTTTTCAGGATCATACTGTCGGGGATTCATTTCTAAGTCCCCACCCGTATAATCTTTTTTATCAGAAAGCATTAAAATGGTACTTAGTTTTCTGATTTTCTCATGGGTAGGTTTTCCAGGAGCATGATAAGGCTTGTCCCAAGAATCACAATGCCATCCATAATATTGACCTTTATGATATTTAGTAAACTGACAAGGCTCAGAGTAATCCCATTCAAAATTCCATCCCGTCTGTTGATTAGCGATCCGGACACAAGGTTGAAGTAAATTCCAAACCCATCTTTCTTCTAGCCAGACGACATAAGAATCTCTTTTCTTTTTTAATGCTTTGAGTTGAGTTCTAGCTTCTTTAGACATTCCCCTTAAACTTTCTTCTTTAATCTCCCCTGTGGTAGCGATTCTATGTTGACGCGACAATCCTAATTTTAATATTTCATCACAAATACGCTCTGGAATAATTTTATTAAAGTACCAATAATAATATTTTAGATTCATCCTGTTGCTCCGTGTTCTTTTATAAGACTGTAACGACGTCTTCCTTTATTCAAGACTCTAAAACCATAAACAGAGCAAAGATTAACTATTATATCCATCTTATATCTTTTGTAATCATTAAAACAAAAGGTTGTTCCTAGATGTGCGCGATGACAAAAGAACATAACTTCTCTTAAAACATCGGTCGTTCGTTGTGGTCCATCAAAATGAACGCAGGTATATCGATTTAATAGGTGTGGTTTTTCATCATAAATAATAAAGCCGTTGCGATATTTATCCATATACTCCGTATCGGCCATTTCTAACAAATGAAATTCTAAATAATCAATTAAATCTTTTTTTGTATTCCATTTAACTTTGTTACTTACACCGGCCTGTATGTTTCCGTAAGGATCAATGCCTAGGTGATGAAAATTTTGAAATTTCTTGCGACCTTCTTCTAACATGATTTGAGACCCATTTCCTTCATGAACCCCTATCTCACAGGTAAGAACATATCCATTAGTTTCTTCTTTATAAGAACTCTGAACTGCTTCCGTTAAGAGTTCATATTCTACTCCTTTAATAATACGCATATCTTTTTCCTTTATTTTTATCTTTCTATCATATTTGGCGAAGTAAAGCCATAGCCCCTGGAATTGATACGGGAGCCTCATACTTGAAAAGAATGAGTCCTACATTTTCTGGGAGTGTAATAAAAGTTTGGGGAAAAATTTTAAACAGCATCCCAAGCGAAAGTAGCAGGATTCCAATCCACTGTTCCTTGAGGATTGTTGTCTTTTTCATGTACACTATCAAGAGAAGTTTTAAAATCTTGTGGGGGGTCTGTTTTTACAGCTGTCCATTTTTGGCCAGCTTCATTCCAACGAATTCTATAAACTCTTTCAGTACTTAAACCATCATCAGAAATATACGTTGTAACCGTAGGATATGCGATAGGTCCTGTCCAAACATTTTGAGCACTTAAAGACCAAGAAGCAAAAGGTTGAGCATCTATAAATACATCTTTTGCTGGATTATAAATTTTTCCTATACCTGCATAATTTGCACGCAAAGCTAATGATTGGTCTTCAGAAATCGTCCCATCTGATTGGTAATGAGTACCTCTTCTTGTATTATATGAAGTTTGTTTCCATGTTCCTGTTTTAAATAATTTACGGCAATAGTCTTCGCCTTGAACATGTCCAGTATGATCTCCTAATTTACCAACGGCAAGAGGAGTATCATTAGATATTGCTACAACATTTGTAACTACCCAATAATCCTCATTAGAATCATCAAAGGGATCGGTTTGTTTTTCAATTTTTGCAAAATAAGCCATCTTATAAAGTTATGGTTCCTGTATCTGTAAAGTAAGCGATTGTATCAGTACCACATGTTGCTATAGCGCCGCCTCCACCAACTCCGAATGTCGCGGGTTTACTTGCTGTTGGAAATCTCATAACGAAGAATCCTTTTCCTCCGTTACCACCATTCCAAGCGCCTGGGGTATATGCATTGCCTCCACCGCCGCCGCCAAGATTGGCTGTGCCTGGGTTTCCGCTAACTGCACCGGTTCCACCACCACCTGCTCCTCCAGTACCTGAAGGTCCTCCAAACCAGCCGCCGCCACCGCCGCCGCCGCCGTAAGTAGTTCCTCCTGGAAATCCAGGATAAATTGCTACCGGTCTTCCAGCGCCTCCGGGGCCACCACCAGAGTTTCCTCCTTGGTGAGGATGAGGTGAACCATTGTTTCCGATCGCTGTGGCACCGCCACCGCCGCCTGATCCATAGTCAAGGGGGCCACCATTAGAGTTTCCGCCAGCAAAGCCTTGAGGGCCTCCTTGTGCAGTTGGAATTGCAGGAACATTTCCTGTTCCTCCAGTTAAACCTGCGTGATTTGTTCCGCCACCTGAACCGCCTGGAGTACCACCTGCACACTGGGAGCAGCCGCACCCACCACCTTTTCCGCCTCCTAAAGCTGATAAAGTTTCGGGTGTACCTGGGCCAGTGTTAACTGTTGTTACGGTTGTGTCGCCACCATTAGTTCCGCTGTGCACAGCTGGAGGAGAACATTTACATGCTCCTGCTCCACCTGCACCGATTGTTACCCTAATAGGAAGTTCTTCGTCTGTGAATATTACTGATGCAGCACAAGGATTAGAATACGTTCTACGCAATCCACCTCCGCCGCCACCACCGCCAGCTTGGTAATATCCGCCACCGCCGCCGCCACCGGCTACTATTAAATAATCTGCAGTTAATTCTTTTACGGCTCCTCTACCACCTGATCCGAAGCCTAAAACTTTATAACCAAAAGACATATTTCTTTCCTCCTATAAATTTTAGCCGTCGTTAGCAGCGTCTGTTGTATAGAATAATTTAATTCCTAGTAATCTTACATCACCGGTGAACGTGTCGCCACCTGCTGTTGCATTTCTAACGACTTGAAAATACGTATAATCATCGTCCGCTGGAGTTCCTGCAATTGTTACTGCAGCACTCACTGGACTAACTAATACATCTTCAACAGCACCGCCGCCTGCGTCTGTAACATCGATAGCTGTTCCAAAAGCTATGTCTGATGTATCATCATTCGCGACACCGACACCTTGAAGACCAATAAGGGCGTTTCCTGTATCTGTGTTGCTCGGACTCCAAAAAGCTTGGAAGGTCACTGTACCTAAATTCCATGATTTAGGCATCGCGATGGAAAACTGTGCATATTCAGCTGTACTTGCATCAAAATCTAAAACTTTTAGTTCAGGTCGAGTTGCTGTCGTTTCAACGGCAGCGGCTTCAGCTCCATTTGTTGTTGGACCAAACATTGCTTGTGCTGGAATAAAAATAGTTTCTGTGCCTGCATTTTTAACTACAGAACCACCGGCTTGTACTTCTCCGGATCCATTGGGAGCAATATTGATGTTTCCATCAACGCCATCAGCAATTGTAATAGTTCCTGAATTTGTGCCATTGTTTGTGTTTAAAATTAAATCTCCAGTTCCTTGTGTAGTGACGGTTGCGTTAGCATTATTGTCACCCACTTGAACTGTATCTGCTCCAAGATTAACATTGCCTGTTGTATCTGGAATTATATCAATATGAGCACCACCAGTTGAAACTATATCGCTTCCATTAGTATCTAAGTTTCCCCCTAATTGTGGAGAAGTGTCATCAACAAGATTAGCCATAAATCCAGTATCAACGATATCTGGATTAGTACCATCGTTCGCTGTTGCATAAATAAGTTTAGTTCCTTTATCACCAGTTGCCCAGGTAACACTTGAACCTGAACCAGTGACATATTTAAATTCAACTGTGTAAGCACCTGATGAGGAGTTTTTAATTATATAAAAAGTTTGAACGTCTAAAGGAATTGTTACTACAGTATTTTCACCAATTGACCCGGTAAATTCTATAACTCTGTGTGCAACTTGGTTGGTATCACCGGATGTTCCATCAGCTACAGCTAAAGTAGTAGGAGTTGATGTTATAGCTATTGAAACATAGCCACCGGCAATCTGTTCTATGATGTCCCAGTTTGTATTTGTTAATGTTCCCCATGTACCGGCTTTTTCGCCAGTGGTCATGAGCTGAATGCCGAGTGCTGTGTAATTTGATGCCATAATTTTCTCCTTAAGCTGTGTGTTCTATATCTGTATATGCAGTATAGCCGGTGATGTCAACATCTTTATAACCTAGTGGGGATACTCCCCCTGAACCTAAAGTGCCACTGATTTCAAATCCGGAAAGTCCAACTTGCATATCCGTTATTGTTAAACTTCCTAATGAACCAGTAATAGATAATCCACTTACTCCTATTGCCATGTCAGTGACAGTAAATGAACCAA